>NZ_JAUFQI010000001.1:1725000-1967500 GCF_030409715.1 Reinekea marina
ATGCTTCCAAATCTATAAAACCATCTTCTTGAATCGCGCCATCTTTCACATGTAAGTCAATAATTTCCCCAATGACCAGTTCGGTACCGTTGATGGCAAGGTGCTGGTGCTCTCTAAACTGTACAGCATATTTTAAGTGGCTCTGGGCAACAAAAGGCGCTTTAAAGTCGGCTAGGGTTTCAGGTGTTAAGCCGGTCATGGTGAATTCAGATTCTTCTTTATCGTATCGTGCTGAGGTTTGATGCGCTTGCGAAACAATATCTGCGTTTACTTGGTTTATGGTATAAACCTTGGTTTCTAAAATATTCTCAAAGGTGTGTCTAGCTACACTGTGGGGGCGAATGATCATGCCAACCAAAGGAGGGTGAGCGCCTAGATGGAATACTGAGCTGACAATGGCCAGATTAGTTTGGCCTTGTGAGTCTTGCGTGCCAATTAGGTTTGCACTTTTAAAACCAGAAAGTGAGTTAATAAGGTGCGCTCTAAAGCGGCTGTCGAGTGTCGCCAATGATTCTTGAGAGTAGTGCATTAAACATCCTTACCAGTTTATTGGTTTACCTTGCCAGTCAATATACGCAGGTTCGTTGGGTTTCGTAAACTGTTGGGCGTTGCTAAGCAAATTAAACAGTTGATTGGCTACAAATTCTGGGCTGAACAACTTATGTTCGGGTAAGTTTTTCTGAAACGGTTTGGATAATGCCGTGTCAGTGGTACAAGGGTGAAAAAGTACCAGCCGTGTGTTTTTGGAACGTCTTGATAACTCAATCGCTGCGGTTTTAAATAGCATGTTCAATGCCGATTTTGAGGCGCGATAACTGTACCAACCGCCTAGCTGATTATCCTCTATGCTTCCAACTCGAGCTCTAAGGGCTGTGATTGTGCAATCATGGTTATGATTCAGCAACGGAAATACAGCTTGCAAGCACAGCAATGGCGTAAGTGTATTGGCAGTAAAAAGCTGTTGAAAATAATTGGCATCAATATCTTCTAAGCGTTTTTCGGGTTGATTACTAAGGGTATGAAGTACGCCGTTGAATAGGATAATTTGGTGTGGCCTTACATTAAGTTGATGCAACTGTTCAGAAACCCTGTTTAAGCTTTCTGGCGAGTAATTGCAGTGCAAATATTCCACTGCATTTTTCATAGGGTTTTGACGGCTCACGGCGTATATTGTCGCATTAGGCTCTTTATCTAATATATGTGATATATACGCTTTTGAAATTGCGCTGTTGGCACCGAACAGTAGGTAGTGTCTAGTCATTGTATTCATTGCTCGGTTACTTTTAGATTCGTAGTTTCATACGTTAAGATTAGCGCTGTAGATCATAATATTATGTTTTACGCGTCGAAAATTTCTAAAAAATAACGATGCAATGTAAGAAAGTCCTCTTATATTGTTTAAATTAGGGGCTCAATGATGATTAGCTTACGAAAATTCGAAGAGGCAGATCGCTCGGCCGTATTAGCCTTGTCAGTTGCAACGAGTCAAGTGCCATTTGTTGGCGAGGTAGCTGAGCTACTTCAAGAGGTCGAAGGAATGCATCGCCAAGTGATAGAAAACCAAGATAAAGGCATAGTTGGATTTTTTCGGTTTGATACTAACTTTGCGAAGTGCCATGAATTTGCCAGCAAAACTGAGTTGGGGGTGCGATCATTTTTCATCGATCAGCGTTATCAGGGCAGGGGGTTTGGTCAACAGGCTTGCAAAGCTATTCGTGAATATGCAACAAAACACTTTGCTGAATTTAATACTGCGGTATTGACCGTAAACTGCAAAAATCCGAGTGCAATTAATGCCTATATTAAAGCTGGCTTTATTGATTCAGGGGAGTTGTACTTGGGCGGTACTGCTGGGCCGCAACATATTATGCGTATGGCATTGAATAAGATTTGAAGTTAAAGGAATACCCGAGGGTATTCCTTTTTTTGTAGGGGTGCTCTAAATCTTAAATCGGCTGACCAATTGCTCTAATGCTTGCGACATCGTTTTTAAAGCATTACTCGATGATTCAATGCTGGTAGAAGCCGCTGCACTTTGCTCTGTGCTGTCGCTAATATTCACAATGTGGCTGTTAATTTCATTCACTACCGCAGCCTGTTCTTCTGTTGCTGTTGCAATTTGGAAGTTCAGATCTGAAATATTCTTAACATTCCGTACAATCTCTTCCAATGCTTCATTCGTTTTAGCTGAGGCTTCAACACTTTGCTGGGCATGACTGCGGCTTTGGTGAACCGAATCTACAGCATTGCGAGCGCCGGTTTGCAGCTCGGTGATCATCTCGTGAATTTCATCAGTTGATTCACCAGTACGTTGTGCTAAGTTACGAACTTCGTCTGCCACTACCGCAAAACCACGGCCTTGTTCACCTGCGCGAGCGGCTTCAATAGCGGCGTTTAAGGCCAATAGATTGGTTTGTTCTGAGATGCCACGGATAACGTCTAAAACGCTACTAATGGCATCACTTTTTTCGGCTAAAGTATCTATATTGGTTGAAACCAAGTCCATATTTGAAGCCATGCTTTCAATTGTTTGACTTGATTCAGAGACGGTCGACTGCGCATTGTGAGCCACATCATTTGCTTCGGTCGAGGCCGTGGCCGCAACGCTAGCATTTTTGGCAATATCGGAAATGGTTGAGCCCATCTCGCTCATGGCGACCGAGACCTGATGGCTCTCATCACGTTGTTGGTTCGCTACGGATTTTAGTTTTTCAGCATCACTGTAAGTCGCTTCAGACGCATGTCTGACATCTGTAGAGGTTTGAGAAACATCGACCACCACATTGCGGATCTTATTCGTAAAGGCATTAAAACCTCGAGCCAGCCTTGCAACTTCTTCAGCTTCATGTTCATTAATTTTGGTGCTTAAGTCGCCTTCGCCTTCACCGAGCTCTTCGAAAGCTTCGGCCATTTTTATTAGGGGTTTCACCAAGTTTTTCGCCAGAATAAAGATTAAGCCCATAAAGACTAAAATACTTACCAGTAGGGTGAGTAGCATGTAGTTTCGTGCTTCATTTAAACCAACATAAAGTTCGGCTTCCGGTACTTCGGCGACAACATACCATCCCAAGCTTTCAATAAAGCTCGAAGCAATAATAGTGTGGCCGTTAGATTCAAAGGCGAAATCTTGTTTTTTCAATAAGTTGGCTGAATTTATGTCTGAATATAATCCAGAAAGAGTCTGCTTTTCGGCATAAACGGAGTTAGGGTGTATTTTCACTAATCCATTGGCATCGACTAAATACACAAAGCCTGTCTGCTCTATTTGAAATTCATTCAGGTAACTGACCATCTCATTAAAAGATTTGGAGACACCTGAAGCACCTCGGCCGTTTAATTGTTGAAAATTGACAAATACATCCACATTGCCATCTTGCTGCGCATAGGTACTGGCCGATTCAGCTTGCCCACTGGATTTGAAAGCAAAAAACCACCCATCAAGATTATCGTTATTGAGTGTTCGTAAAAAACCATCCTGATTCCAATAGTTGTTCGATTCTCTATCCACAAAAGAAGCGTTACTTAGACCGTAAGCGTCTCTAACTGATTTTAAGTAATTAACAACATCGGCCTCTTCAGACTTGCTAGCGCCATTTTTTGACCACTCAATAATGTAAGGGTTGGTGGCGATCATTCGCGTTAGAACGAACATTTCGTTTATTTCACCGTCTAAGGCATTTCGAATTCGCTGTATTAAGTTAGGCAGTTCCGACGACTCTAAGCGAGAAGCTAAGAGTTCGCGAGTTTTAGATTGGCCAACTAATGCTACGATACTGGTCGATAAAAATACGGCCACAAACATAGATATGAGTAGCCTATTTTTAATGGAAAGTGGAGACTTTTGATTCATGGGTTTACCTATTGCAAGTATATGTTTTCACGGGTGAATGTTTAATCTGTTCACCAGTGTAGTCAAAGAATCTGCAATTATCGGCCGAGAATCTAAAAAATGAATATTTATTTGACTTGTTGGTCGGTTTTTTCGAGAGCCTCAATGATCGTACAGTATTCGGCGCTCTCATCACCGCCACAGCACGCATCGCTTAAGCGGTGAAGGGCTACTAAGGCTTGCTTAAGCTCTTCGATTTTCTCTGTTACTTCAGAAATTTTGTTTTCGGCCACTTGTTTTGCTTCAGCACATACATGCGCAGACAAATTTGAGCGAATCGATAAGAAAGTGTCGACTTCATCTAGGCTAAAACCTATGTCTCGAGCACGTTTAATAAACTTAGCCGACTGCAAATCATCTTGGTTATAGACCCTATAATTAGACGGACTTCGGCCAGAGGCTTTCAGTAGACCTGACTTTTCGTAATATCTTAACGTGTGCGGGCTTAAACCGCTGCGTTTAGAGAGTTCACCTATTTTCATCGAATAATCCTTAGCACCTGTGTTAATGCCTTATAGTATAAGGCTTAGAGTCGACTCTAAAGTCAAGGGTTTTATTGCGGTTATATTGTTAAATGAGTTGCAGTTGCAAAGCGCAAACGAGGCGCCTAACCTAGAGCGTATTCAAGCGTAAAACTTCACAAATCAAACTTAGGAGTTTCTATGAGTAAAACAGTCCCAAACGTAACCTTTAAAACCAGAGTCAGAGATGAAAGCATCGGTGGCGATAATCCTTTTAAATGGCAAGATGTAACAACTGATGACATCTTTAAAGGCAAGAGTGTTGTTTTGTTTTCGTTACCCGGAGCGTTCACGCCTACTTGTTCAAGTACGCATTTACCTGGGTATGAAGAAAAATATGAAGAGCTAAAAGCATTAGGTGTTGATGAAGTATACTGCTTAAGTGTGAATGATGCCTTCACCATGTTTCAATGGTCAAAAAACTTAGGGGTTTCTAAAGTTAAGATGCTGCCAGACGGGAATGGTGACTTTACCCGTGGCATGGACATGTTAGTTAAGAAAGAAAACCTAGGGTTTGGCGATCGTTCATGGCGTTATTCAATGCATGTTGTTGACGGAGAAGTTAAAGAGCTGTTTGCAGAAGACGGAAAAATGGATAACTGCCCAGAAGACCCATTTGAGTGCAGTGATGTGAACACTATGATGAACTATTTAAAAAACGCTTAACTACTTCTAAGCTGCTTTTTTACATCGGGAATCGCTAAACCATAAGCCAAGGACAATACCTTGGCTTTTTTGTGCTCGGAAAGCTCCACTGGGCATTGCCATTGAACTTAAATGCCCGTAATGTTCGCTGCTTTCTTACAGCGTGAGGGTGAGAGCAATGTTGATGCTCGTTACCGGTGGTGTTAAATCGGGCAAAAGTCAGTTAGCACAGCGTAGTGCAGAAGCATTATCGAAGCAGCCATTAATGATAGCGACAGCGCAAAGACTGGATGGTGAGTTTAATGCAAGAATTCAGCACCATATCGATACTCGTCCAGACCATTGGCGAACCGTAGAAGCACCTTTAGAATTAGCCAAGGCTTTAGCTGAGCACCCGAAAGACGTTATTGTTGTTGACTGTGTAGGCGTGTGGTTGACCAATTTGTTGGTTGAGGCTCCCGATCAACGTGACACTCAAGTAGAGCAGTTCATTCAGGTTTTGAAAAGGCGGAGTGAACCAACCTTTATAGTGAGTAACGAGAGTGGGTTCGGTGTTATTGGCGCTGATTCGCTCACACGACAATTTATTGATGAACTCGGGTTACTTAATCAAAAACTTGCTCAGCTTTCGACTCACTTTGTCACCAATTTTTCAGGCTACCCAATATGGTTAAAGGGTAACCCAATATTTAAGGAATAAAAATGACACTTGCCACAACATTCTCATTAGAGCTTGCTGAGAAACTAAGTTTTGCCATCGATGATAAGACAAAACCGGTGGGATCATTAGGGCAGATAGAATCATTGGCGATACAGATCGGCCTCATTCAAAATACACTTGCCCCATCTGTCGACAACCCTGCAGCTTTTGTTTTTGGTGCCGACCATGGCGTGTGTGCTGAAGGCGTGAACCCTTTTCCACAAGAAGTGACTGAGCAAATGTTGGCCAACTTTGCACACGGTGGCGCGGCCATGAGTGTGTTTTGTCGTGTTAATGGCATTAAGATGAACGTAGTGAATATGGGCATTGCTAACCCGGATGCGCGGTGGGCTAACGTATTGCACCATGCGATTTCAAACGGAACGGCAAACTTTAGAGAGCAACCCGCTATGACCGATGCTCAAAGTGCAGAGGCTATTCAGATTGGTGCCAGCTTGGCATCTCAAGCGGTGGAGCAAGGTCATAATTTACTTATTGTGGGCGAAATGGGCATCGGAAATACCACCAGTGCGTCGGCAATTTTATCCAGCATTTTGGGGCTTGATCCTAAGGACTGTGTTGGGCCTGGAACCGGCGCAACTGAACAGCAACAAACACTTAAAATTAAGGTTATAAAAGACGCAATAGCTCGGGTAGCGTCACCCTTGACCCCGATGCAAGCGCTAGCTGAATTTGGTGGCTTTGAAATTGCTGCTATGGTTGGGTTTCTGCAAGAGGCCGCTACTTTGAAAACCCCAGTTATTGTTGATGGCTTTATCTCTACCGTCGCGGCCTTAATAGCCGAAAAACATAATCCAGGCCTTAGCCAGCACTGGATATTTGCTCATCAATCTGCTGAGCCTGCCCACGATGCCATGCTACAGGCATTATCTGCAAGACCACTGTTGAATTTGCAGTTGAGGTTGGGCGAAGGGACAGGCGCTGCACTAGCGTATCCTTTGGTTAAGTGCGCCGTTGCCATGCTAAACGATATGGCAACGTTCAGTTCAGCGGGAATCTCGGCATCATGATACGAGATTTCTTATTGGCCGTTGGCTTTTTTACCCGAATACCGGTGCCCGATCACCCAAATTTCAGTGAAAAAGCAATGAACAATACCTCCTATTACTTTCCAGCCATTGGCCTGTTAGTTGGGCTTTTTAATTTAGGCGCATTCTTGATTGCCCAGCAGTTTTTTACGGTTCCAATCGCTGTGATTTTTTCGATTGGCGTTGGGTTCTTGCTGACAGGAGGGTTTCATGAAGACGGCTGGGCGGATACTTTTGATGGTTTAGGAGGCGCCTTTGATCGAGATCGGAAGTTAGAAATAATGACGGATTCTCGTTTAGGTACGTATGGCTCGTTAGCCTTAATTTTTATTTTGTCACTAAAAGCATTGTCGTTATCTGAATTAATGCTTTTATCGGTGTGGCCCGTGTTTTTATTGGCTCATGGCTTAAGCAGGTGGGTTGCCATGCTGGCGATGGTTTTTTGTAAATACGTCAGAGTAGCTGAGAATAAAGCCAAACCTGTGGCGCAGAAGATTTCTATCGTAAAGTGGTTTTTTTCTGGCGTAGTATTAATGCCTGTCTTTTTAATGATTCCGCCAACGGTACTAGGCGTTGTATTTATCGTTGCTTTGGCCGTCTGTCTTTTTTGGGTGGTCTTACTCAAGCGACAGCTGGGTGGTTATACTGGGGATACTTTGGGGGCCATTCAACAAAGTGTCGAGGTTGCAATTTATTTAGGTTGGTTAGCGTGTATCTGATTCGTCACGATGCGGTTGATATGAGTGGCATTTGTTATGGTCAAACGGATGTTCCTACTATTGAACATTACAACCATTCCGCTTCTCGGCTAAAAGATAAGCTGCCACAGACAATAGAAAAAGTAGTCTCTAGCCCATTATCGCGATGTTTGTTGTTGTCCCAGCAACTGTTCAAAGATCAAGAACTTTTGGTTGACCCGAGAATACAGGAAGTTAATTTTGGTCAATGGGAAAATACCGCGTGGCATGATATACCGAAGCATAATATTGATACATGGTCAAAAACACCGACCCATTTTCAATTTCCTGAAGGTGAACATTTGTCAGACTTTTATCAGCGAGTTTTAAGTTTTTGGGATGAATACCAACATCAATCAGGCACTCTTTGTTTAGTCACACATGCCGGTGTTATTCGAGCGTTGCTTGCCATAGTGCATGACACACCTTGGCCAGACTGTTTACAAGTACCGGTTCCTTATTTAGGAGTGTTTCATTTAACCAAGGATTCTTTTTACCCGTTATCTTAGCGCTGAGAGGGCAAAAACGTTGGTCAGTAAGCAATTTATATTTGTGGGTGATTCAGTTACAGATTGCCACCGAAAGAGGGCGCTTCGTCACCAAAAAACTGAAGCCGCTCTGGGTCATGGGTATGTGAAGATGTTGGCATTAGGTGCACTAAAAACGCACCAAGTTTGGAATAGAGGCTTTGCTGGTTACAAAACGGTTGATACTCTAGTGGACCAAGATAGTTGGCCAAAGCAGGTATTAAAAGCTGATTGCACTACCTTGATGATCGGGATAAATGATATTTGGCATGCGTTAAAGCGCAACGAAGACGTTGATATTGAGAGCAGTGTCTCGCACTTTAATCGAATCGTTCAAACGATAAAAGCACGTTCTTCGCACTGTATGGTGATGGAGCCAATTGCGTTACCGTTTGGGGAGGTGACTCGCCGTTGGTTGCCAATAATGGCTAACCTGTTCAAAGAATATCAAGGTGTCTGTGAAGATAATGATTTGTGTTGGATACCATTGCAGCACTTATTAGAGCTCGAAAGGAAACCCGAAAAGTATTTAGAAGATGGTGTTCATCCGACTCAATTAGGGCACCAGTGGATAGCTCAACAATGGTTGGCACATATTTCACCAACCATCGTTGCAGCGTAATTCTAGTTTACCCGATGCAAGCTTCATCGACGTTATGTTTAACGTGCTTAGCACGCTCTATTTTAGCGGTAACATATTTCGCAGCAAACGTACCCACTACATAACTCACCACTACAACTAAAATATCGGTATTAATGAAGCTAATAGAGGTCAGTATTGGACCAGGGCAATAGCCAGCTAAACCCCAGCCGATGCCAAATAGTATTCCGCCGCCAATAATTTTTGCGTCGATTTCAGATTTTGCCGGTACTCGAAACAATTCTGCAAAAACAGGCTTAGAACGCTTCAAAATTAATGGGGTTAAAATAATATTAACCAATAAACCGCCGCCCATTACGAAGGCCAATGAAGGGTCCCAAGCGCCGAAAATATTTAAAAAACCAATGACTTTTGCTGGGTCGATCATTTGTGCAACCGATAATCCGAAGCCAAAAAGAACGCCCGCAATAAGCGCTACGGATAAAGATTTAAAATTATTCATGCGCCAACTCCAAGCAAAGATTTCATTATAAAAACCGTAACAAACCCTGCCGCCATAAAGCTTAATGTAGCCACAAGTGAACGTGGGCTTTTACGAGCTAAGCCACAGATACCATGACCGCTGGTACAACCAGTACCTATGGTGGTACCAACACCGACAAGAAGCCCTGCCAAGATAAGTAGGGGAGTGCTCACCACCGATTCAATATGTTGCACGCCGACAAACAATGCACTATCGGTACCTTTACTGATCCACTGATATATAAAACCACCTAAAATTAGACCGGCTATAAAAACGACACGCCATAAAGTATCGCCCTTTTCTGGCACGATAACCCCTCCCGCGATTCCCGATATTCCCGCGACACGGCCTTTTGCGAACAGTAATAGTGCCGCCGATAAGCCCAAAATAGCGCCTCCAATAGCGGCCGAGTAGGGTGTAAAGTTTACAATTTCCATCGTTACCTCGTTGAGAAATTAAATTACTCTAAATATTAGATTTCTCTAATGTTACTTGTTTTTAAGTAAGTTTCAAGTGGACTCTTGTAAATATATTAGATTTTTATGAAATAAGAACCCAGCCACCTAAAATATCCAGATTAAAATGGGTCTCTCGCTGCCATAAATTCACAAAATAGTTCCCAAATTGGTAATAAAGGTGGGTGTGCGTGACCACTATTTGCTTTACACTCAAACCATTATTTCGTGGTCAATATTGATTGGCCGCGATCATCTTACCGTTGTTTAGATATGAGGTTTAAGTGAAAGGTCTGCTTCAGTCTGTATTAGCCTATTTAATTTGGGGTTGCTTCCCATTGTATTTTTACCTCCTAAAGCATGTGGCGCCATTAGAAGTATTGTCGTTTCGTATTATTTTTGCCTGTGCCTTGAGTTTTTTGCTCATTGGCTACTTCGGCGAAATAAGGCAATTCTTTACGCATTTTAAGAATAAGAAAACCATCTTAATGACCATGCTGTCGTCATTTTTAATTACTGTAAATTGGTTTGTGTTTATTTGGGCTGTATCTGTCGGTAAAGTAATTGAATCGAGTTTAGGCTATTTTATGACGCCCTTAGTAAGCTTATTGTTAGGGGCGGTGATTCTTAAAGAAAAGCTTACTCGCTATCAGTTTATCGCTGGGGTTTTAGCCGTGATGGCGGTTTTGGTCGAGTTAGTCTTGCTGGGTAAAGTTCCTTGGGTTTCCATTATACTGGCCACTAGCTTTGGACTATATGGATTGGTTCGTAAACAGCAAACGTTAGAAAGCTTGCATGGCCTCACGTTAGAGACGTTTTGGGCATTTCCGATTGCCGTATGTGTACTCTTATTAATTCAGTACAACAGCGGAACAGTTCTTAATTACGACTTACCTACCTATGCGTTGCTCGCCCTATCTGGGGCTGTTACGGCCACGCCCTTACTATTGTTTGCATCGTCGGTTAGAAAACTGAACTTAGTCGTTGCAGGGTTTTTAATGTATCTCAATCCGTCTATGCAGTTTGTTACGGCGATTTTTATCTTTGGAGAAACGGCACCTGTACAGCGCTATGTGACCTTTGGAATCGTCTGGTTAGCGATGGTATTTTTTATCTTTGGTATGGTGAAGTCTTATCGAAACCGGCCGGTAGATTAACTTCTAGCCTGTAAGATTAAACTTAATTGATCGTTACTCCAAGGCAATGCGGTGTTCAAAGATGAACATAAGCTTTGCAAACTAGTGGAAGCCCCCGTCATTTTTAGGTCTATTCCCTGTGCGACGCAGTGCTGCTCAATTTCTTGTAAGGCTTGAATGGCCGCAACTCGGCATTGATGTGCATGAGATAAATCTATGACGCACTGTTGCGTGCCTTCCACTAATCGTTCATTGACTTGATTGGGCAGTTGACGGGCAGCGGCAAAATATAAGCTGCCGGATATCTGTATAAGCAAACGACTAGGGGCTTTATTATGTACCGGGTGAGCTTGATTGTGCTCATCGAGTTCATAGCAAAATATTTGTGGCTTGCTGGTTTGAAATAAGAATAGCCCGATACCCAGTAACGTTCCGACTAGAATGGCAATATGAAAATCAAACATTAGCGTACTTAAAAACGTTGAAATAAACAGCATTCGAGTTTGGTGGTTGCCACGCAGCATTTGCTTTATTTGTGCGGGCTTTATCATAGAAATAGCGATGGCAATTAGCAGGCCAGCGATAACGGGCTGCGGGATAGCGCTGATGGCGCTAGCGCCAAATATGAGAATAGGGACCATGACCAAAGCGGCAATAAAGGGCGCCCAACGAGACATAGCACCGCCCACTTCTAGCATAACTGAACGAGTTAAAGAGGTACTGGCTGGAAACGCGCCGGCAAAACTGCCGACAATATTCGCGATGCCTTGGCTTTTAAGTTCACTGGCCAATAAATGTTGGCTACGACTGTTTCGAAGTGTCACGATGAGTTCCAAGGAGCCAATAAATGCGACGGCAAAGCTTGGGATAATCAGCTGCTGAATCATAGATAAAGAGGGCAGGGCTGAATTGATTTGTGGCCAGCCTTCAGAAACTAAGCCTGATTTGCCTAAGGTAGCCCAACTGAGAACCCACGACTGTTGGCTAAAGTGAACCAAAGCCATGCTGCAAATTAATACGATCAGCGGTATGGGCCATCTAGGAAAAAACCTTTTGCCAAGTATGACCGATATGAGTGCGATAAAGGCCAACAAAAAGCTCGCGAAGTTAACGTCGGGCAATGAATAATCTAATAGCCGTATGAACTCTTCTAATACGTTGGAGACGCCTTCAAAGGGTTGCCCAAGCGTTTCGTCAAGCTGCATAACCCCAATAATAACGGCGGCACCTGTGGCAAAACCAACCATGACGGCCTCAGGAACAAAGTCAAAGATCCTTTCCGTGCGGCTTACTACTATGACGAGGCGCATCAATCCTGCCATAAATCCAAGGGTGGCCATCGCCGTCAGAAGCGCATTAGGATCACCAGCCCAAGGGCTCAGCGATGTTAAGATGATGAGCCCCGTCGTATTGGTTGGCCCCACAGTTACGAAGCGGCTTTTGCCCAACAGAGCAGCAATGATTCCAGGAACAGCCGCTGTAACTAAGCCATACATTGGCGGTAAGCCAGAAAGCATGGCATAAGCTAAGCATTGAGGAATGCCTATTAACGCGACAAGTAGCCCAGCATTGATATCCCGGGCGTGTGGTAGTGAAAAGGCGTTAATCGGGTACTACCTTGTTTTTATTGAGCAGCATTAAACAAAATTGAACTTCGATTACCTGTTCGGCAATAGCCTAGCGTTTTCTTATTGCTGGCAATGAGCGCTTTAACACCTTCTACGTATTCAGGCGTAAAGTTTGGCCCTTGCATAGGCATGAACTCAAAGCGAATTCCCACTGCATCACAGGCGGCTTTGATCACGTCATGATTAGGCTGGCCTGGCTCTTCTTCGTCTGGGCGATTGCAAATAATGACGTCAAAGCCTTCTTCTTTCGCTTTTTGAACATCGTCAGCGGTTATTTGAGCAGAGACAAAATAGGTTTCTGCAATTTGAGTCGGTGTCATCTGTTGTACTCCTCATAGGTGGTGGCTGGTTTGTTACGCAACCGATTAACGATTCTCGCATAATGCTACTAAAATTGCATAGTGAGAATTTCAGGGTTGCAAATGATAAAGACACACTATACGATAGGTAAATCTAAATTAGAAGTTGCTAATATTTAAGTGATTAGCCGAGGAGCCTACAATGAGTACCAATACACGCATTAAGACCTTTTTTGATAAGCAGACCTTTACTTACACTCACTTAGTGTTTGATGCACAAAGTAAAGAGGCCGCAATTATAGACTCCGTTCTAGATTTTGACGCTAAATCAGGCCGAACGCATACAGAAGCTGCAGATGCCGTGATTGAATTCGTAAAGTCTGAAGGTTTAACCGTTAAATGGATTCTAGAAACACATGTCCACGCAGACCACTTGTCTGCTGCACCCTATCTAAAAGAGAAATTGGGTGGTCAAATTGGTATTGGCAGTAAAATTAATCAAGTTCAGCATGTATTTAAAGACATATTTAATGCAGAGCCTGAATTTAAAGCCGATGGCTCTGAATTTGACGTAGTTTTCGATGACGAAGAAACCTTTAAGATCGGCCAATTAACGGTAAAAGTGCTTCATACGCCTGGGCATACCCCTGCCTGCGTATCTTATGTGGTAGAAGATGAACATGCATTTGTGGGTGATACCCTATTTATGCCAGATCAAGGCACCGCACGTTGCGATTTCCCAGGTGGCGATGCTAATGTTTTGTTTAATTCTGTAAAACGCCTGTTAAGTTTAGACGATTCAACTAAGCTCTATATGTGTCATGATTATGGCCCGAATGGACGTGACTATAAGTATTTAACGACCGTAAAAGAGCAGCGAGAAGAAAACATTCATGTAAAAGACGCCATTGCAGAAGAAGAGTTTGTTAAGATGCGAACCGAAAGAGACGCGACCTTAGGAATGCCAATGCTGATACTTCCTTCGGTTCAAGTCAATATGAGGGCTGGTGAAATGCCACCTGCCGAAAATAATGGAACTCGATACCTTAAAATTCCATTAAATGTATTTTAATGAAATGCTGAGAATATAGGTTTAGGGCTATTGCTCTAAAAAAAGGTGCTACGGCACTTTTAAAACCCCTGGTCGTAAGCAACCAGTTAAAAACCCGACATGTGTGTCGGGTTTTTTTTTGTTAAAAAAAAGAGGCTGAATCACTCATTATTGTTTTTGTTCGGTGATCCAACCTTTCAAAGTAAATCTAACATTAATATCCAAGCTCAGTCCAAGTCCAGAAGTTGGATCTGCCTTGACTGTTTTCACGCCAAACACCTTGGTCTTCAAATTTAAGCGACACCCAATGTAACCCACTGATGAATTTCATTTCTCCTAAGTGAGGGTGTTTTGCGCCGAGGTACCAATGTACTTTTTGCGTAGTCTTTAGCGTTGGCCGCTGAACACTAAAGCCATCATCGAGTTTTGCCGATGCCTTTAGATCAATCTTAAAATCAGTCGCATTGATTTCAGTAATGGTTGAAGAAATATTAACCAGCTCAATTTGTTTTGAATGCCATTTTAAGTTGAACTGGCCCCCTAGTTGACCATCAATGCGGCTGAGTTCATTTTCATAGTCATCATACCATCCGGTTGTGTCGTAACTTAAATCACTGTTAATGGTGACCAGCTCTGAGTTTTGCCATACTTGACAGTGGTTAGCTTGTGCGGAAGTTTGAATGTCAACATAGGTATAGCCGTCACTGTAAGAGGTCGTTTCTGCTTCAGCTTCTACCTGGGTGCTGCCGCCTTCTGCACACTCAACATTGTCGAATAAATAAGCATAAGTTGTGTCCGTGACATGACCGCGAGACGGCATTCGTGAACGAGGGCTGGTGTATTTATCTGGATCGATCACTTGGTAAGGGGCTTCGGCGGCCAATGCTACAGGTGTAATCGCCGCTTCTACTAAAAATGAAGTGCGCATATCGGCAATCGTGTAAGGCGAAGGTTCGTAATGATAGTCATCTTCGTAATCGCTATAGACTTCTACATAACAACCCATGAGTGATAAAGAAGCGCCGAGTGTTACTAAGGCTTTTAATACTCGGTTAGAGCGTATAGAGTAATTAGATTGTGTCTGTGCGTTCATGCAGTAGCCTCCTTTGACATAAACCCATTATCGACTTTGTGCCTGAACAGAGTCTGAACATTCAAATTAAATAGTTATGCAGAGGAAGGAACTTACCTTGAAAGCCGTGACTTATCGTAAATATGGACCCTCTTCGGTGCTAAAAGTTGAAGAGATCGCTCGGCCCAATACCAAACCTGAACATTATGAAATCTGCGTACGCGCCGCTGAAGTGACTAAAGCCGATTGTGAATTACGCAGCTTTAACTTTCCTGTTAAATGGTTTTGGTTGCCTTTGCGGTTGGCCATAGGTGTTTTTAAACCGCGAAACTCTGTACTAGGCGGCTATTTTTCAGGGACCATAAGCAAGGCTTCTGAATCAGATTCGCGTTTTAAAGTGGGGGATGCTGTTTTTGGTAATACCGGAATGGGCTTCGGTGCCTATGGTGAGTTTTTGAAAGTGTCGGCTAACAACACTATGGTCAAAATACCAAAAAGCTTGAGTTTCGAGCAGGCCGCCGCTGTGCCCTTAGGTGGTTTAAATGCGCTGCATTTTTTGAATATTGTGCAATTAAAAGCCGGTCAGCACATTTTAATCGTTGGCGCCGGCGGCAGTATTGGGTTATTTGCCGTGCAGATTGCCCTTGCAAAAGGTGCGCGGGTTTCTGTTGTCGATAAAGCGTCAAAAAAGGTCATGTTGCTGAAATTAGGCGTAGAAGAATTTATCGATTATCAGCAGAGTGACGTTTACGCACATAAAACGCAATTTGACGTTGTATTCAGCATGGTGGCACAAGCGCCTATTCTAAAAAGCCTTAAACTGGTAAAACCATGTGGAATCTTTGTAACAGGAAACCCATCATTTTCAGACATGCTGTTGTCGGTCATATTGCCAATTATAACTGGTAAGAAGGTGTTGTTCCGTTTTGCAAAAGAGTCAGAACATGAGTTGCATGCGTTAGTTGAATTAGTGAACGAAGGGAAATTAATGCCAATAATTGATTCTATATTACCGATGGAAAAGGCTGGATTCGCGCATGAGAAAGTTGAGTTAGAGCAAAGAAATGGTGCAGTTGTCTTATCGCTCAATAACCTTACCGAAGAGTAATTAACCTTTATAAGGCGACTGTTTTTTTCGAGTATCAGCGGTGGTTAGAATGAGTTGCTTTTCATCACGAGTGGCTTTATGCCAATGTTTGATTTCATCCAGTGATCGAAAACACCCCACGCAAATATCTTGCTCGTTTAAACAGCAATTTCGAATACAGGGTGAAGCGATTTCCGTTGAGGCCATAAGCTAACTAAATAAATTCCGTTATGGGTTTTACTGTGTCGGCAAAGTTTGGCGAATTTACCATATTATGGAAAGCGTCAGCCAACATTTTATTTTTTTCAATCACTTCCTTCCAAACCTCAATTCGCTCCGAAGTTCTGTGTTTCTTAAAATCATTGCGGTCAGGTATTTTTTGATTGGGCAGTTGCGCAATAAACTCAGCGCTTGGACAAACCACAACAGTGTGAGAGTAATTGTCTGCATTTACATGTCGCCAAGGTAAGGCTTTATCAAACCAACCGGGTTTCAATAAAGGCGCAAAGTGAGGGTAAAGTACTAAACCATTTTGGGGTTTTATCGGTAAGTCGAAGTGATAATCAACCATTCCGCCATCACGATACATACCTATTGGGGCATGTGCCGGGTTTTTTACGCCCTCAATAACAACTGGAATAGAACCTGTTGCGTGCAATGCTTGACGAATATTATCGGCACGAAGCGGCACCTGATGTGTTTTAAATTGATCCCATTTTTCAATCGGAAGTTGCGCACCGGTTGATTGAAAAATAACTCGCTCAAACCAAAGAGGCAGCGTTTTACGTGAGATCATATTGGCCAGAGCAACGCCAGCAAACGCCGCGGCTTGGATGTGGGTTTGTTCGTGCTTTGTCATTCCGCGTGAAATAGCCGCCACAATGTTTAATTTTCGTGAACTCTGATTGTGAGATAAACTTTCATCGATGAATGAATCGAGCAGCGCGTGAATGTGATGCGTAATTTCTCGAGCATCGGCATTATCGCTATAGTCTTGATGCAAATAGCCTTGCTCTAGTTTGGCAATCGCATCAACTGGGTTAGGGTTCGCATAGGCACTCATGCGCCAAGCGCCAATTGAGCTGCCAATCAGTTCAACTTGATGGGGAATATTTGGAAGCCATTCTTGAGCGATATAACGATCTAGGTGGGTCAATACAAACCATTTGGGACCGCCAGAAGCACCTAAAATTGCTGAAATATCCGCAGGCTTCAAGCCATGATTTTGAATGTGTTTAAGTGCGTGCTGACCAGCATAAACGTGAAGCGGTTGCATAGTATAGGATTACCAAGAAAATTTAATAGCGTTATAACAATAAAGTGGCGGGTTGAACAAGGATAGAATGGTGATATCTGGTAAAGAGAGGCTTGTAGTATAAAAACAATGAAAGGGTGCAGCGCACCCTTTACGACTACCGTTAAGCCATGTTGCTGGCAACGATGTGTTTAAACAATCGTGGTGCTGCAGCCATCAGCTCGCCACTGTCCATTTTGACCGGCGCGCCAGTTGCATTGCCGGTTAATGCGCCAGATTCTTGAGCAATAAGCATCGCAGTTGCCATATCAGCAGGCGATAAGTTTTGTGCTACTGCTACATTGGTTTTGCCGGCAGCCAGATGAACAAAGTTCAATAAACCACAACCCGTCATTCGTAATTCTGAAGTTCGGCTATGCCATTGTGTAATTAGGTCAATATCGGCAGTTTGCAAAGAAGCGGTTGCGTTAGCAATGGGTGCATAAACGGCTCTTACACGTCGCTCATTGGCTTGTACGCCGCGTCCTCGTTGCGCTGTCATAAAGTCTTCTGACATAGGGTCTACAATCGCGGCAACGTCGATTTTGTCTTTGGTATAAAGTGAAACATTGACTAAAAAGCCAGGGTAGCCAGCTTTTATATTGTTTATGCCAGAGGCGACATCGACAACCCACTTTGATTGTCCATCCCATTCTCGGCTTTCTTCCATGCCAATTTGAGGGGAGTCAATATGATGTTTGGTGTGAGCATTTCGAATAGCTTTACGAGCGCGCCATGCCGCATCTTCGAATGCTTTTTTGAGTACGTCCTCGCGGCTGTCACCTTCATCCATTAATTTGTCGATATTTTCAATGGTATAGTTAATCTTATCTGCTGCACTTTGAGCTGCACGTAGCGCAATACTAACGATTGGTTGCATGTTATTCTCTCACAATATAGTTAAGACCACGGAGGTGCTTCACCAACGTGCGTCAAATTAGGAAATCGGGTCCGCAAGGACTTGTTAAACAGCGATTCGGTCGCGGCGACTGTAGGCCGAACACCGAATGAATCATCTTTTTGATTCAAAAGGGCGCGCATCATACACTATGTTTGCCGTATCATTAAGTGAAATTGTGTAATTTTTAACAGGAAGGTCTTTCTTGCAGTTTGATCATATAAAAATCGTCATGGTAAATACCTCGCATGCAGGCAATATTGGTTCCGCTGCTCGAGCCATGAAAACCATGGGGTTTAAACACCTTGTATTGGTAGAGCCTAAAGAGTTCCCCTCACAAGAGGCTACCACTTTAGCTGCGGGCGCAGGCGATGTTTTAGAGAACGCCCAGGTAGTGAATACATTGCAAGAGGCCGTCGCCGATTGCGCATTGGTGGTGGGTGCTTCGGCACGTTCAAGAAGCTTGCCTTGGCCATTGGTTAACCCTCGGGAAATGGCACATCAGGTGCTTGCCTTACCTAGCAGTGAAAAAACTGCAGTTGTCGTAGGGCGCGAGCGCAGTGGTTTAACCAATGAAGAGCTAGCGATATGCCAATGCCATGTGCATATACCTTCTAACCCTGAATACAGTTCTTTAAATGTTGCCAGTGCCGTTCAGGTGTTGTGTTATGAGTTGGTGATGTCTTCGGTCAGTTTAGAAGCAAGAGATAAGCCTGCATTTGGTGTTGAGTGGGATCAAAAGCCAGCAAACAGTGGCCAGTTAGAGAGTTTATTTGATCATTGGCAAAAAACGTTGGTTGATATTGATTTCCTAGACCCCAATAACCCCAGAACATTAATGAGTAAAATTCGCCGCTTAGTCTTAAGAGCGCAGCCAGATGAGGTCGAAGCCAATATTCTGCGTGGCATGTTAAGTCAAGTCGATAAGACCATAAGGAAGTCTTAGAATGTTCGCCAGATTAAAAGATGATATCCAAAGTGTGTTTGATCGAGACCCTGCCGCGCGAAGCTGGTTAGAAGTCTTGCTAAATTATCCAGGGTTACACGCCATATTGTTTCATCGGTTGTCTCACCGTTTGTGGGGATGGAACTTAAAAGTGTTAGCGCGTTGGGTGTCTCAGTTTAGCCGCTGGCTAACCGGCATAGAAATACACCCAGGCGCCAAGGTTGGGCGTCGGTTTTTTATTGATCACGGCATGGGTGTGGTCATTGGAGAAACGGCCGAAATTGGTGATGATGTCACGATTTATCAAGGCGTGACATTAGGGGGGACCAGTTGGAGTAAAGGGAAGCGCCACCCAACCTTAGAAGACGGCGTCATTGTCGGTGCCGGTGCGAAGGTGCTAGGTCCATTCACCGTGGGCAGAAATGCCCGCGTTGGTTCAAATGCTGTTGTTACAAAAGAAGTGCCAGAGAATGCGACGGTCGTCGGGATTCCAGGGCGAATCGTCAGACAAGATGGTGAGAAAGTATCGCTATTGAACGATAAGCAAAAAGAAATGGCACAAAAAATCGGTTTTGATGCCTATGGTGGTGCGGATATGCCCGATATTACAGCGCACGCAATTAAAGCCCTATTAGACCATGTTCAAGCACAAGATGAACGGATCAACAATATGTGCGGGGCCATCAAAAAAATGGATAAAAACTTTAAATCTAACGGCGATTTAGAAATAAATTGTGACGATTTTGTCTCCATTGAAGAGGCCGACAAAAGCTAAGCAGGCCATTTATATTAACTTAGAGGCATTAAACAGAGTATTTAATGCCTCTTTTTTGAAATTTAGGTTACTAGAGTGCTACTTTTTAGATAGAAGGTGCAATGTAGGGTTAAATTTGAAATACTTTGCGCCTAATTGTTAATCTGCTCGGAGTTTACCGTTGTTTCTCACTTTTTTGATATTGGTGTGTGTCGCACTTTTTGTTTTGGGTCCTCGACCAAAAGTTGACCTAACCACTCCCATCAAGCCAGGTCGTTTTGGTGCTAACCTTTACAGCTCTTATTCAGAAACCGAAAAGCTTAAGAAAATTCAGGCGCAACTTGCCGAAATTGAAAATTTTTTCCCAGCTGTACCAAAAGGGGCGGAAAAAGCGATTATTTTCAATAACGAACATCAGCCAACGAAGACAGACTATTGTGTTTTATACCTACACGGTTTCTCGGCTACTCGACAAGAAATTACCCCGGTTCCTGAAAATATTGCCAAGCACTTTAATGCTAACTACCACGCAACTCGGATAACGGGTCATGGGTTAACCGGAGATGAACTAGCCAAGGCAACCCCATACGACTGGATGTACGATGCCCTAGAAGCTTGGCAAATTGCGGAGCAGTTAGGTAAAAAGGTCATCATTATTTGTACCTCAACCGGTGGCACCTTGGCAACGTGGCTGTCGCAACAACCGCAGACGCAAGGAAAGCTGGCTTCTCTGGTCATGATATCGCCAAATTTCGGACCCAAACATTGGGCCATGCCATTGTTTCAAATGCCTTGGTCTCGTTACTGGATACCCTTAATTAGTAAGGGCGTTCACAGTTGGGAGCCTAGCAATGAAGCGGGCGCTACCTATTGGACATACTCATACCCGACTTCGATCGTGCACGATATGAATGCCTTTGTGAAAGCCGTTTGTAAAAGCAAGGTTGAGCAAATTAACGCGCCGACGTTATTCATTTATTCTGATCATGATGTGATTGTGAACTCTCGTAAAACCGATGAAGTGGCGCGCCGTTGGGGAGCAGAGGTGAAACACCGAATTGCTGTACCTGCGCGTGCGAATGATAACAACCACGTAATTACAGGTGATATAGTGAATCCAGCCTCGACGGATATGATTCACGGTGAAATAGCTTCATTTTTAGCGCGCCATGTGATCAAACATTAATCGGTTGCGCGAATGCTCTATTTTGGTAAAATTCGCGCCCCAAAATCGTTTGAGCTCTGCATTTACGATGCAGCTCGCCATAGGATATTATGAAAAAGATCGTTGTTTCAGCGCTTTACCACTTTGTGGAAGTTAAGCAGCCTGAGCGCCTACGTGCGCCATTGTTAGCATTTCTAGAAAAAAACCAAATTCGCGGTACCTTAATTTTAGCCAAAGAAGGCATTAATGGAACCGTTTCAGGCACGCGAGAGAGTATTGATGCTCTATACCAGTGGTTTGCAAACACACCAGAATTTGTCGACATTAAATCGAAAGAATCGTTTCACGATGAGCAGCCCTTTTACCGCACCAAGGTAAAAATAAAAAAAGAAATCGTGACCATGGGTGTTGAAAACATTGACCCGAAAAAAGTAGTCGGTACCTATGTCAAACCAACTCAATGGAATGAATTAATCTCTGATCCTGAAGTTGTCTTGGTCGATACTCGCAATGACTACGAATATGATATCGGCACGTTTGAAGGGGCGGTGAACCCCAACACACAGTCGTTTCGTGAATTTCCTGAATACGTGAAAGAAAATTTAGACCCCACAAAACATAAAAAGGTCGCAATGTTTTGCACGGGCGGTATTCGATGTGAAAAATCGACGGCCTATTTGAAAGAACAAGGCTTCGATGAGGTATACCACCTTGAAGGTGGTATTTTGAAATATTTAGAAGAAGTCAAAGCAGAAGAATCAAAATGGCAAGGCGATTGTTTTGTGTTTGATAATCGCGTTGCGGTGGGTCACGAACTTAAAGTGGGTGAATACGAGTTATGCCATGCGTGTCGTAAACCGTTATCAGTAGAAGAACGGCAGCACGAACATTATGAACATGGCGTGAGTTGTCATCATTGTTTCGATAAAGTATCCGAAAAACAGCGAGCACGTTTTAAAGAGCGTGAAAAGCAAATGCGATTGGCTCAAGAGCGTGGTGAGCTACACCTTGGCACTGAAGCTAAACAAACCATTGTAAAGCGTCGTAGATCAAAAATAGCCGAACGATTAGCGCAACGTGAGCTAGATACTCAAAAATCTTGATTTTAAGTATACCCTGCTGAAATGAAAGCCCACTTACGTGGGCTTTTTTGTGCATTAAATTCAAGTGGCACCTATTGCGAGTATTTTGGCACGCTTTGCTAGTGTGGTTTACAGTGTACAACGCTAAGATGAGGCACATTCTAAATAAGTTTATAGGAGTACAGCATGTCAAACCAAGCTAAAGTGGCCCTTGTAACCGGTGCGTCATCTGGTATGGGTAAAGATTTTGCGAAAGCTTTGCTCGATGAGGGTTATGTTGTTTACACAGCCGCGAGACGCTTAGAGCAAATGGATGATTTGCAGAAACTGGGCGCCATTGCGGTAAAAATGGACATTACCAAAGAAGAAGAGATTCAAAACCTTGTCAGCCAAATTGAAACACATCATGGCGCGGTGGATGTCTTGGTTAATAATGCTGGCTTTGGTTTATATGGTGCAATGGAAGATACCAGCATCGAAGATGCTCGCTATCAGTTCGAAGTTAATATTTTTGGTTTGGCGCGTCTGACACAATTGTTACTTCCAAAAATGCGTGATCAAAAAACTGGGCGCATTATTAATATTTCCTCAATGGGCGGTAAAATGTATACCCCATTAGGCAGTTGGTACCATGCAACGAAACACGCCTTGGAAGGTTGGTCCGATTGTTTGCGCATAGAGTTGGCACCTTTTGGCATTGATGTTGTAATTATAGAGCCTGGTGCCATTGTCACTGAATTTGGCGATGTAGTACTCGAACCCATGTTGAAGCGATCAGGGCAATCAGCTTATTCTGAAATGGCGCAGGCAATGGCTAACGCCACTCGGGAGTCTTATCAAAATGGAAAAGGCTCGCCCGTATCAGTTATTACCAAACTTTTGGTCAAAGCCGTACGTGCTAAGAAACCTAAAACACGTTATGTCGGTGGTTTGTATGCGAAACCTATTTTGTTTATTCGTCGTATTGTGAGTGATAAGGTTTTTGATCGTATTGTTGCAGCGATGGTGAAATAGTGTGAAGCAAGCAAGCCGGTTTCAGTTGCAAGCAGGGTGGAATGTGATTATCAGTGATATCGGGCAAAATTCTACAGAAGTGGCGCGCCTAGCTGGTTTGCCCGAAGATCTATTTCAGCGCAGTGATGCAACCTTAACCGCTCAAGAGTATTTTAATTTATTTTCAGCGCTGGAAACATTGGCTGGGGTCAACGATCTACCATTAAAGCTTGGCCAAGTCATTTCGGTTGAATCGTTCGATGCTGCTGTTTTTGCTTGCTTGTGTTCACCTAATTTAAAAACAGCCATGCAACGCTTAGCGCTCTATAAGCGCTTAATTGGTCCTATGTTATTGTCGCAAACCAGCTTCGATAACTTTATAGAGTATCAGGTTGAGTGTTATGGCTATGACGGTGCTTTGCCAGTTTCAATAGCAGCAGTCGAAGTTGTGTTTTTCGTAAAGCTGGCGAGGATAGCCACGCGGCGTGAGCTAGTGCCATTAGCCGTCACGCTACCCAGCTTGCCTTCAGGAATAGAAGAGTACAGCGAATTTATTGGAGTTGTGCCTAAGCTTGGGCAAGGTGTAAGTATTAGGTTTTCAATGGAAGATTTAGAGCGGCCTTTCCTCACACAGAATTTAAAGATGTGGACCTACTTTGAACCTGAGTTGCAACAACGATTATCTCTATTGGATAAAGAAGCCTCCATGGCTGCAAAAGTCAGAGGAGTTCTATTAGAGTTGCTGCCCAGTGGTGAAAGCACTATCGAAAACGTGCTGTCTCGCTTGGCGTTAAGCAAACGCAGTTTGCAACGAAAATTATCGGAAGAAGGCATTACGTTTAAGGCTGTTTTGCAGAAAACCCGTCAAGATTTAGCTCGTCATTATCTTAGGGATGAGCGATTGTCACTCGCTGAAATTTCATTCTTACTTGGGTTTACAGATGCGAATTCGTTTGTTAGAGCGTTTAGTGATTGGGAAGGCATTTCACCAGGAAAGGTGCGAAAAAATAATAGTCGTTAAGTAAAGGTGAGTGGGCTCACCCTACTTAACGAATTTTGTAAAAATTATAAACGCAAGCCGACAGCCACGTAATCTGCACCAGGGTGAGTGCCGCCTTCGATGAATATGCTGCTGCTGTTAACATCGATGTTGAAGCCAATTTCAGCACCTAAACCAAACCCAGCATCAATACCAATGGCTGGACCCAGGCTTCCGTAAACGCTTAGCCCTTGACCAACGTATACCAGAACGCCGCCAGAAAGTTCGGCGCCGGCTGTTACACCGCCTTCTACTCCAACACCCACTTCTAATTCTCCATAGGTGTGTAATCCGTTAGACGCTAAAAATTTAATATTTAACGGAATACCTACTGCAACGGTTGCGCCTAATCCACCATAAGATGCAATGGCGACTTCACTGCCACCTTTACCGCCTGCAAATGAAGTTGCAGCAAAGATACTTAAAATTGCTGTAATTAAAAACTTTTTCATAATAATTCTCACAGTTGAGTAAAACGGTACTCGATTATAGCGCTATAAGGATGGGAATTGTCAAACGTACAATCTGGAAAGTGTGCGTGATTTGGCGAATCAGGCCAATATCCCGGTTCAAAACAAAATGCGCCATGTGTTTTATAAACTTGGGAGTCATTAATGGGCGTGTTGCCTAAAAAGTTCCCAGTATAAAATTGAACGCCGGGTAGGGTCGTTGTACAAGTTAATTGAATACCCTCGGCTCGTGCAAACGCGACGGAACTTTGTTCACCGTTGTTGTCTAAGCAATAACAGTGGTCATAACCATGCGCGCGCGCGATAGTAGGGTCTTGTTGGTCGTTAAGTTCAGTAGCGATATTTTTCCATTGTGTTAAATCCAATGCTGTTCCAGCTACCGTATTAATAGAACCCGTTGGCATGCCTGTCGAGTCCGCTTCAACATAGTGTGATGCGTTAATCTTAAACTCATGATCATTTAAGTTCCCAGATTGCGCGCCTTGTAAATTGAAGTATACGTGGTTTGTTAAATTCACCACGGTGCGGGCGTGAGGTTGTGCCGTGTATTCAAAACTCACCGAATTGCTGTCTGTTAAAGTGACAGTCACGGCGACATCAAGTTGCCCCGGAAAACCTTCTTCGCCGTCGGCAGATAAATAACGAAACGTCAATGTTGGGTGCTCATTAACCAATGCAATATGACTTTGCCAGATCTTTTTTGAATAACCTTCAAAACCGCCGTGAATATGATCATTGGCCATATTTTGAGAGACAGAGACCGTTTGATTGTCGATCGAAAATTGGCCGCCTTTTATTCGATTGGCAAACCGACCAATAGTGGCACCAAGCGAGGCCCCCTGATTAATGAAGGCTTCAAGTGTATCGCATCCAAGCACTAGGTTTTCACTGTCGTGTGTTAGTTTGAATCCTACCCAAGCGGCGCCTAAGTTACAAAATTTTGCCTCAGCACCCGATGCATTTCGCAATATAAATTGTTTAACTTCTTCGCCAGTAGCCAAAGTTCCTAACGTTTGCTCAGAGATCGTTGCGACCATGAAAAGCCTCGAGATAATAAAAAAGTAGCATTATGCCATAAATGCACCGTCTTCTGCGGTACAAATATAGATGTCTTCTTTAATTCCGAATGTCGCTTGATATTGTTTCATCACCGTTTGACGAATATCAGATACTAAGTCGGTTGGTGCCAGGGCGACAACGCATCCTCCAAAGCCGCCACCGGTCATTCGAACACCGCCTCGGTCTCCGATGACATCGGCCACCATCTCTACTATTGCGTCGATCGCCGGAACAGTGATTTCAAAGTCATCGCGCATAGACGCGTGTGACTGCGCCATTAATTCACTCAGCCTTGACCAATTTTTGTCTTTAAGCGCCGAAGCGGCATTTAATGTTCGCTCGTTCTCACTAATGATGTGACGGGCACGCTGGTAAACTTGCTGACTCATGTGTGTTTTTGCGTTTTCTAACTGGCTAAACGTTGCGTCTCGTAAATGGCTAACGTTGAGAGCTTGTGCCGCCTCGTTGCATTGAGCACGCCGTAAATTATATTCAGAATCGACTAAGCCGCGCTTAACGTTTGAATTAATTATAACAATGGCCATATCGCTATCTAAGGCTACTGGCTGGCTTTCAAGTGATCGGCAATCAATGAGTAAGGCCTGATTTTTTTGGCCAAGAGCACAAACGAGTTGATCCATGATGCCGGTATTTGCGCCGATATATTCATTTTCAACTTGCTGCCCTAATAGAGCCGCTTTCTTAGGGTCTATCTCAATGTTTGCTAGCTCTAAGAGTGCTCTAATCAGTACAATTTCCAATGCCGCTGAAGAGCTCAATCCTGCACCATAGGGAACGTCTCCTGCGATGGTTATATCAGCGCCCGTCAGTTCATAACCTGTTTGCATTAACACCTGGCAAACACCGCGGAGATAGTTTGACCATCGATGTGTTGTGCACGCGGGAATGTCGCCGGTTAAAGAGAATTCAGTGATTTCTTTATTGAAATTAACCGCACAGGCTCTAATAAGGTTATCTTCGCGCTTCTTAGCACACACAAAGGTCCCAAAATTAATGGCGGCCGGCAATACAAACCCGTCATTGTAATCGGTGTGTTCGCCAATCAAGTTAACGCGACCAGGTGCATGGAAGTGGTGACTGGGCTCAAATTTGAATGCCTCAACAAAATTGCGATGGGCAATACTCTGAATCGACATTCTATTTATCCTTATAATGGTGCGTGCTGAGTGCTTTTAGCTTTTCTGCAGCTTGCTCTGGCGTTAAATCGCGCTGGGGTTCGGCTAACATTTCGTAACCCACCATAAATTTTTTCACCGAAGCGCTGCGCAACAATGGCGGATAAAAATGTGCGTGCAACTGCCAGTAGGGCGTGTCTTTTAAATGAGTAGGCGCACCATGCCATCCCATAGAATAAGGAAAAGAAGTATTAAACAGATTGTCATACTTGGTGGTTAGCACCTTGATGGCATCGGCTAAACTTTTCTTTTCATTTTCTGTTAGTTGATGAAAGTGTGAAACTTGGCGTAACCTAGGCATGAGCAATGTTTCAAACGGCCATGAAGCCCAATACGGAACGACAACGATCCAGTCTTGGTTTTTATATACCGTACGAACGTCATTAGTATCTTCTTTTTGTGCGTATTCCAGTAGCAGATTTTTTTGATACGCCTGATAGTACTGGGTTTGTTGTTGAGACTCTTTTTTGGGCAAGGTAGGAATACTTGAATTCGCCCAAATTTGTCCATGAGGGTGGGGTTGTGAACAACCCATCGCAGCCCCTTTATTCTCAAATATCTGAACCCATTGAAAGCGTTTAGAAAGCTTAATGTATTGTTGTGTCCAAGTCTCGACAACAGTTAGAAGCTGAGAATGGGTCAGTTCCGGTAGCGTTTTACTGTGGTCTGGACTGAAGCAAATGACATGCGCCTCGCCACTTTCAGCCTTCATTTGAAAGAGCGGGTCTTGTGATTGCGGGCTATCCGGAGAGTCAGCTTGCAGGGCGGCAAAATCATTTTGAAAAACATAGGTACCACTGTAGTTTGTGTTAACATCACCAGAGATACGTTCATTGCCTGGGCATAAAAAGCAATTTTCATCATGGGCCGGTAGTTGAGGCTCGTTGATTGGCTCACTTTGTCCTTGCCAAGGGCGCTTGGCCCGATGAGGTGACACCAAAACCCATTCATCGGTCAGTGGATTACGTCTTTTATGGGCGTGATCGGCTGGATCAAAATTATCTTGGCTCACGGATTTTGCCTATCCTTTATTTTTTTCGTGATTTTACTTTATTTGAAAACGTTTTCAATAGTTATTTTCTTGAGATAGTGCCATTATTAGTTCAGTATTTGAAACCTGTTTCAAATGAGTTTAAACGGAGTGTGAATGGCCAATATTAAAGACGTCGCCAAGGCTGCAGGGGTTTCTGTTTCTACGGTTTCTCGTGTGATCAATGATTCAGCCTCGGTTGTGCCAGAAAAAAAAGAAGCCGTCTTAAAAGCCATGGACGAATTAAAGTACAAGCCCAATACACTTGCTCGAGCGCTTGTTAACAACCGATCCGATTGTATTGGTCTGTTAGTCGGTGAAATCGAATCGCCTTTTTTCGGTCAGTTAATGGCGGGTGTTCACCGTAAGGTTATGGAAGCGGGTAAACATGTGATTGTGACGGCGGGTTATCATATGCCAGATCTAGAGCGTAGCTCGATTCGTTTTCTCCAAGAAAGACGCTGTGATGCCCTCATCATTCATTCCAAAGCATTACCCGATGACGAGCTAATAGAGCTGTTTCAACAAGATACGCCGGTGATGATCATTAATCGTTTAATTCCTGGCTGGGAAGATCATTGTGTATTTTTAGACAATGAATATGGCGCCTATTTGGCCACACGGCACCTCATTCAAAAGGGACACAAAAAGATTGCCTACATTGGCACCAATATAGAAATTGAAGATGGCAATCATCGTGTAAAGGGGTATTCGAAAGCCTTGCATGAAGCAGGCATAGATGTAGATGATCGAGCAATAGTGAAGGCTTTCCCCGACGAAGAGGGTGGTCATTCAGCTATGTCTGAAGTGCTTCAACGCAATTTGGGCGTAACGGCCGTTTTTTCTTACAATGACGCGATGGCTGCAGGTGCCATGCTTATGATGCAAGACGCCGGTTTAGACATTCCTGAGAAGGTATCCATAGTGGGCTTTGATGACATCATATTAGCGCGAGTTCTGAAACCGCACCTTACGACGATCCGATACCCAGTTAATGAAATGGGCGCTTTGGCAGCGCAGTTAGTGTTGCATCGATTAGACGAGCGTTATCAAAAAATTGAACAACCGCTAAGGTTTACCCCTCGGCTGATTGAGCGGCAGTCGGTGTTGAGTCTTTAAACCAAACAAGGCAGCGTATTCTGCCTTTCATGGTTCGTGATACACTTAGCCTAGTTGATTCGTTTAGTAAGGTTCCTATGATTGGCGTGTTTGATTCTGGTATTGGTGGGCTAACTGTACTGTCTAGTATTTATAAACTTATGCCTGAATCGCCGCTTATTTATGTGGCCGATCAAGCGCACGCTCCTTATGGGAATTTATCCGATGCACTTTTATTGAAGCGATGCCGGCTTATAACGAGTTGGCTTGAAGCACAGGGCTGCACTTTAGTCGTCATTGCTTGCAATACCGCGACCGCCATGGCGATAGATACCCTGAGAAAAGAGTTTACCGTGCCCATTGTGGGGGTAGAGCCGGGCATTAAACCCGCCGCGATTTCCAGCCAAAGTCGATGCGTGGGCATTTTAGCCACAGAAAACACCGTCGCTTCTGGGCGTTATAAGCGGCTATTAGAACGCTTCATGCCTTCTGTTTCAATTGCCAGCCAAGGTTGTCCTGGCTTGGCTGATGCCATCGAGCAGGGGTCTCATTCTATCGATTCGTTGTTGCAACAATACAGTAAACCTTTGTTGCAAGCCGGTGCAGATCAAATTGTGCTAGGTTGTACGCATTATCCCTTGGTTATGCAACGGCTCCAAAAAATAGTCGGGAATGAGATCAATATTATTGATACCAGTGATGCAGTCGCTTTAGAGGTGCAAAGGCGCTATAACGCGAATTCCAGCCAAAATGGGCTCCCTACAAGCCACATTGCCTTGTTTACCACGGGTAGTCAGACCGCCATCAATAGAATTGTGGCAACCTATGCCGAATTAACTTGGCTTGCTGATTTACCCGTTCAGCATTGCGCTTTATCAGACCTTGCTGAACAGCCATAAGTCACAATAATTGAGCCGTTACTTGGGTTCTGAATAACGACCCGCATAATGAACCTTTCTCGCCATTACGCACAAGGAAGCCCTATGACACAATCTGCTTCGTCGGCTCAAACTGAGGCCGAAATCAAAGACAGCGCTGATCCGTTGTCTCCCCCACCGAGTAATAAAAATGTCTCCAGCTTTTTAGCGGCATTATGGCCCTATTTATCTCGCTATAAAAAAGTTATGTTGGGGGCGGCTACGGCCTTAGTTATTACCGCAATGGTGAGTTTATTGTTAGGTCAGGGCGTGCGACTCGTCATCGATGAAGGCATCGGCGCTGAATCTATGTCATCGCTAAATGCCATGCTTGGCGTGGTGATGATTATGGTCATTGTAATGGCCGTGGGTACTTTTATTAGATTTTATTTAGTCACCTGGTTGGGTGAGCGAATTTCAGCCGATATCCGCAATGATGTGTTTAAACACCTTGTGCGATTGCACCCTAGTTATTTCGAAGAGAACCAATCGGGCGAAATCATGTCTCGATTAACCACCGATACAACATTGCTGCAATCGATAATCGGCTCTAGTTTATCCTTCGCGTTACGTAATGCATTAACGGTATCGGGCGGCTTAATCATGCTTTTTGTCACTAACTTAAAGTTAACCTCCGTTGTGCTGCTGGGCGTTCCTGCGGTCATTGTGCCTGCACTTTGGATGGGCAAACGCGTGCGTAATTTAAGCCGTGAAAGCCAAGACACAGTTGCTGATGTCGGTTCCTACGCGGGTGAAATCATCCGTCAAGTGAAAACGGTTCAATCCTATTCACGCGAGCGATTTGAAATAGACGCCTTTGGTCAAGAAGTAGATAAAGCATTTAACGTCGCCAAAAAACGCATACTTACAAGGTCCACCTTATTAGCTATTGTCATTTTTCTTTCCTTCACCGCGATCGCTTCTATGGTTTGGGTAGGGGGCTACGATGTGATGAATGGCAATATGACGGCAGGTGAGTTAGCCGCGTTTGTGTTTTACGCGCTTATGGTTGCTTTTGGTGTAGCGGGTGTATCGGAAGTTTATGGTGAAATCCAGCGCGCTGCAGGCGCTACCGAGCGTTTAATGGAGCTATTAGGCGAGCAGACCTTAATCACCGACCCGGAACAACCCGAATCGCTTCAAAAAGAAGTTAACCCTCATTTAGCGTTATCGGGCGTTACCTTTGCGTATCCGAGCCGGTTGGATAAACCCTCACTCAATAACGTTTCGTTAGATATTGCCCGTGGTGAAACCATTGCATTGGTCGGACCGAGTGGCGCTGGGAAGTCGACTCTGTTTGAATTGCTGTTGCGTTTTTATGATCCGCAACAAGGGCAAATAAATCTCTTTGGTTCTAATATAAAGGACATACGTTTAGAAGATTTACGCACAAATATGGCGTTGGTACCGCAACAGCCTGTGCTATTTAGTAAAGATGTTTGGTATAACATTCGTTATGGCAAACCAGATGCAACGGATGAAGAAGTCATTAAAGCGGCAAAAGCTGCATTTGCCTACGACTTTATAATGGAGCTTCCTAATGGCTTTTCTAGTCATCTTGGGGAAAACGGAGTGCGGTTGAGTGGCGGGCAAAAACAACGCATCGTGATTGCGCGTGCCATTCTAAACGATCCGGAAATACTTTTATTGGATGAAGCGACCAGTGCACTGGATGCACAAAGTGAATATGAAGTTCAAAAAGCGCTCGATAGTTTAATGGAAAATAGAACGACTTTAATCATTGCGCATCGTTTAGCAACTGTCTTAGGGGCAGATCGAACGGTGGTGTTAGATAAAGGCACGGTTGTCGCTCAAGGCACACATGAGTCTTTGATTGAAACTTCAACCCTGTATAAGCGCTTAGCCGACCTACAATTTGGCGAAAGCTAGACTGTATTCCGCATAAGTCACTTTACTCGTTAAGGTGGCTTTAATAAGCTTTAGCGACTGTTTAGATCTTCATTCAAAAAAATTACAGAGGTATGTTGTGATTAAGGTATTAGTAAACGGCGCAAATGGGCGCATGGGCTCGGAAGTAGTTAACGCCATTTCCCGCGATGCTGAATTAGAGTTAGTAGGTGCCATTGACCGCGACACCAATTTGGCCAGTGCTATTCAAGAATTATCCCCTCAAGTAGTGGTCGATTTCACCATTGCCTCTGCAGGTTTTGAAAATACCAAAACTATTATTAATGCCGGTGTGTGTCCTGTTGTTGGAACCAGTGGATTTCAAGAAGCCCAAGTCAATGAATTAAAAGCGTTAGCTGCTGAGAAAAAATTGGGGGGTTTAATTGCGCCGAATTTTTCAGTGGGCGCTGTATTGATGATGAAGTTTGCTGCCGAAGCGGCTAAATATTTGCCCGATGTCGAAGTCATTGAAGCACACAGTACGCAAAAGGAAGAAAGCCCTTCGGGTACTGCCTTGAGAACGGCTGAGATGATCGCCCAAGCTAGAACGCGATCAGCTGAAAAGACCAGTGAAAAAGAGCTTATCGAAGGCGCTCGTGGCGCGACTTTGCACGAAGTTCCGCTGCATTCCATACGCCTTCCGGGCGTTGTAGCCCAGCAAACAGTGATGTTTGGTGGCTTATCAGAGACATTGAAAATTGAGCATAATTCGCAACATCGCAGTTCGTTTATGCCAGGCGTTTGCTTAGCTTGTAAAAAGGTCGTTGATGAGCAAGAGTTGCATTATGGTTTAGAGTACCTGCTTTAACCTCAACCTAAGGCGCTTGCTTGGTTCTGGGTGAGCGCTTTATAGAGTCTTTTTTCTCCTCATAACTTTCTACTTTAGTTTTTTCTAATATATGCTATTATCCCTCTCAGATTAACTATTAGAGCCGTGAGCGGCTATGTTTAAAGTAGGCCAATTGCTCGAAATAAGCGTAGCTTTGCTATTTAAAGTGAGGAACTAGGGTGAAAGCATTAGAAAGAATTCAAGGCAGCGACCTCATGCAGGGCGTTATAGCCTTGGTAACCACTGGGCGTTACGGTAAAAAGCTGCTCATTAGTGACATTAACGCCGCTATTATTGTAACGTTAATGCTTATACCGCAAAGTTTAGCCTATGCGTTAGTGGCCGGTTTGCCGCCTGAGGCCGGTTTGTATGCGTCTATTCTTCCACTTATAGCCTATGCGTTTTTTGGCACCAGTGCGGCATTGGCGGTTGGACCGGTGGCAATCGTAAGTTTATTGACCGCCAATACCTTAATGCCAATGGCCGAAGTTGGTACCGATGAATACATGCAGTTAGCTTTGTTATTGGCCGCTATGGTTGGCGCTATGTACTTTATCATGGGCGTTTTTCGATTAGGGTTTATCACTCAGTTATTGAGTTACCCTGTGATGAAAGGCTTTATTACAGCCTCTTCATTGTTGATTATTATTGGTCAAATAAAGCCGTTAACAGGCATTTATATGTCTCGTGGAAACTTAATAGAGCGTTTCCATACGCTCGATATAAGTACGTTCCACAGTGTTTCGAGCATCATGGGTGTCGGTGCCATGTTGTTGCTATTTTGGACTCGTTCAAAGCAAGGTATTGCGATAACAAACCGGCTCTTTGGCTCTTTTGCAACTCTTTCAAGAAGGTTGTTTCCAATGTTGTTGATATTGGTGGCAGCCGTGCTAACCGCGTTATTGTCACTCGATACCAAAGGGGTTGCCACCGTTGGGCTATTGCCTAAAGGCTTACCCAGTTTGCAATTGCCTGGGTTTGATCTCGGGCTTATCAGTCAACTGATGCTGCCTGCTTTTATTATCACATTAATCGGGATGACAGAATCTATTGCGGTTGGTCAAACGCTTGGGGCGGTGAAGCGTCAGCGTATCAATCCGAATCGTGAGCTACTTGGTTTAGGTGCGGCCAATTTTGCGGCCGGATTTAGTGGTGGCTTCCCCGTTACCGGAGGCATGGCTCGTTCAGTGGTTAATGCCGACGCTGGTGCAGAAACCCCAATTGCGGGTGCGTTGACCGCCGTATTTTTAAGCTTTGGCATTTTGTTTTTAACGCCGTGGTTATCTTATATTCCAATTCCAGTTTTGGCAGCCACCATTATTGTCGCAGTGAGCCAGTTATTAGAGTTTCCATCGATGGCGACATTGCTTCGAATGAATCGTATTGATGGTGGTATCAGCTGGATCACAGCCATTTTAGTCTTGGTTTGGGAGGTTGAAGCAGGTTTGCTGGTAGGCGTTATTTTATCGGTACTGTCATTATTAGCGAATCATCGTCAGCCTTATATGGCCGAGCTTGGGTTAATTCCCAATACCGAGCGATTCAAAAATATCAAGCATGCTCAAACAGAAACCTTGCCCAATACTTTATTACTTCGTGTGGACGAGAGCTTAACGTTTTTAAACGCCGGGGTTATTGAGCAAGCATTTTTGCAGCGAGTATCTGAAAACGATGAATTGAAAAACTTAGTCATCGTTGCCTCAGGAATTCACACCCTAGATGCCAGTGGCGCCAGTATGCTAAAACGGTTTTGCCAAGAAATGGATGCGGCTAATATCAAGCTATATTTAACCGATGTGAAGGTGCCTTTAGCTAGAAAATTAAAAGCGTATGATGTATTTAAGCGACGACCAGAAGCGATGGAGTATCCGACGATTGAGCTTTATAAAAAGCTACAATCGTCGAATTAAGTTCGATTACTTAGTGTCGACCATTAGATCGGGCGATAAGTTTTCTAAAGCTTGAATGACATTATCTAAAGACTGCTCGTCGGTTAATGCAAACTCAATCATGGCCTTGAAAATAACGCCGCCGCTCATCGAAGCGGGGGCGATTTTTGTTTGCAAATCTATGACGTTAGCGTGTTGGCCGGCCAAAGCATCGGTCACTTCTCTCACGATACCAGGGCGGTCGTTACCGACCACCTCAATAACATGACCGGTGTTATGGCCTTCACCAGTTTCGCCCATTTCTATAGAAACATTTAAGCCGTCTTCTTTAAGGTTTTGAAGGGCTAATGAAAGTGCTTCAAAATTAGCTTCTGGCACTTCAACACGAACGATACCCGCAAATTTTCCAGCCATGGTTGCTAAACGGCTTTCAAGCCAGTTGCCTTGGTGAGCGGCAATTTCACGTGCTAAACGCTCGGCAATGCCGGTTCGGTCGTTCGCCATTATCGTCAGTATAAATTCCATCTTAGCTCTCCGAATAAGAATCAGTGGTTGGGCAGGCACAGAACAAGTTTCGGTCGCCCCAAACGTCGTCAATGCGGTTCACAAATGGCCAGAACTTATTTTCACCGACCCATTCTAATGGGAATGCAGCTTCTTTAATGGTGTATGGGCGATCCCAGCCATTGATGAGATCGCTCTGGCTGTGTGGGGCCCTAACCAATGGGTTGTTATCGGCCGGCCAGTGCCCGTCTTTCACTTGCTGGATTTCACCATGAATGGCAATCATCGCGTCGGCGAAACGATCAAGCTCTGCTTTCGATTCTGATTCAGTTGGTTCAACCATAAAGGTTCCCGGGACAGGGAAACTCATGGTCGGTGCGTGGAATCCGTAGTCCATCAATCGTTTAGCGATATCCACTTCACTGATGCCCGATTCTGCTTTTAGCGGGCGTAAATCTAGAATACATTCATGTGCTACACGGCCGTTTGGCGCGGTATACAAAATAGGGTAGTGGGCCTTTAAACGCTCAACTAAATAATTGGCATTTAAAATGGCCGTTTGAGTCGACGTTTTTAAACCGTTAGCCCCTAATAAACGAATGTACATCCATGAAATGGTCAAGATAGATGCGCTGCCGTAAGGTGCAGCGGAAACTGCGCCCATTAATGGATTAGCATTTTTAACTGGGTTAACCACGTGGCTAGGAAGATAAGGCTCTAGATGTTTACGCACGCCAATCGGTCCCATACCCGGGCCACCACCACCGTGTGGAATGGCAAAGGTTTTGTGCAAGTTCATGTGGGAAACATCTGCGCCAATATCAGCAGGACGCGTTAAACCAACTTGTGCGTTTAAGTTGGCCCCATCCATATACACTTGGCCACCGTGATCGTGCACCAACTGACAAATTTCTTTTATTCCTTCTTCATACACACCGTGCGTAGACGGGTAAGTAATCATTAAGCAGCACAGGTTATCCCCGGCTTGTTTAACTTTTTCGGCCAAGTCTTCTTGATCGACATTGCCTTTAGAGTCGGTTTTAGTTACAACGACTTTTAGCCCCATCATTTGAGCTGAAGCTGGGTTAGTACCATGTGCCGACTGAGGAATAATACAAATATCTCGATGGCCTTCGCCAAGCGTTTCTTGGTATTTTCGAATCGCAAGTAGGCCCGCGTATTCACCTTGCGCACCCGAGTTTGGTTGCATGCTGACAGCGTCAAAACCTGTGATGCTCTTAAGCATATTTTGCAATTCTTCAACAAGTGTTCGGTAACCGCGAGTTTGATTGTAAGGCGCAAACGGGTGGATCTTGCCAAACTCTGGCCAAGTGACTGGAATCATCTGCGCAGTGGCGTTTAATTTCATCGTACAAGAACCTAAAGCAATCATGCTTTGGTTCAATGCTAAGTCGCGATTTTCCAACTTTTTCAAATAACGCAACATGTCTGTTTCACTGTGATGGCTATTGAACACAGGGTGCGTTAAAAAGCTGGATTGGCGTTCTAAAGACTCCGGTAAGAACGAGGTGTCTTGTTGATCTAGGTCATCGTCAATTTTTGTGGCGTTTAAATCGTGCTCACCTAAGAAAATATCAAATAATTCTTCAATATCTTCACGAGAAGTCGTCTCATCGACAGAAACACCGAGGTAACCATTTTTATCTTCACGCAGGTTAATGTTTGCTGCGGCCGCTCGTTCAACAATAATTTCGTGATTGTGAAGCGGGTCTATTGTTAAGGTGTCGAAAAAGTGGGAATTTAAAACTCGAATTCCTTTGGCGACTAACCCTTCCGATAAAATTCCAGTAAGGCGGTGTACACGCTTTGCAATTCGCGTTAAGCCTTCAGGGCCGTGGTAGACCGCGTAAAAACCAGCCATGTTTGCCAATAAAACTTGCGCCGTACAAATGTTGGATGTCGCTTTCTCGCGACGAATATGTTGTTCACGAGTTTGCAAAGCCATGCGGTAGGCGGGTTTGTTGTTGGCATCTTTAGAAACGCCAATGATTCGGCCGGGTATAGTCCGTTTGTGCGTTTCTAAGGTCGCAAAAAAAGCCGCATGCGGACCCCCATAACCCATAGGAACACCAAAACGTTGGCTATTGCCGATGACTATGTCAGCGCCCATCTCACCGGGTGTTTTCAATAAACACAGCGCAAGTAAATCGGAGGCAACAATGCTCATGGCATTCTTTTCTTTTAACGCCTGTATTATTGGCTCAGGATCAGATATATCGCCATTGACGCCAGGGTATTGAATTAAGGCGGCGAAAACGTCTTCCTCAGAGGCTTTCGATATTGGACCAACTATGATGTCGTATCCGTAATATTCGGCACGGGTACGCAGCACATCTAGCGTTTGAGGCAAAACATTTTCATCGACAAAAAAGGCATTCGATTTATTCTTTCGAACCGTTCGCTTTGCCATGGCCATTGCTTCGGCGGCTGCAGTCGCTTCATCTAACAAAGAAGCATTTGCCAGCTCCATGCCCGTTAAATCGATCACCATTTGCTGATAATTGATGAGAGCTTCTAAGCGACCTTGGGCGATTTCAGGTTGGTAGGGCGTGTAAGCGGTATACCAACCTGGGTTTTCTAAAACATTTCGAAGGATTACATTTGGTACATGCGTGTCGTAGTAGCCCATGCCAATGTAGTTTTTAAAGACCTTATTTTGCCCTGCAATAGCCTTAAGATAACTGATGGCTTCGTGCTCTGGCGTGGCATCTTCTAGTTGCAGTGCCCGATTGAGCTGAATATCGCGCGGGACAATTTCATTAGTTAATGCATCAATAGAAGGGGCGTTAACCAGTGACAGCATTTCTTGCTGTTGTTGCTTATCTGGCCCTACATGGCGGCGAATGAAGGCGTTACGATACTCTAGATCAGTCAAAGAAGTCATGGATTATCTCAATTGGTCTATTTAGGCGAGGAAAAGGATTCCTGCGGTATTCTATGGTCGGTTTCGTTAATGGGGCGACTAGAGCCTTTTAATAGGCTCGGTGTCGCCTTCAGAAACGGATTATTCGTTGTCTGCGCACTGATCCGCGTAAGACTCGGCATCCATTAGCTCATTAAGCTCTTCTGGATCGGTTATTTTGATTTTGAAAAACCAGCCGTTTTCATAAGCGTCTTCGTTTACCTGTTCAGGAGTGTCTTCTAAGCTGCTGTTTACCGCGACAACTGTGCCAGTCACAGGCGTATAAATATCTGAAGCAGCTTTTACAGATTCAACAACAGCGATAGGATCGCCAGCTGTCACTTCAGCACCTTCCTCAGGCAACTCAACAAACACTACATCGCCTAGTTTCTCTTGAGCGAAATCTGAAATGCCTAACGTAAATACATCATCGCCATCTTCACGAAGCCATTCGTGGGAAGCGGCATATTTTAAATCTGCAGGGATATTGCTCATGTTGTATTCCTTCTTAAATATGACAAATATTAATCAAATTGTTTTTTACCGTTGCGAACAAATGGCAAGGCGACAATACGTACTGGAACCATTTTACCGCGCATTTCCACAAAACAGGAATCTTTTAAGTCTTTAGGAATACGCGCCATCGCGATAGATTGAGATAAAGACGGAGAGAATGTGCCGCTGGTGATTTCTCCCACGGCAGGGCCGTCTTCTGTTGCATGAATAGCTTGATGTGAGCGCATAACACCGCGCCCCTCTAAAACTAACCCAGCCAGTTTCCCGTATTGACCCTTTTCTTTAATGATCTCAAGTGCTTTGCGGCCATTAAACGAGCGATCGTTCGGTTCCCAAGCAATGGTCCAACCCATAGCCGATTCTAAAGGATGCTTTGTCTCATCCATGTCGTTGCCATATAAGTTCATGCCAGCTTCTAAGCGCAAAGTATCACGAGCGCCTAAACCGGTGGGCTTAACACCTGCTTTCAGTAAATCTTGCCAAAACGAGACAATATGTTCATGTGGCACCATAATTTCTAAACCGTCTTCACCGGTGTAGCCTGTGCGTGCAAAGAACCAATTGTTATGAGGTAAACCTTGGAATGGCGTGAGCGATTCGACAGTAGAAGCGGCGTCGGCTGGTAACACGCTTAACGTTTTTTCAATCGCTTTGGGGCCTTGAACTGCGATCATCGATAAATCATCACGCTCGGTCAGTGCCGCTTCAAAATTAACGATTTCTTTGTTCATCCAGGCGAGGTCTTTCTCACGAGTGGCACAGTTGACTACTGTACGAAAGCCGTCTTTAATGCTGTAAACGATAAGATCATCAATGACACCGCCTTCTTCGTTTAGCATTCCGGTATATAAAGCTTTGCCTTCGGATTTGAGCTTCGCGACATCATTTGCGAGCAGCTTCTGTAAAAACGCCTTAGCCTCGTCACCGGTAACATCAACAATGGTCATGTGAGAAACATCGAAGATTCCAGCGTCTTCGCGTACCGCTTCATGCTCTTTAATTTGTGAGCCATAGTTGATGGGCATGTCCCAGCCACCAAAATCGACCATTTTTGCACCAGCATCAAGGTGCGCCTGATAAAGAGACGTTTTCATTGCCATGGTTGAGCCTTTGTTAGGAGTTATTTTTTGCGGGAAGGCTACCGTAAATTACCCTGCTTGTCATTCGCAAAGCAATATCCTGTTCAGGCGGACAGGTGTCTAGAAGTTATTACACACTTTTCAAAGGGTGCGGTTACGGGTTTCAGCCGCGGGGTCGATGAAAATTCGCTCAGCCCGCATCATGCGAATCAGCAATAAAGATGAATGTATTGCCGCGTCTTGAGCAGATTGGGTGAGTTCATCGAGCGCTTGGTTTTGCGTATTTAAATCGCTAAATGCAAACTCGATCAATTCTTCGGTGCTGAGCAGGTTTTTACCTAAAATGATGGTGGCCATGATAAATATCTCATTGATTGACTCGGTACTTCGAAGTTATCGGCCAAGGTTAGGTTTGGTTTAATAAAAACCTGTGATCAAGCACCCAATTCCGTATTTTTTTCAGGTCGTTCATGGCAAATGGGTAGGCGAATCTCAAAAACACTGCCTAACCCAAATTCTGACTCAACGCTTAACTGTCCAGAATGGTGAGTACTGATGATGAAATAACACACCGATAAGCCTAAACCGGTACCCACGCCCACTTCTTTGGTGGTAAAGAAGGGTTCAAATACCTTTTTCCGGGTATTGGGCGTCATGCCGATGCCATTATCGCTAATGCTTATCAAGCAGTAGTCGTTCTCGATGCTTTGATGAATATTAATAACCCCTTCATCAATATCATTTAAGGTTTGTTTGCGCTCGGCAATGGCGTGAGAGGCATTTTTGATGAGATTTAAAATAACTTGTTCAAGTTCAGTGAAAACACCCGAAACCCAAACTTCAGGCGCTAAGAAATCTTGATCTATGTTCATTTCAAAATTGCCTTTAATGCTATATAGCTTGTCATCGGTAAGGGCGATGTTTATAGCATTCTCGAGAATGTCGATGATCATACAAGGAGACAGGCTAACATCATTGCTACGGCTAAACTGAAGCATATTAGTGACAAGTTTAGACGCACGTACACCCGACTCCGTAATGTTATTTAAAAAAGCGGTGACTTTTCGCTTTTTCAGATACTCATGCATTCGATTTAAGTCGAGATCATTTTCTTTGGCTTGTTTTTGATTGGCCTCCAAATTTGGGTCAATGCGTCGGGCAATATTTTGAGCGTTTTGTACGATCGCCGAAAGCGGATTGTTAATTTCATGAGCCATACCCGATGCCATTCCACCTAAAGACATCACCTTGTCGCTGTGGATCATGATTTCTTCCATGCGGAACTTCTCCGTCACGTCATCAATGCGTATTACCGCATCGTTGCTGTTTGATTGCTGAAGTGGGTAAACGACAATGTCGAGCAAATAAGTTTTATGGTTTTTCACATACTCCACATTGCGCAGCGTTTTGGTCCGTTTAGTGACAATAGATTCTTGCAACCAATCGATGTGGCTTTCCATATAGGGAAAGGCTGCGACTAAATGTTCGCCCTTTGCATCACTGCTAGAAGTTGCCGTTAAGTGAGTAGCCTCAACGTTCCATTGGGTCACGATCAACGATTGGTCGATGGCGATTATGGCTGAGGGCATGGAATTAATGATGCTGTTTAAAAATTGTTGAAACTCAGTTAGTTTGGTTTCGATACGTTTTCTAACTTGCACTTCGAGTTCCAGTTTTCGATTGCTGGATCTCATTTCTGCAGCGTAGGCATTGGCTTGCTGGTGGGCTAAAGCCGAACGGTCTCGTTCAGCAATAATTATTTCTTTTCGGCTTTGTATGCCATCGATTAAATCATTCAGTGCATTAACTAAATCACCCAGTTCGTCATCTTGTGTGCGTTTCGCTCGTACCGGTGAGCCAGTGGTTTGCGTGAGCTCTTTTGTCACGGCAATGAGGTGTCGAATGGGTTTTAAAACCAACCAACGAAAATAATAATGCAACCCAAATATCACACAAATAATCATGACCCATTGCAAGGTCACCTGAGCGGTAGGTGACATCCATTGGTTGGTGTGAATGAGCGCTGTTATCGTCGAAACCAATAGAATCACTATGACATAGCTAATCATTAACTTGTGGCTTAGCGAGCGAATAGGGCGCATGTTAGTCCTCCGAGCACTGCATTTGCAGTGCGTCTATTTTTTGGTACCAATACTCTATTGTTGGTATTTCTATAGCGTGCTTCTGGGCTCGGTTAAGTAAAAAGCCTAGTATAAATTCAAGTTCGGTGGTCCGTTTGTAGTGGAAATCACGGTTCATTGAAGAATAGTTTTGAGCCGTCAGCTCTATGACTTCATTCACAGTGTTTATCAAAGGAGTCGGTAAGCTTTGCCTCTCTTTTAGAGCGACTTGCTCAATTTCCTTACACATTTTGTTGATAGTAGATTGGTATTGACTTTTTAATAATTCGCCATTTTTAATTTGGTAAAAGGCGGTTAACGGATTGACGATGGCATTTATCGCGAGCTTTTTCCAAAGCGCAGATTCGATATTGGCTACTTTGTAAAACGAAAGGTTACCGGGCCAAGAGGTAATGGTTTCTAGCCAAGCTGCTGATTGAGGCGCAACCTGATGTGGATACCCTAAAAACGTTTGACCAAAAGCTGTCTGCTGGAACAAACCATTCGACGCTTTAAACGCTGCGTTGGTTGTCATGCCGTAAATGATTCGGCCCGGAAATTTCTTGTTCAAGGCTTGCTGAGGACCTAAACCGTTATGTAGCAAAATAGCCTGCGCATTGTTGTGTAAGGTTAAAAGTTTGGAGGCAGTTTGCTCGCTATGGTTAGCTTTACTGCACACCCAGATCAGGTCAATGGGTTGTTGGGGGTTGTCTAACAGTTGCCAATTTAGCGGAACGGACTCTTTTGATAAGACTTCATTGGCCAAAGACATCGCAGGTTTATGAGGGTGGACCCAAACCGTCGAGTGGGCTTGAATATGCGCGCACAATAGGCTGCCAATGGCGCCAGGCCCAACAATTAAACTGTGAATGGTTTGTTTCATAACGATGCAATGACAAATAATATCAGAGCATCGTACCGAAATTTACGCTCGTGCAATAGTTAGGCGTACGATATTTCGTCATCTTCCCAGAAAAATACCGAATGGCCTTCAACGAGATTGTTCAATCTATCGAGAGCTTGCGCTAAAAAGCTGCTGGCATCGGCCGGTGTCGCTGTAGATGAATCAACAATATCGTATTGTAGGGTGCCTTTTAGGTGATGAAAATCGCCACCAACCGGATAAGCCTTCACAAAAAGGCTGTCCTGTACTCTACGAACGAGTGCTTGGGTAATAAACGAAGGCTCATGACCATATAGCGCAATTGCAAAGGTAGATTCATTAATACGGGCGACATCATCTAGGGGTCTAGCCACATCTTGTAGGCGTTTACCAATCAGTTTTAGTAGATGGTTTGAATCTTTACGGTCTTTAAGCTTTCGAATCGACTCAAAGTTATCGATACGGCATAAAAGTAACCCTAAATGCCCGGAACGACCTTTGTGCTGCTTTAAATAGCGAGAAAGCTGATGTTCTAGGAACTTTAAGTTTCCGACGCCGGTTGTTGGGTCTGTTCTATTGAGTATCGATAACTTTTTATATTGTTCTTTAATTTTACGCTCGCGTTGCAGCAGGCTGTTTTGCACCTGCGAAATACGTTGAGCGGCATAAATTCTAGGTAAAAGCTGATTTTTAAGTGATGTTTTACCAATAAAATCATCGACGCCGCTGGCAAACGCTTCTTTTAAATCAGTCGTTTCTTCTTTGGCTGTCAGTAACATAATGTAGGTGAATTCGTTTTTACGGCGATTAAGCTCGCGTACTAGCTGGGTAAGGGCAAGCCCATCCATGCCAGGCATAAGCCAGTCGGCCAATAAAATATCGGCATTACGTTCTTTTAACATAGAAATGGCATCGATTGCGTTATCGGCAATACGAATGTCGGTGAAACCGGTTGCGTCGAGATACTTCTTAACTACTGCGCTGCTAAATTTAGTATCATCAACGATCATGATTGACGCTGTTAATGCTTGCATATCCTTTGCCCGCTATAAGAGTAGAATCGTTGAATGAGTATAAATTGATCGAGCGAATGTCACAATCTTATGGTCGCATTTAATAGGCTAGTGAGTCTATTTGAGAAATTACCTACACGATTTGATCAAAAAACAATCAATTATCGCCGCTTCGGGAAGTTTTTTTCATAATTTATAAAAAATTTTAACCGCAGGCGTTGAAATGATAACCCATACCCCCATTTATCGTTTGCATCTGATGTAACACTCATATTTAGAGTATTACTTTTAACAATAACACTCCCAACATTGTAATTTAGGAGATCTATAGATGAATATTCGTCCTTTGCATGATCGCGTCGTGGTACGTCGCAAGGAAGAAGAGCAACAAACTGCGGGCGGTATCCTTTTGCCAGGTTCTGCTAAAGAAAAGCCTTCTCAAGGCGAAGTATTGGCAGTAGGTAATGGTCGAGTTCTAGATAATGGCGACGTTCGCGCGTTAGACGTTAAAGTCGGCGATACAGTAGTTTTTGGCCAATATTCTGGCAATGCTGTAAAGGTTGATGGCGAAGAGCTATTGATCATGAACGAAAACGATATTTTCGGTGTTATCGAATAAGTCATTCATTCATCCAATTGATTTTTTAAAGGTAAGTTATTATGGCTGCTAAAGAAGTACAATTTGGCCTATCGGCTCGAGATAAAATGCAAAATGGCGTTAACCTATTGGCTGACGCTGTAAAAGTAACATTAGGCCCTAAAGGACGTAATGTTGTTCTAGATAAATCTTTTGGTGCACCGGTTGTGACCAAAGATGGTGTGTCTGTAGCGAAAGAGATCGAACTTGAAGATAAGTTCGAGAACATGGGCGCACAGATGGTTAAAGAAGTTGCCTCTAAAGCAAACGATGAAGCAGGTGACGGAACCACAACGGCTACTGTTCTTGCTCAAGCATTCGTAAACGAAGGCTTAAAGTCTGTTGCTGCGGGCATGAACCCAATGGATCTTAAACGCGGCATCGATAAAGCAGCTGCGGCAGTCGTGGAAGAGTTAGCTAAGCTTTCTATCCCATGCACCGATGCAAAATCTGTTGCTCAAGTAGGTACTATTTCTGCAAACTCAGATGCCACCATTGGTAAGTTAATTGCCGACGCTATGGAGCGAGTAGGCAAAGAAGGCGTGATTACTGTTGAAGAAGGCAGTGGTTTTGTCGATGAGTTAGAAGTGGTTGAAGGTATGCAGTTTGATCGCGGTTACCTATCTCCATACTTCGTAACAAACCAAGACACTATGACGGCAGAGCAAGAAAACCCATACATCTTGTTGGTCGACAAAAAAATCTCAAACATTCGTGATTTGATTCCAATTTTAGAAGCTGTTTCTAAGTCGGGTCGTCCATTGTTCATCATTGCTGAAGACATCGAAGGCGAAGCCTTAGCTACTTTGGTTGTGAACAATATGCGCGGTACGGTTAAAGTTGCCGGTGCTAAAGCGCCTGGTTTTGGCGATCGTCGTAAAGCGATGCTACAAGACTTAGCTATCTTAACGGGTGGTACGGTTATTTCTGAAGAAATCGGCCTAAGCCTAGAAACAACCACTCTTGAGCACCTTGGTTCTGCTAAGCGTGTTACTTCTACTAAAGAAGTGACCGTTGTTGTTGATGGTGCTGGAGAAGAAGCTGACATTCAAGCACGTGTTGATCAGATCCGTTCAGAAATCGAGCAATCTACTTCTGAGTACGACAAAGAAAAACTTCAAGAGCGTGTTGCTAAATTAGCAGGCGGGGTAGCTGTACTTAAAGTAGGTGCTGCTACTGAAGTTGAAATGAAAGAGAAGAAAGCTCGTGTAGACGACGCGCTTCATGCTACTCGCGCAGCGGTTGAAGAAGGTGTTGTAGCCGGTGGTGGTGTTGCTTTGGTTCGTGCATTAAGCAACATTGGAAACCTAACGGGCGACAACGAAGACCAAAACGTAGGTATCGCTCTAGCGCTACGTGCAATGGAAGCGCCGCTTCGTCAAATCGTTCGTAACGCCGGTGAAGAAGCTTCTGTTGTATTGAACGAAGTGAAAAAAGGTTCTGGTAACTTTGGTTACAACGCAGCAACAGGCGAGTACCTAGACATGATTGAAGCAGGTATTATCGACCCAACTAAAGTAACGCGTACAGCGCTACAAGCTGCGGCATCGGTTGCTGGCTTAATGATCACGACAGAAGCCATGATTGCTGATAAGCCATCTGACGGTGCAGGCGCACCAGCTATGCCTGATATGGGCGGCATGGGTGGTATGGGCGGCATGATGTAAGCGAAAAGTCGCTGACATTGTCTTCCTAGACAGACATAACCCGCAAACGTAAAGTTTGCGGGTTTTTTTATGCCATATTTTTAAGCGAACACCATTCCAATATAAAATCAAGTTTGTACTTTTAAGCTCAAATGCCCACGTATGCGGCATGTAAAACGTTTGTTTACAGAAAAGCGGTCGGTTAGACTGATGCTAATAACAATTAATATTAGGCGCTTACCGTCGGTTCATGAAATACCTTAATTTTAAATATATTCTACTTTTCGTTGTTGCTTATATTATTGCGCTGGCGGCTTTGTTTCCTGTCCGATGGGTCATCCCTTCTATTTCGCCTATGTTGGCTTCTGTTGGTTTAACGGTCAATCAGGTCGATGGCAGTATTTGGCAAGGAAAGGCGTTTGTTAAGCATAAGCAGTTAGGTGACATCAACGTGCAATGGCAAGCAAAGCCGTTGCATTTGTTCCGTTTGGCTTTGCCTATGCAGATTGAAACTACTGGGCGATATTTTGATGTGAAAGCGCTAGTTGCCCCTTCGGTGTTTGGTATAAGAGCCAGTGATGTTACCGGTTATGTTGATGAGCAAGCGGTGCAGCCATTTTTACAGCCTCATCGGGTAACGTTGCAAGGTCGTTTACAACTAGATGGCATCGCTGCCGAAAGTTCATGGAAATATGAGCTCGGAGAAGCTTCGGGCCAACTGACCTATTCGGGTGGGCCTATTCGTATTCCGGTTGGACGATCGATAGAAACCTACGAAGTACCGACCATGCTTGGCGAACTTAGCAGTAATGAAAAGCAATGGCAGTTGCAAATAAACAGTACCGATCAACAAACTTTTATTGAAGTAAATTTAGAGCGATCTGGCCTAGCCACATTATCGGTTAAGCGTACCTTGGCTGAAGTGATGGATATTCCTCTGCCTGCCGGTGGGCGATCGCTCTTTGATGTCTCTCAGCAGGTGTTTTAATGGATATCCTCAATCAAGCGCTCTCAATTTGGCTAAAGTTACAGCGATATGTCATTGCGCTTTTAGTTGTACTGAGTGCTGTATGGTCTGCCCAAATCACGTGGCTTTTACTAGAGCCAAATATTCAAATATCCGCCCCTAGAGTGCTGCCCGCAGTGAACGCTAATGATAATTCAAGTGGTGTTAATTGGGCGGAAATAGGGGATCAAGCCGCCAGTAGAGAGTTTTTCGGCGAAGTTGTTATCGAAGAGACCACAGAGGTAGAAGAACTAGACGCACCTGAAACGAGTTTAGACCTAACTTTGCACGCCGTGATGGCTCAAGGCGATGGTAAAGGGTTTGCGATTATAGGCCAGCGCAATGGTTCTGGCGAAGTGTTCAGCGTCGAAGAAGATATTTTTGGGCAGGCGAAACTGACTAAGGTTTTTGCCGATAGAGTAATTCTAGATCGAAACGGGCGCTTAGAAACCCTTCGCTACGAGCAAATAGCTTCCGAGGGCTTACTGCAACCTGTTTCGTCTATTGCGAAAAGCAGCGGAACGGCCGATAGTTTTCAAGAAGCTTTACAGCAAGCGAATCAAGCGGTAGCAACAGGTGGCGATTTGCAAAGCCAAGTTCAAGGAATGGTGGCTTATGTGGCTCAGCGTGCAAATACCGACCCAGAAGCGTTCATTAATGAAATGGGTTTACAGCCAACCGAAGGTGGATACCAAGTCACTCGGCAAGCCAGACAGTTGCAAATGGTTGGCTTGCGCCCAGGCGATATTGTAACCGCGGTGAACGATTCACCTGTTGGCAACATCCAAAACGATCAAGTGCTTCTGAATCAATTTTTACAGACTGGCGGTGAATTGAAAATTCAAATTCGTCGTGGTTCTCGTTCTTTTACCATTTACCAGTCGATACCGACTTTTTAATTAAGGAAACAACGGATGAATGTGTTGAATCAACTTCGTCATGTGATTGCGCTTTTAATGATAAGCGCAGCGGTGTTTGCCTACAGTGCAGATGACGCCAAATTTACCCTCAGTATGCAAGATGCTGAAATAAAAGAGGTGATTGATCTTGTTGCAAAGGTGACAGGAAAAGTCTTCATTATTGATCCGCGAGTTCGTGGCAAAGTAACGGTTATCTCTGAAAAACAGATGACAGAAGACCAAATTTACGAAGTATTCCTGGCGACATTAGAAGTGTATGGCTTTTCTGCTGTCGATACTGGTGATGTGATTAAAATTATCGGCCAAGCTGATATTAAATCGGCAGGAATAGAAGTAGTAACACAAGAGGGGGAAACCGGCGAAAAAATCATTACGCGAGTGTTCCCAATTCAAAATGCTTCTGCCATGGAATTGGTTCCAATTTTGCGCCCAATGGTGGCAAACTATGGTCATTTGGCCGGAGTGCCTTCTGCTAATGTTTTAATAGTAGCCGACCGAGCCACCAATATTGAGCGAATGGCTGAGATAGTTAAGCTGCTGGATAAAGCTGGAAGCGAAGAGATTGAAGTTGTCAATCTAGAGCATGCATGGGTGGGCGGTATGATCACCTTATTAGAACGCATTTCCCCGTCAGCCGTGGCCGGTGGAGCACAAGGCAGAGCCACTTCTTCACGAGAAGTGCAGCTTGTGGGGGATGAGCGCAGCAATCGAATAATAGTTAAAGGTGAAACCGAAGCGAGGGCACAAATTGTCGAGCTGATTAAAAAACTTGATACTCCCGCACAAGACAACGCCTCTTTCAAAGTAATCTTTTTAAATAATGCCGATGCAAAAAAAATGGCTGAAATTCTCAAAGGTGTTTCAGCGGCTTCGGCAACGGGCAGCAGTCCAGATGCGCCACCTTCTCAGCCTGTATCGATCTTGGCCGATGAAGAACAAAATGCCTTGATTGTTCGAGCTGAACCGTCAGAGTTAGTTGAATTAGAGCAATTAATTTCACAGTTGGATATTCCGCGCGAACAGGTATTAATTGAAGCTGCGATTGTTGAGATTACAGGAAACAATTCTGACGCATTGGGCGTTCAGTGGGCGACAAACCCAGAGCTAGCGGACGACGGCGTGCCCTTTATTTCGTCTTCGTTTTCAGAGGCGGGCGCAACATTAGGTCAGGTAGCTGGCAGTGTCGCAACTGGGGGGGTAGGAGCGGTCACAAACATACCTTCGGGGGCGTTTGTAGGCATTGCGGATCCATTTGGAGACCCAGCTTCGTTTGGTGCGATCATTCAAGCAATAGAGTCGCAAAGTAATACCAACTTGCTGTCAACACCCAGTGTTATGACCCTTGATAACAGTGAAGCCTTTATCACTGTAGGTAGTTCGGTGCCGTTTAAAACCGGTGGCGAATCGGCGGATAGTCCATTTTCAATAAACCGGCAAGATGTGGGTACCACACTCTCGGTGGTGCCTCACATACAGCAAAATGGTGCCATTCGTTTAGAGGTAGATCAAACGGTTGAGTCGGTGAATGAAGATAACAGTTTTGGTGCGGTAGATGTTGTAACCAATAAACGGCAGGTGCAAACCGAAGTGCTTGTTAATGATGGCTCAACCATTGTATTAGGAGGTTTAATTTCTGATCGTGTAACCGAATCTGAAAGCCGTGTTCCTATTTTGGGTAAAATACCGATATTAGGTGTGTTGTTTAAATCAAAATCAACGAAGAAAGAAAAAACAAACTTGCTCATTATTTTGCGTCCAACCATAGTATCAAACAATACCGACGCGCTACGGGAAAGCCGCTTAAATGGTATATGGGAGCTACGGATTCAAACTATGGACGGTCAAAAAGATCTTGTAGAGCCAAGTTTGGAGGACATTTTCGACGGCAACTACTTTGAAGGAGCGCCTCAAGAAAGTAATTAACGTAATTTAATGTTTACAAATATGTCGGTTTTGCGAAATAGAGTTTCTAGAGGAGTGATGTTTACACCTCTCCGAAAAAGACTATCATAGCGCCCGATTTTGACTCTCTTGCATTAAATTGCTTGGCTCCACACTGTTTTGGTTGTGGAGCTTTTTTTTGCCCAAAATAAATCAAACTTCGCAACAATCTCCTGCAAATATTATAGTTTCTACCGCTTCTAGGCTGTGGTACAACTATGTTCAGTGAATTCTAAAAGGGCGATTGAATGACTGTAATACCAGAATCTCTGCGAGAAAATGTTCGTTTACTGGGTGAGCTGCTAGGCAATACTCTACAAGCCTATAATGGTGATGATATTTATCAAAAGGTCGAAGAGATTCGGCAAAAAGGCAAGGAGCTCACGGAAGAATCTGGGGATGCAAGTGGATTAATCAAAGTGTTGTCTGAATTAAAAGACGAGGAGATTTTGCCCATAGTTCGGTCGTTTAATCAGTTTCTTAACCTGGCCAATATTGCCGAGCAGCAGTATTTTTCTTCTTCAGAAGCCGTTCGAAGCGATGTTTTAGAAGAAACAATCAATAATTTAACTTCAAAACAATCAAAAGCCTCCATTGTTGAAGCGCTAAAAGCGCTCGATATAGAGCTAGTTCTCACTGCTCATCCAACCGAAGTTACCCGCCGTACGCTTATACGAAAATATGAACGTATTTCTAAGGTACTGCGTGAGCGCAACCGAAATGATCTTTTTAATTACGAAAAAGATCAATTAAACAGTCAATTAAAGCGCACCATTGACGAAATTTGGCATACCAATGAGGTTCGAGACGAACGCCCCACCGCAGTAGATGAAGCGAAGTGGGGGTTTGCGGTGATTGAAAACTCTTTATGGAGTGCCGTACCCGATTTTCTGCGTGAATTGGATGCTATTACCCTTCGAGCAACGGGTGAGAGCATAGGCATTGATCATTGCCCTTTCCATTTTTTCTCTTGGATGGGTGGGGATCGCGATGGCAACCCTAACGTAACGCACTCAGTGACTCGTGAGGTAATTCTTTTAGGGCGATGGATGGCCGCCGATTTATACCTACGCGATATAACTGAGCTGCGAGCTCGTTTGAGTATGGAAGTGGCCAGCGAGCACTTCAATGAACATTGGGGTGAGCAAGCTAAAACGCCTTACCGTACTTGCATGAAGCGATTGCAAGATAATCTGCAAAGCACTCGAGACTGGGCCGAGCAGACATTAGCCGGCGAAATTGTTACTACAGTGCGCCCCTTAAGCACTAAGCAAGAGCTATTAGCGCCTCTCATGGCCTGTTATGAATCTCTATGTGCAGTAGGGCTGGAACGCATCGCTAATGGCGAGCTATTAGACACCATAAGGCGAGTGCATTGTTTTGGTATAAGTTTGGTACCGTTGGATGTTCGCCAAGACAGCGAACGCCATTTACTTGCGATAGACGAAATTACTCAATACATCGGTTTAGGGTCTTATGCACAATGGAGTGAGCCTGAAAAACAAACCTTTTTAGTGCAGCAACTCGACAGTAAGCGCCCGCTGGTTCCACGTAAGTGGCAACCTTCGGCGGATACCCGTGAGGTACTAGATACTTGTTTTGAAATTGCTCGCCAACCCAAAGAGACACTGTCTCACTACATAATTTCGATGGCAAAACAGCCCTCCGATGTATTGGCTGTTGCGCTGTTGCTCCGAGAGTGCGGTGTTGAATGGAATGTACCAATAGTTCCGCTTTTCGAAACGCTCGATGATCTAGACCGAGCGCCTAAAGTTATGTCGCAGCTTTGGCAAAACCAGTGGTATCGGCATTATATAAACCAACAACAAACCGTCATGATTGGTTATTCCGATTCTGCCAAAGACGCCGGAAAAATAACTGCAACGTGGGCTCAATATAAAGCCCAAGAAACATTGGTTCAGTTGGCACAAGATAATGACGTCACGCTTATGCTTTTCCACGGGCGAGGTGGCACCATCGGTCGAGGCGGTGGCCCGGTTGAAAAGGCCATGGCATCGCAGCCTCCAGGCTCTGTTCCTGGTCGCATTCGGGTGACCGAACAAGGTGAAATGATTCGTTATAAGTTCGGCCTACCGAGAGTAGCTATTCGGTCGCTGGCGGTCTACGTTGCTGCAACGTTAAGAGCAACACTAGACCCTCATGCAGCGCCAAAGCCAGAGTGGCGTGAGCTAATAGAACAAATGTCATCTGAAAGTTTGCAGCGCTACCGCGCCGTCGTGCGTGAAGACGAGCGATTTGTTCCATATTTTAGATCGCTCACACCCGAACAAGAGTTAGGAAAGCTAGCACTCGGAAGTCGGCCTGCGAAGCGCAAAGCTTCCGGTGGCATCGAAAGCCTGCGAGCCATTCCATGGGTATTTGCTTGGATGCAGGTTCGCTTAAACCTTCCGGCTTGGCTGGGCGCACCGCAAGCTTTAGAGTTCGCGTCGAAAGAACACCCAGCCGTTCTTAAGGAGATGGTTGAGCAGTGGCCATTTTTTACCAGCTATCTAGATTTATTAGAAATGGTCATTGGTAAAGCCGATACCGCAATAGCGGCCTATTACGAGCAACAATTGGTGAGTGAAGAAAATCGCAGCCTTGGAGAAGTATTAAGAGCCGACTTAAAGCGCTGTGAATCAATCCTAAACAGCATTAAAGGGCAGTCTTCCATATTAGAGTCGGATCCACTGTTAAAGCAGTCGATCGACGTAAGAAGCCCCTACACTGCGCCTTTAAATTATTTACAGGCCGAACTACTTAAGCGGGATAGAAACGCCACAAACCTTAGCCCAGAGTTAGAGCAAGCTTTAAAGGTAACTATGGCGGGCATATCAGCGGGAATGCGTAATACAGGCTAGCTACGACTAAAATATGCTGTAGTTATAGCCAGCTATTCACCAATTGATGGTTGTATATCGCTATATCCAAGGGTAGAGTAGCGGATCGAAATTTATAGTCAGTGTACATCCTATAATTAGGGCGTTTTTTGTACACTAAACATTAGTGATTATAGGAGTACGTGATTGATGCGTATTATTTTGCTCGGAGCACCGGGTGCCGGTAAGGGTACACAAGCTCAGTTTATTTGTGAAAAGTATGATATTCCACAAATTTCAACAGGCGACATGCTGCGTGCTGCGGTGAAAGCGGGTACACCTTTAGGCGTTCAAGCTAAAGAAATTATGGATCAAGGCGGCTTGGTATCTGACGATATCATCATCGGCCTGATCAAAGAGCGAATCAAAGATGCCGACTGCGCAAATGGTTGCTTGTTCGATGGCTTCCCACGTACGATTCCTCAAGCCGATGCTTTAAAAACGCAGGGTATCGATATCGATGCCGTCATTAACTTCGATGTTGCAGACGCTGAAATTATTGCTCGTTTAAGCGGTCGTCGAGTGCACCCTGCATCTGGCCGTGTATATCATGTAAAGCATAATCCGCCTGCTAAAGACGGTGTGGATGACGAAACCGGTGAAGCACTTGTTCAGCGTGAAGATGATAAAGAAGAAACGGTTAAGAAGCGCTTAGAGATATACCATGAGCAAACGAAACCACTAGTCGATTATTACAGCAAATGGGCACAAGAAAGCCCTGAATCAGCGCCTAAATATGTTTATATTGAAGGAGTTGGTAGCGTAGATGATATTAAAGCTAAGGTAATTGCTGCGCTTTAAGCTATTGCCAAGCTAAAATTGGAAGGCATTGAATATTGTATTCAATGCCTTTTTTTATGCGTTTAATTCAGCCTGAAAAACCCATTAAGATTTAAATTGTTGCGATTGGTCTTCTAAAGCCAAGGTAGATTGATTTAAGCGAACCATCGCCTCAGCCGTCAAGTTGGCCTTATCAGCAATATCGACTAATAACATGGAAATTTTTGAAACCGATGCATCAATTGCACTGGTTGCATCTGTTTGTTCTTGAGTGGATTGAGATATTTGTTCGTTCATTTGCTGAATATCAACCATAGAATGGTGCAAGCTATCGATAGATGAACGTGCAGAATCTGAAAACGATCTCGCAGCTTCAGCAGAGCTACTGGCATTATTGACGGCCTCGACAGTGGTTTGAACTTCTTTTGTGAACTCCTCAACCATGACCTTAATTTCAGCCGTACTTTGGTCGGTGCGTTGCGCCAGTGTTCTCACTTCATCGGCCACTACGGCAAAACCGCGACCTTGTTCACCAGCACGGGCCGCTTCAATCGCGGCGTTCAAAGCCAATAAATTGGTCTGTTCAGAAATGCCCTGAATTGCATCCACAACACTGTAAATTTGTTCCGTTTTAGTGGCTAACTCAGACAATCGGCGGCTGGCCTGTGTGAGTTGATCATTTAAAGCCATAACTTGTTCGCTGCTGTGTTGAACTTGTTGTTCACTGGACTCACACAGTGCGTTCCCTTCACTAGCGGCACTTGCGGCACTTGAGGTGATGCTATTAATACCGCTGACAGATGCCGTCATCTCGTTAATGGCGGTAGCAACGGAATCTACTTCAACATTGAGATTGGCTAAGGCATCTCGCACTTCTTGATTATTGTGCGTTTGCGTGTCGGTTTCGGAGGCAATGGAACTGGCGCTTGTACGAACACTATCGACCATGTCGCGGAAACTCTCTAGCATGCTATTGATGCTGTGAGATATTATGCCTATGTCGTCACGACGGCTTTCGTCCATCACTATGGTTAAATCGGCGTGTTGGCTAATGGCTTCAATTTTACCACGCAATTGATTAAGCGGGTTGATAATCGAGCGGCTCAGTAATACCCCAACCAAAATCGATAAAACAGTAATAACCAGCAGAATAATCATTACTTGGCTTTCCCGAGACTGAACTTCTGCAACGGTATCTCTATTGCTTTGTACCACTTGATTCACAGAGTCGGCAATGTCACGGCCAGATTGCTCAACAGCCGCGACAGAGGTTTCTAAAGCACCTAAACTCTCATTGACCACGGCCTGTGCTTCTTCTACAACTTCATTGGCAATGTAAATAGACACCTCCAATACCGATGTCATCGTAATGACCTGGTTTTGGCTTGCAGAAACAATGCTGCGCCCGTATCTATTCTCCTCATTCCTAAACGCTTCAATGGCTCTGGTCACGCTGTCATTGAAATCGCTTAAATCGAGTAAAAATAAATCAATAGATTCACCCAGCTCTTCATCCACTTCTTGAATTACTTTTACGGCCTCAATAAGTTCTTTTTCAGCGGCATCACCATTTTTAATATCATCATTGGAAAGCGATGACGTCGAGGCTAAGCGCCAAAATAGGAATTTCGGGTATACTTGATAGACTTGCAACACGGCGCTTTGAAGGTCAAGCGCGGCCTGTTGGGTTTTAATGGCATTTTGCTGGTTGGTTAATTCTACTCGTTGCTCTTGGAAGCGTTGATTTTGTTCAGATAGGGTAACTTGCTGTTGGTCGACAATCGTTTTTTGGTTATCCATTAAATCTGAAATGTAACTTAACCCTGAAAGCAGTGCGGCAAAACCAAGCAGGGTAAGCCCTACCTGAAACAGCACCATAAATTGAGTACGCCAGCGAACGGACCAGTGTTTCATATTTAACGATTGCAACATGTATAATTACTCCAAAGTTACTGCGAGTGAAGGTTGGCTATTGGGTGAATGCCCAGTTATCATATCGGCACAGAAACATTAAACTGAATCAAAAATTTAAAAAGGTGCAATACGACAAGTGTAGGTCGCATTGCTGATTTACGCGAATGAACACTAAGGTTGTTTTTTGATCACAATTACCGATATTTTATGGTTGAGTATTTTAATAACCGTTGTGGCTGTTTGGTGGCAAGGCCAGGGTGTTAAATCATTTGCGTTACGTCAGGTAAAAAAGTATTGCGATGAAAACAATATTCAGTTGTTAGACGAATCACTCATCATTAAACGGTTGTGGCTTGCCCGAGGGGCTACCGGTTCGGTGCAGCTCAAGCGCACCTTTCAGTTTGAATTCACCTCAACCGGTGAACATCGGTATTTGGGCTTTATAGTGCTTATTGGTTGGAAGGTAGTACAGTTGGAAAGTCAGCCGCATCATATTTCTTGATCCAGCAAAAGCTGTGTTTAATAACACGATCCTTACATCAGAGGAGTATTTGTCATTAATTTCATCGCTTGCGACACGCACTCACACACGGTAGCCAGTACTCACGCCTACAGCACTTTGCATGATTATATTGCCAGCGCTAAAGACGTAGGGCTGTCGCTTTTATCCATTACCGATCATGGCCCAGAAATGCCCGACTCTCCCCACATGTGGCATTTTGGAAACATGAAGGTTTGGCCGCGATTAGTCGATAATATTGGTATTCTTCGAGGGATAGAGGCCAATATTTTATCTCAACCCTTTCAAGGCTCGGGGCATCGTTATGTCGATCTGCCCGATGGCATGCTGCCATTTCTAGATTTCGCTATTGCGAGTTTTCATGAGCCCGTTTTTACGCCGGGCAGTATAAAAGACAATACCGCTGCGATGATAAGAGCCATAAAAAGTGGTGTAGTTCAGATAATAGGCCACCCAGGCAACCCCAATTACCCGATCAACCAAGATGAAGTTGTTCGAGCGGCTAAAGACAATAATGTTCTATTGGAAATCAACAACAGTTCATTTTTGCTTTCGAGGAAGGGTTCCGAGCCTATATGTAAAAGGCTTCTTGAAACTGTCGCCAACCATGATTGGAAGATCAGTGTCAGCAGTGATGCTCATATCAGCTATGACGTGGGCAAGTTTGATCAAGCGGAAGCTATTATAGAAAAGGTGGGTTTTAACCCCGATAACATAGTGACCAAAACCCCCAAACGATTTTTATCGTTTTTGCAAGATCACGGTAAAAGCTTTGATGCCGAGCTTTTGGAGTGGGCGAATAAACTGGAAAGCTAGCATCACTGACCTTTTCAAATAACTTCGGTACAATGCCTGATTCAAAGTTTAGGCAAAGAATGACATGCGCATACTGCACACATCCGATTGGCATATTGGTCGACAATTCCATAACCATAATTTACTCGTCGAGCAACAAGAGTGTTTGGATCAGCTCATTGACATTCTTGTCCGTGAGTCTATTGATGCAGTACTGATCGCTGGTGATATATACGACCGTTCGGTACCTCCAGCCGATGCCGTTGTGCTTTTGCACCGAACACTTAGCCATATTTGCTTAGAACTTAAAATACCGGTCGTGATCATCAGCGGAAACCACGATGGGCCAGAAAGGTTGGGATTTGGCGCTGACTTGTTAAAGTCTTCAGGGCTGCACATCCTTACCGACCTTTCTGCCATTGAAACACCTATACAAATTCACAAAAATGATCAAACTTTAAATGTTTACGGTATACCATACTGCCAGCCAGAGCATGTGCGAAATACATTCGAATGCGAGGTAAAAACATTTGATGAAGCACACAGCTTCTTAGTTGAAAAAATCACCAAAACAATGAACCCCCATGAAACGAATCTGCTAATGAGTCATTGTTTTGTAGGCGGTGGTGAAGAAAGCGATTCTGAGCGACCCTTGTCAATCGGTGGAGCCGATACCGTTAGCTGGCGACCAATGGTAGCTTTTGATTACGTTGCCTTAGGGCACTTACACACACCGCAATATCGAGGCAAAGAAACGATTCGTTATTCTGGCTCGTTAATGAAGTACAGCTTTTCTGAGATTCATCAAAACAAAGGCGTAAACCTAATAACGCTCAGCAAGACTGAACCTTTGCATGTAGAACACCTACCTTTATCTCCAGTACGAGACTTACGTATTTTAGAAGGTAAGTTCGATGACCTTTTGAAGGAAGGATTCAACGATGAGCGCAAAGAAGATTATCTGCTTATACGCATTACCGACAAAGAATCGATAATCGATGCCATAGGCAAGCTGCGTTCAATTTATCCGAATATCCTTCATCTAGAGAAAACAGGACTTGTGACACTAGAAGAAACCAAGCAGCTTTCTAAATCTCAGCTTCAGCGCTCAGAAATTGAATTGTTTGAAGATTTCTACCAGGCCACCTTAGATGAGCCATTGACAAAAGCCCAACGAAACCTGTTAACGGGTTTGATAGATGACTTGCACTCGCAGAAGGAACTGTCATGAAGCCGATTTCCATAGCGATTCAAGCGTTTGGACCGTTTGCTGATCGCCAAGTAGTGAACTTTACAGCATTAGGGGAGAACCCGTTATTTTTAATTAATGGCCCAACTGGCGCAGGCAAAAGCACGCTATTAGATGCCATTTGCTTTGCGTTGTACGGTGAAAGTACCGGCAAAGAACGCGAACCCGCTGCGATGCGTTGCGATTTAGCCCCACTCGATTTACCTACGGAAGTTACCTTCGATTTTATATTATCCGAACATGCCTATCGAGTGATCAGAACGCCAGCTCAAGAATTAACCAAGAAAAAAGGTACGGGTACTACCGTAAAGGGACCAACGGCTTTAGTGTATCGGTACAAAAATGCCAGTAGCTTTGAATCGGTTTCATTTAGCGAAAGCGATCAAAACGTAGAGCTTTTGCCGCTGAAAGGGGTGAAAGAAGTTAATGAATGGGTCAGTGACTTAACAGGGCTATCGAGTGAACAGTTCCGGCAAGTCATGGTGTTACCTCAAGGTCAGTTTCGCAAACTTCTATTAGCCGATTCAGACCAACGTGAAACGATTTTCAGCCAGCTGTTTCAGACCCATATATTTAAACAAATAGAAGAACGGCTGAAACTAAAGTCGGCTGATTTACGAAATAACCGAAAGGCACTGAATGACAAGGTTTTTGGTTTATTAGATTCGGTTAACCTTGATGATAGCAGTGCTCTAAATGAGCAGCTTCTAGCGGTAGAGCCAGAGTTTAAACAAGCAAAGAGTAACCTTGCGAGCACACAAAACAAACTTAAGAAAGCTGAACAAGAGTTTCAAGTCGCGCAAGAAATAGAGAAAAAAATTCAAAAGAAAGCAAGCTTAGCAGCAACGCTCCAGACTCTCGAAAAAGATCAGGTGACAATAGATACCCAGATAAAGTCGCTGGAGTTAGTAGAACGTGCAAATAAAATTAAACCAATGCAGGTTCAAATGCAGCACTCAGTCGTGCGTTTAAAGCAAGAAACGGCGCAACAAGAAAATATTCAGCAAAAGGTTGAGAAGCTCAAAGCTCAGCGCGAAAATAATTTAGAACAATTAAAAGCGTTAGAGCCTTTATGGAAAAGCATAGACGATAAGAAACACAACCTTAAAGAATGGCAACGCAAGAAGCAGTTGTTAGCTGGGCTCATTGAAAATAAAACTCAGCTTAAACAGCTTGAAGAAAAGTCGGCAAACTTTGAACAATCTATGTTCAGCGTGCAAGCTAAACTAACGCAAACAGAAGCATCAATTAAAGCCAACGCCACAGCTTTAAACGACAACACGAAGAAACTGTTCGAGAAGCCAGCATTAGAAGTTGAGTTTAACCGTTTCGAATACCTAGGGCGTATAAAAGCCAAAGTAGAGGAGGCGGCACAAAATATAGTTTCGCTTGATGAAACTATTAGCAAAAGCAAAGAGAGTTTTGCCCTGAAAGACCAACAACAGAAACAGCTCCTAATAGCGCTTCAACAGGCTGAGCTTAGTTGGCATCAAGGTCAAGCGGCAGAACTGGCAAGGCAATTGAATATGGGTGAACCCTGTATGGTGTGTGGCAGTCTAGAACATCCTAACCCTGCTAATCAGGGTGCCGATGACTATGCGAGCAAAGAACAGGTCGATTCTGCGCGGAGTGTTTTGAATAGCAGCCAAAAACAAGTCAGCGATTTGCAGGCTCAAATAACGACACTTGAGTTTCAGCGTGGTGAACTCATCAATCGAATCAATGAATTAAATCAGGAGCTCGGAGAACAAAGTGGGGAGTCTATCGAATGGTTTAGAGCGCAGTGGCAACGTTGTAAAGCTGCGTTAAAAGAATTAGAACAGTTGGAAAAAAATCAAATTGAACTGGAAAAACAACAACAAGCGCTCAGTCAAAAAGTTGAGCAATTCTCACAGCAAATTACAGAGCTAACGGCCACTCGCGATCAAAACAAGGTTGAGTGCTCTACGCTAGCCGCCAGAATTCAAGAAAAAGAAAGTGAAATTCCAGCCGAATATAGACAAGCCAAAGCGGTTGACCAAAAAATAGACCATCTGCAAGAAGAAATAGACTCCATAGCGCAGCAGCATCAGCAAGCCACTGAGCAACAGCAGGAAATTGCTCAACAGTTGTCGGCACAACAATCTTTGTTGTCCGATATAACTAACCGATTAAGCGAATTAACTAAGCTCGCAGAAAAAGAGCGTTTAGCATGGCAGCAAGCAATCCAAAGCAGTGGATTTGCCAGCGAAGCACAGTTTGAAGAGTTTTGTTGGAGTGAACAAAAAATTCAGCAACAGCAGAATATAGTTGACCAACATAAAGCCAAAGTGGCCGATACCAAAGCCCAGCTCAGCTATATTGAAACAGAATTAAAAGAATCGCCAGAGGCCAATGTAGAGCAATTCAAACATCAAGTTGACGAGCAAAAGCAAGCTTATGATAAAGCCAGTGAATTGTATAATCAGTTGGCGAATCAATATGAGTCTCTCAAACGCGTCGCTGATAAACTCAAGGCCATTCAAAGCGAAGTAGATGCTATAGAAGCCCAATATAAAGTTGTGGGCACCTTAGCCGATGTTGCTAGTGGGCAAACAGGCAACCGAGTGAGCTTACAGCGTTACGTATTAGGGGTGTTATTAGATGATGTGCTTGCCGAGGCCAGTCAACGATTATTGTTAATGAGCAAAGGGCGGTACAGGCTAACCCGTAAGCTAGATCGCAGTAAGGGCAATAAAACATCGGGGTTAGAGCTTGAAATAGAAGACGCCTATTCAGGAGCGCGCCGCCCAGCGAATACTCTTTCAGGTGGCGAGTCTTTTATGGCGGCTTTGTCGCTCGCATTGGGGCTTTCAGATGTGGTGCAAAGTTATTCTGGTGGCATAAAGCTTGAGACATTGTTTATAGATGAAGGATTCGGATCGCTCGATATGGAATCGCTCGATTTAGCCATCCAAACACTAGTCGACTTACGTAAGAGCGGCCGCACTATTGGTATTATTTCGCACGTCAGTGAATTAAAAGAGCAGATGTCACAGCGAATAGATGTGACACCTTCAGATCAAGGCAGTACGGTGAGCATAGTGGCCGCCTAGCGCGTTAAACACCTTGTTGAGTTAACCAGCTTTTGAGTTGGTTTAATGGCAGTGCGCCACTCAATCGAGCAACTTCTTTGCCTTGCCTAAATAAAATTAAGGTGGGAATCGATTGGATTTTCCAGCGAGCAGCCGTGGTTTGGTTGCGCTCGGTGTCTAACTTAGCGAATCTAAGTTTAGGTTCGAGTTCTTTAGTAGCCTGCTCAAATATCGGCGCAAAGTTTTTGCACGGTCCGCACCAAGATGCCCAGCAATCTACTAAAACAGGTTGGTCGTTGTGGTTTAAGACAGCGGCTAAGTTCGTGCTGGTTAAGGTGATTGGCTTTGCGTTGAAAACCGGTGCTTTGCATTTGCCACACTTAGGGTTATCGGATAATCGATTCTCTGGCAGGCGGTTGGTTGCATTGCATTTGGCGCAAGTAGCGTTCATGGTCGACATAGCATTTCATACTCTTTAAAGCGGTGATGCTATGTTAGTCAAATTAGGCCGCTCAATAAAGAGCGGCCTTTCATAAGGTGCGACTATTTAATCCAATATTTACCCCAGTGAGTAATATCGTATTGTTGGTTTTGCTGAACCGAACGTAGCATTTGGATGGTAGGCGCAGGTGCTTCGGCTGCAGCTATTTCATCATCAATGGCTTTCGTTGTGTTGGCGAAAACGCTGGTCACATAAGCTATGGCATCGGCATTCACTTCCAGTGCCCGCTCATTGACATTGTTAATATCATCGCAGTCGGCATGGTAGCATTCATCAAAGGCAACATCGGCAAAGCCGCCGTAAAGTGCGGCTTGTTCTGCTGATTTTATGCCCTCGGCACCAGTGAATAATCCACCAAAAGCAACACCTTGTAAGAAGAACTCAGCGTAATCTGATCGGAATGATATCTCACTGCCTTCGAATGGCTCAGCTCGTAAGTTGAAATAACGCTCGAACATACCTTCAGTAGCTGCTGATCCCGGCGGACCTTGTAGATCAAATTCTGAGCCGTCACCATCGTATAAACCATAGAAGTAGTTTGGTGAGCCGATCATGTCGAAGTTTAGGTAAACTTTAATTTTAGCTAATTCTTCAGGGCTTAAGCGTTGAACGTAATCGGTAGAGCCCACTAAACCGGCTTCTTCTGCTCCCCACCATGCAAAGCGTACTTTGTTCTTAATGCGAGCACGTTTTAGCAGGTTAGCCATTTCTAAAACGGCGGCACTGCCTGTTCCGTTGTCATTAATGCCTGCACCTTCGAAAACAGAGTCTAGGTGTGCGCCTAGCATCACGATGTTATCTGGATCGCCCCAGCGCGTTTCCGCAATAACGTTGTCTACTGATCGAACTTCACGTAAAACATCGGCCATCATAGAAAGCGTTTGTGTTGGTTCACTGGCCCATGCAACGCCATTGTCATAGGTTGCGAAAAATACTGGGATACCGCCAGCATATTCTGACCCTAAGGTACCGCGAATTAATCCAGTACGGTCTTCAGAGTTACCTTGGTTAAAGACTATCGCTCCAACGGCACCGGCGGCGGCAGCGTTTTCGGCTTTAACACTGAAGGCACATGCGCCACGTTGAACTAGGGCGATATTTCCCGCGGTAAACCCAGCGAAATCTTCGGGTTCACAGCCACTGGTAGAAGCATTGCCCAGCCCGAGATCTAAGTCTACGGCTTCGACCATCGCGGTGACATTACCGGCTTCAGTTTGTGACATATAGGTAAAATCGACATCCCATTCATAGCTAGTGGGTACTGGCGCTAAAGACGACAATTGGCCGTCTCCCAGCTCATAAAAAGCGTTAAAATCAAAAGAGTCGTAGGTGACTTTGTAGCCCATTTTTCTGAGTTTATGTGCAACGTAATCTACCGATTCAGTATACCCATCTAACCCTGCGGCACGCGTGCCAAGGTTATTATCTGCAATTTCTTGTAAATCTTCTAAATACTCCATTACGTTGGAGGCTTGCATGCACCGTGGCATATAAAATGGTGATGCGCCAAATGTAAATCGGCATTCAAACGGGTGGAGGCTGTTATCGCTCCAAAAATCATCTAAGAAAGTGGATACATTCGGTGGCACATTATTAGCAAATGCACCTGAACTTAAAGCTACTGCGCAGGTTACGCCAGCGAGAATTGTGGTCTTTTTTATTATTTTTTGCATAATTTTCTCTACTATTCGTTTGAAAAATTATGCTTGTAACGACGGCCAATAAAATTGAAAGCTACTGACCTACAAGCGTTTACCTTGTTTGAACAGCACAATCAAAAAGGATCTAAAATGTAGCCTGTTTTTAAGGTGAGGCTCTAACTTTTTGAAAAATATTTATTATTGCCTTTGTAACCCTAAGTTAACAAAATCGACATAATTTGCCTGTTTTGGCTTAAATTCGTGACCTGCGTCTAAAAAAATTATGGTATGTGTTGTACACATTTCTTAAATGAAAGATTGAAACATTCAATTTAATTCAAATCACACTAAACAGATATTTAGTTAGTAAAAAACAAAAGGACTTTCGTCAGCTTGTGTTTTAGTAGTAGCGGCCTTATGTTAATGCTTTAGAATAAGTATAAGGATACGGCTAAATGTTTAACCCCTCACATGCTCAATCGGTTATTGATCACGCGCTGGCCATGGGCGCTGATTTTGCCGAGTTATTTATAGAGCGCCAAATTAGAAGCACCGTAGAAACGCTTACCGGTAAGGTAAAAGACATTAATTCCGGCATCGACTTCGGCATTGGTGTTCGGTTGGTTTTTGGTTTTAAAGTGCTTTATGGGTACACCAACAAAGCCGATGTAAACGAATTAAAGCGTATTGTAAGTGACTTAGCGGCCAAAGATCGCCGAGACCCAACCGTTACTTTAAAAGCCTTCAAATACGCTCAATACGCAAACATTCACCCAGCCACAAAAGTACTCTCACACGATCACCAAGTGGCCAGCAAAATAGAGTACTTGTTAGCCGCTGATGATGCAGCTCGGAAAGCAAACAGCGCCATTGAGCAAGTGTCAGGCTCGGTAGGGCAACGCGAACAGGCCATTGAAATTTTTAACAGCGAAGGTCTACACGCACAAGATACTCGCCACTACATTCGCGCAAGAACGACGGCCGTAGCGACTAACGGTGACGAACAAGCCACTGGCTACGACGACGATGGCGGTTTATTGGGCTGGGAACTCGAAAACCGATTAAATGCTAAAGCCATGGGCGAAGAAGCCGCTCGTATGGCCATGGTTAACTTAGGTGCAAAAGCCTGCCCTTCAGGGCGCATGCCCGTTGTGATTGGTAATGGTTTTGGCGGCGTAATTTTTCATGAAGCCTGTGGACATTTATTAGAAACCACGTCGGTTGCGAAAAAGGCATCTGTTTTTCATGATCAGTTAGGTGAAATGATCGCGAATCCCGTCGTAAACGCAGTAGACGATGGCACCATGGCCAATGAATGGGGCAGCATTAATATTGATGACGAAGGCATGGCTACGCAAAAGACACAGCTGATCAAAGATGGGCAGCTGGTAAACTTTTTAGCCGATCGTCAAGGCAGCTTAAAAACAGGGCTTGCACGCTCTGGCTCTGGGCGTCGCGAATCTTATAAATTTGCACCCACTTCACGCATGCGTAACACGTTTATTGAGCCGGGTACCGATTCTTTCGATGACATGATTAGCAGTATCGAAAAGGGTATTTACGCAAAACGCATGGGCGGTGGTTCTGTTCAACCGGGCACAGGGGAGTTTAATTTTGCAGTAACCGAAGGTTACTACGTAGAAGATGGAAAAATTCAGTACCCTGTAAAAGCGGCCACATTAATTAGTACTGGACCACAGGTATTAAAAGAGATTTCGATGGTATCGGATGATTTTAAGCTGGCTTGTGGCATGTGTGGATCAATAAGTGGTGCTGTACCAACTACCGTAGGGCAACCGGCATTAAAAGTGGATGATATTTTGGTAGGGGGGAACGCCTAATGCAACATTCAGATATTCAAAAAGTGCTCGATCAAGTGAGTGCAGCCGGTGCATCGGGTGATCTTATTGTTGATGGTGGAGAATCGGTGTCGTTAAAAGCAAATGCCGGTGCACTAGAAGAACATGCCGTTCGCTCTAGCCAAATATTAGGCTTAAGAGTGATAAAAGATCAAAAGGTGGGCATTGCCTACAGTGAAGCCACCGATGAAGAGGCTATAACTCAGCTAGTTAACCAGGCATTGACGAATGCCAGCTACAGCGAAATTAATGCCGATGAATCTTTGTTAGGTAATCAAGCGCAATTGGTTACCGACGATGCCGTATTAGCGCCAAAAGATACCACCAGTATTGAAGAAAAAATTGAATTTGCTTTAGCCTTAGAAGCTCAGCTATTGAAAAAAGATAAAATTCAAAGCGTGCCATACAATGGCGTAACGCACAGCACCAGTACACGTTCAGTTTATTCAACCGCGGGTTTAAGCGCACAAAGTAAAGCCAGTTCAGCCGTTGCTTACGCCTATGCACTAGCGGCTGACGGTGACAAAAACGCCATGTCGGGTATTGGGCAAGCAAGCAGGCAGTTTACTGAGCTCAATGTTGAAAGCATTGTTGAGCCAACCTGGGAAGACTGCATGGCGCTGTTGAAAGGAACCCCTGTACCGACAAAGCACTACGATGTGATCTTTGACCCTAACCAACAGGCCGATATTTTTGACGTGTTTACGATGGCGCTGTCTGGTAAATCGGCTAAAGATGGCTTGAACCCTTGGCGAGAGAAATTGGGCAAAACGGTGGCCGATGAACGGTTAAGTTTAATAGACAGTCCAACCAACACTGACGGGTTTGGATACCAGTTATTTGATGTTGAAGGGGTCGCTTGCCGAGATGTTTCCATTATTTCCCAAGGGTCTTTATCGACACTACTGCACAACAGTGCTACGGCACATTATTTTGGAATAGAAAGCACTGGTCATGCTAGCCGGAACCCTAAATCGGCCTTATCGGTGGGTGCGCACCAGTTGGTGGTTGGCGCGGGTGATGCCAACAAAAGCGAGCTTGAGCAAGGTGAATACCTATATATCACCGAGCTCTCGGGTACTCACAGTGGTGCGAATGCCATTTCTGGTGATTTTAGTTTTGGTGCGTCGGGTTATCTTTGCAAAGACGGTGAACGATTACAGCCTGTAAGAGGGATCACCATTGCGGGTAACTTCTATGACATGCTGAAACGCATTACCTGCATAGGAGACACTCAACATTGGAACTGGCAGAGATCCAGCCTAATGGCCAGCATCCGCTTTGCAGATTTAGCCGTTTCAGGCTCGTAAGTTTTACAATGTCAACGCCCGCATGTTGCGGGCTTTTTTTTACCCTTTAATAAGGCTCAACCGGTAATGGCTTTTCACTATTCGCCGAAAATGCCTTTAAAGGTTTGGCATGGTATTTCGACTTTGCCATTCTATCGAGCACACTTTGATGTACAAAAGTAGGGATCTCTTTAGGGTCGGGTATGTCCCTAACTTTTTTCCCCAGCATGACAATTAACCCTTTAAAAGAGTTATTAAGTTTAGTGGTAACATTGAGGGATTTCTTAGGCACTTTTATATGTGGCTTTACCGTTAAACCAAATTTTTCAGCTTCGCTTACCATCCACATCAGTGCGAAATCAGACTGCAAACTCCCCTTGCTGGGTGGATTACCGCCGCCAATATCAGAATGTGAACCGCAAAACCAAACTTGTTTTAAATCGACACTAGGGCGGGGTTGCCAAAGCGTTGGGGCAAAATCATCGCGCTGCTCATCTAATGCCAATGCATGGCGTGCCACCTTTATATTGCTGCCCATTTTATTATCGTAAAAAACATGCTTCTTTTTAAGTAAGCCAAACAAAGTGAAAGGAATGCCCATAGCGCCGACGGTATCCCATGCGCCAATAAAATCTATTTTAGGTTTACCCGCAACGGCAAAGCTTGAGCGAAATTTTTTAGCTTTAGCGCTGTTTGGAGAGTGCTTAGGGTTTTTATAAAGATCAAACGCCGCATTGACTTGGTTACCGTGCTCGCTTTTTAGAATATGGCAGGTATTGATAAGCCCGCACAGGCTACGCACCGTGTATGCACCACGGCTAAACCCAAACAGAAAAATTTTATCGTTTTTCTCATAGTTTTGAACAATAAAGCGATAGCAATCCATCACGTTCTTTTCTAAGCCCGCACCAAAAGCACCGCCGCTGGCTTTATCGTGGTAGGTGCCTATACCCCAATCGTAAAAGACGACTTGCTTCTCATTGTTTTTATTTTTGGGGGCAATAGCCCGAGACAGTTTTAATACGTTGGTTGGAATATCTTTTTCGAGGTCTTCCTCTGGTTTATTCCAGGTACCGTCTGAGCAAATAACAATAGTTTTAGACATGGAACACCCCTGAGTTGTTATTGTGAAGCCTTAGAATAGGCGTATTAATAAGCCCTGAGCAAATATTGCCGCCGTTTATGTGATTAACGCCGCATTAAAATAATTTAATGCCAAAATAACTAACCAATTTTGACCATAGCGCAACCAACACCACAGTTAATATACATACGAAGACTAAACTTAACCAAAACCCAAACTTGCGATACGCCAACGGAAACACCAAAAACATAGGCAAGGTTGGGATAACGTACCAAAAGGTATAAAACGCATGCTTAGTAATTTTGTCGGCCGCTGCACCTTCCACATGCAACCAAATAAGCACAAGTAAAGTAACAATCGGCAACGATGCAATCAACGCGCCCAAATTAGCACTGCGTTTTGCAACTTCAGAAATAAGAACCACCAGTGCCGCGGTAATGAGGTATTTGTATAAAATAAACATAGTTTGGCTTTTATTGTTTTTTAATACTGTAACAGTATCTGCTTGTGCATCGTACTCAAAAATACCATTCAAATGGTTAAATATGTACTTTTTTAACGCCTAAGTGACGATCGTCACTGCGTCACCGCAGCTTGTTCTTGATGATGTCTATTAAACCTAGATCAAGCGCAATGCTTTGCGGCTGTATTGATCCCACTGTAAACCAACAACAAACACAGGGGACTTATCATGCCTATTTATCCGAGCAATCGTTATATTTCATTTCTATTGTTGGCCATTTTGGTCTTTATTATGGTGGCTTGTGCAGAGCCGCCTAGCGATCAAGAAGCGGCCGTTGAAGACAGCGTTGACCAAACGTTAACAAATTTAGGCGTAGATACCACGGTAACGGACAGGCAAGACGATGAAGGTAACCCGCTCCCTGAAAATTACCTTCCTTTAGGCGCGAACGAATCCCTAGAGAAGTTTGATGAACTTGTATTAATTGGCTGGCCACTTGCTGCAAGCAGTGGGTTTGATAGTCAGTTAACTTTGATGGAGTTTGATCGCAACAACGATGCAAGCTTTACCACTGATGTTTTATTTGCCCCTTCACAAGCACAAACCCCTTGGGCATCTTCAGTAGGAGACACGCCCGAATCTAAACGCCATTCCGTTGCCGCCGATATCGATGCCGACGGTTTACAAGAGCTTATTGTTGTACACCAGCAAGAAAATCAAGCAGTGCAATTAATGGTTTATGAAGATAAACCTTCAGGCTTTATTCAAAACCAAACGGTAACGGTCAGTGCCCAAACGCACAGCTATTTATCGGCAGGTGCTTCGGATATTAACGGCGATGGCTACAGTGAAGTTTGGGTCGCTTTGATCAGTGGATCACAAGTTAAACTGCAATTGTTAGACAATACTCAAGGTCTGCTTTCGTTATCGACCACGCAATTAGACATAGAGGCAGACTTTCCAGGTAGCGAAATTCAAGTTACGTTATCAAGCGGCAATATAGACTACGATGCCTCAATTGAACTGGGGGTTATTGTGAATGAGTCTTTTCAGCTCTCTGGTGATAGTGGCATCAGTAACTTCTATTTGTTTGATGACCAGCAACATAACTTTGAAATAGTAAACAGCGGATTACTGCATTCAACAACACTCAACCGAACGGCGGTGGTGGGTAATATAGTTTTAGCCGATATCGACAACGATAATATTGATGAGATTGTATTGGCCGGTCTCACGCATTTTGACCCCGATAATTCCTGTGAATACTCCACATTACTGTTGGCATACGATGATGCAGCAAATGATTTTTCAGAGTTAGGCGCACTAGAAGAAACCGAAACCATTCACGGTGGTTGTAATAAAAGCGTTAAAGGCAATTTGAGGTATGTGCATTTAAATGCGGGCGATATTGACGGTGACGGAATATCAGAAATTCAAGCCAATGAATATTTATATGATGATTTTTCCAACGCGCCAGCGTTCAGTTATTTAAGAGACGTTAGTAGCGACATTGCCAAACTGCCTTTAGCGCAATTGTATGGTAATAACGAAGGCTTTACGGGGGAGTTTGCCTACGAAACGAGTGATATTATTGTAGCCGACATGACCGCCAATAAACGCCAAGACGTTGTGTTTATTTCACACAGTACTAATGAAATGCAAATTTGGGGCATGGGTGATCCAAAACCAAATATTGGAGCCATAGACGGCGAGTGGCGATTGCTTAAAAATATTCCAATCACACCCGTAACCGACGAAACCCCCTACCGACCCGATTTACTTGCGATTAATGTAAACCATGACGGGCTTTCAATTGCATTCGATGCCGGTGAACATAAGGTTGTCTTTACCGAGCCTGTTATTTTAGCAGCACTTGCAGCCGCTCCCTGCTATTCAAGCCAAGGGCAAAACCTAGATGCCTGTAGAACCAGCTATGGATCAACCCAAAGCCAGCAAGTGGAATTTGAAGATTCACTGTCGATCAGTGCAGGGGTGTTTATAGGGGTAAATGTTGAATTCAGTGACCCCATTACCGCATTACGATTATCAGAAGTTGAATCCAAAGTTAAGGTAACTGCAACCGCCAGTCTTAAGCATTCTTCATCATACACTTACAGCGAAACGGTGGAGTACACCACCGGTAGCATTGAAGATACGGTCGTGTTTTCTACGATTCCATTCGATATTTATACCTACACCATTACCTCGCACCCAGATGAAAACCTAATGGGTGAAAAGATTGTAGTGTCTATGCCACGAGCACCCGTGACCTTACAAGTATCACGCGATTTTTATAATGCCAATGTTGAACATGGCGGTCCTAAGATTGGCACCGATGTGTTTAATCATAAAGCAGGTGACCCGAGCAGTTATCCCACGGCATCTCTCAAAGACAGCCTGCTCAACCGTTACAGCTTAATCAAAAGCGATGAACAAGAAATAACTCGCTGGGCATACGCAACTGGTCCGGCCGCCGTAGGTGAAGGCGGAGGTAGCACCAGTTTAGAAATAAACATCGTCGAAGAAAATGGAACCGGCACGAGTGTCGGAGCACAAGTGGAATTTGAAGCACAAGCCACATTTGGTGTGGTATTGGCAGGCTTCTCAGTAGGCTCCTCTGTTGAATCATCATTGCAAGTAACTCATGGCGAAGAATCTAGTTATGTTGGCGCGGTTGCCAACCTACCCAGTGAAGGATTTGCCGATAAGGATTATCGATGGGGGTTAATGACGTATTTAGTCGATGACCACATTTCGGGTCAACAATTTGAAGTCATTAATTATTGGGTCGAATAGTTATTAATAATAAAAATAGGAGAACTGACATGAAAAAAACACATGTAAAAATAATGGCCATTCCCATTTGGCTGACCCTACTAGCGGGTTGTAATCCAGATGAAAAAGTGGAGCCGCCCGTAGTTAAAAATTCGCCACCGATTGCAGTAGTGCAAGCGCCTGAAGTTGTAAACGCTAATTTTAAGGTGACGTTAAATGCAGAGGAAAGCCACGATGCGGATGAAGATGAGTTAACTTATCGTTGGGAACAAGTAAGCGGGCCAGACGTCACTAATGGGGCGGGTTTTCTCACCGGTGAAACAGTTAGCTTTTCGGCACCTAGTGAAGTGAGTACCTTAAAGCTGAACTTAATTGTTAACGATGGGGAAGATGATAGCCAGCCTGAAAGCATCGCCGTCAATGTACTGGAAAACACGGCCGCCGCTTACTATGTGGACGGTGATTTAGGTTCCGATACAGAAGGCGTAGGTACGCGCGAAGCGCCTTTTGCATCCATCACCAAAGCGCTTTGTTCCGTTACCAAAGCGCAGCAAGATATCTACGTAAAAAATAAAGCCAACAACGGCATTTATTCTGAAAAAAGTGACACTTGCTCCCCAGTTGATGAGCGATCACAAACAGAATGGCTAACAGTGCCAACAGGCACCAGCCTTTACGGTGGCTACGATGAATATTGGCATCGGGATGTAACAAATTCCACGTTGGTTGATACCGTAGAGGATGGCTTTACTTTTACCGACGTTGATCAACCTGCTTGGTTTAGTGGCTTTAATGTACTTGCACAAGATGCAAAAGAACCAGGAGTTGCGGTGTCGGTTATCAGTGTGACAGGAGGCAACTCGATGCTAACTATTGCCGATAACCAGTTAATTGCCGGCGATGTTGCAGCGAAAATCACAAGCAACCCACAATCCAGTTATGGCGTTCGTGTGGGTTACTTAAGCAAGTTACGGCTGGAGCGTAATGAAATTTCTTCGGGTGCGGGCGGTAATGCACTTTCATACGAGGTTGTATTTTCTTCACCGGCACCAGACGGTGCAAATGGTAAGAATGCCAGCGGAACGAGTGGTGGCTCTGGCGGAGATGGGCGCGGGACTTTAGATTACGACGGTGGAAAAGGTGGTGACAACAATAGCTCAGGCAAATCAGGCGAAGGACGAACCAATAAGAATGCGGGCAAAAGCGGTGCTCCTGGTAGGAGCGGAAACGGATCCGGCTATATTGCTGAATTAATTACCCCCTTGAGTACGCGACCAGCGGTAGTATTTAGATGTGGTAATGGGTTTTGGGGGAGTTATGGTTATGATGGTTACGGCGGTAATGGGGGGGACGGTGGAGACAATGCTTGGCCTAATAATGGTGGCGGTGGCGGCGGTGGCGGCGGCGGCGGCCAAGGAGGCGCGGGTGGTCGTTGGGGCGTAGGTGGATGTGCTTCTATCGGGGTTTTACTCAATAGAATTGAAGACGTACAGCTGACCGACAACACCATTATTAGTTCGAATGGTGGTTACGGTGGTTCTGGCTCTAGAGGGCAGTTAGGCGGAGACGGTGGCAAAGGCGGTGCCGGTGCAAAAGGTAACTGTACAGGTTGGTGTGCCAAAAATGGAAAGAATGGCGGTGCTGGTCAAGCAGGCGGTAATGGTGGGCGCGGCGGTGCCGGCGGCGGTGGTCCTTCTTATGGTGTGCTCGTCGGCTCACAAATGTCGCCATTATTGACAGGGAATGATATCCGTAGTGGCAATGGCGGCAATGGCGGCTTTGGAGGGGTAAACGGCCATGGCGGCGAAGGGGGTTACAGCTATGCCATTTATGACACTAATCTGAACGATGGTATTGTGCCTGTTCTCTCTGATAATACATTATCGTTCGGGGAGCCTGGGTTAGGTGGCAACAGCACCGGCACGGTAGGTGAACCAGGCAATAAAGGTAAAGCCGCTGCAACAAATTGGTAATTTAGTGCAAGCCGAGTGCAGCAATTGAGCTTCACTCGGCGACCACTTGGAAAAAAAAGTTGCTTAAGCCATACTTTAACCGGTATTTAAAGTTGGGAAAGCAGCATGTCAATTCTTAGACAGCACGATCTATTTAAGCCTCTATCTGAAGAGCTGCATCTGGCAATGGAACAAGCTAGCCAACAACGAAAATACAAAGCCGGGTCGTTGATATTTCAACGCGGCGATCCGGGCGACCGCTTATTGATTATCGAAGCAGGGATCATCGAAATAAGTTTAATGTCTCAAACCGGCCGAAAATCTATTTTAAATCACCTCACCCAAGGAGACGTGCTTGGTGAAATAGCCGTGTTTGATGGTGAGCCTAGAAGTGCCGATGCTTATGCAAAAACCGATGTGGTGTCTTTAGAAATATCAAGGTCGCGCATACACCAAGTGTTTTCAGATTCTCCTGAAGCACTGTGGCAGCTAGTAAAAGTATTGTGTGGCCGAGTACGCAATGCATCGACCATGTTTGAAACACGGGCTTTAACTAGCGCGGATACCCGTATAGCGCGTTGTTTATTAAAAATGGCCGATTTATGGGGTAAAAATGAAGGCGATACCGTCGTTATTCAACAGCACCTTACTCAAGGAGATTTAGGCGATTTATCAGGTCTCGCGCGAGAAAATGTGAACCGCCATCTGCGTAAGCTTATTCAAGAAGACTATGTTCATTACAACAAAGGGCAGTTTTCGTTGCTAAACATCGACAGGCTAACGCGCATAGCGAATCAAGAATAAAAGCAATTCAACGTTTAAGTACCTATCCGAAACGTTTGAATCGGTGCATCGAACCCCTTCAAAGTTAAAGCGCCATTGTTTTCGGCAATATGGTGTTGATTACTTCGTTGTAAACAAGTTTCACTGATGAGAGCTTGATAGGCGTTTGCCTCCGCCGCTAACCTTGCAGCAAGTATAACTTCAGAACCAAAAATAGAGACATCTCTAAACAAGCCCTTTGCCGCTTGAACTGTTGCCATAAATACGCTTCCGGTATGTACGCCTACACCCACGGGAATATCATGGTGCTTTGAAAAGTGTTTAGTAAGTTCGGCCGCGCACTCTACAGCCTTAGCTGCATGATTCTGGCCGCAAAACCCGGGCGGCCAAACCGCCACAATGCAATCACCATAAAAGGCCATAATGAAACCATCGTGATCGGTTATGGCCTGTGTTGCTTGATCTAAAAATGCGTTGACGCGATTATTGACTTCAGCGGGACTGGCGTGAGTGGCAAATTCGGTTGAATGACGAATGTCAATAAACAAAAGCGATAAATCAACATCAGCGCCGCCGGGAAACTTATTTAAAAATTCATCGCAGGCTGCACAATAATTTGGATTACGACTGCTAGGGGCACGGTGCCGAAAGGTTTTTTGCCACCACCCCCCAAAGCCTGCAAATGGGGAAAAACATAATCGGCATCTGGGTTTAGTGGGCATTAAACGATGGATCCACTGCTGTTTAGTTAAATCTGGGTGACCATCTTGGAATATCGTTCGCCAGAGTTCTTCGTTGCCGTTGTCTTGCAAAAAGGAATCGCTCATCTTTAGACTCTTTTTTATAGTTGTTTTAGTTTACCCAGTAGCGTTGTGGCATGACTGTCCATATATTGCGCTCAAGAGGGTACGGGTTGCAGCCAGGGCTGTTACAAACCACCGATACCGATAAATACAAATGCCTCGGCTGTACTTCGAAGGCCGGACCAATACCACGATACATAACCGTAATAGGCTCGGGCTTTTGCCAGCAATCTGGGGCAGGGTAGCAAGGAGATTTGTCGGTTGTTGGCGTATGTTCTAACGGCAAACAGGGTACCGAAACCACAATGCCGGCTTTCAAAAGCGCAGACCCTATCACAGGGACATAATCTCCTCCTTCTAGTCGTTTTGGGGCTTCTTTAAGTTCAATGACATCGTCGTAATCTGGGCCATATCGTTTAGGCTCGAATGGGCTAGTGCTCACCTGCGCCGTTTGCAAGTGCGTCATAAACGCTTCATTGCCTTCACCAAACAAATAATACAGAGCGTATCGCGGTAAAACGTTGACGTGATCAAAAGGACGGTAGAGAACAACGCGTTCGCAAACAACGCGAATATTTTTTATCACCGGTTTACAACGTTGAGCCTCCCATGGAAAAAAGTGTGGCTTTTCTTCCTCTTCTTTCGTGAATGGAACGCGAATACCAAAAAATAAATGGCCATGAAATTCTTGAACCGTTTGGCTACCTAACTGAGGTATAGAAAACTCTTTGACAAGTTGACTCAATGCATCTTTATCTTCATGGTCATTAGCATTGCACAAAAAAAATGTAGCATTTTTATGCTTCTTTCTAAGTTGAGCGTAAGCATCAATGGGTACCTCTTGTGATCTGATGTCTGAAAGGTCTAATTGTTCACCATCGCATGTGGCTTCGCTAAAATCGAACTGAAATTTCATAATGACTTGATACTTGTGCAGCTCGCAATGATATTGTGTCATGTGGATGCCAAAGGCAAAATCTAGCTTGGGTTCGTCTTCTTTTGAATAGGCACCCATCATTTTCTGTAGCCCATTGCCTACCAGAGTGAATGCATGTTGGTGAGTTACATTGTCTATTAGTCGATCTGTTTCTAATTCACTCTCTAATGCATTTAAAGTAACCATGTTTTCTCCTTAACGTTTATTGATTCGAAAGTGAATGATGATGGATAAGGTTTTCTCGTTCTTCACAGGCCGTAGTTTTCAATACGTTCATCAGTGTTGGAATAAAATTCCCTTCCGAAGTTTGGCTAAGCCAAGGGTTTTGAGTGGTTGAAATTAAAAACTTTAGCCGCTGTTCGTGTGTGACTAAAACGCCACAACGCTGAGCGTAATGAGCGATTAGTTCATTCGAATAAGTTTCTGTTGAAAATTCTGATGCCGTAATGAACATTGGCGTACTAGGCACCGATTCAGTGTTTATATCAGTTAGACGCAAACTGAGGCGATTAAAGATTCGGTTATTCAATTCATTAAACAATTCAACATTGCGATTCACCACCCCATTAATTTTAAAATTGAACGAGTAATTTATAATGCTTAAGTCACCGCCAATTTGAGTGAATAATTCGCATCGCCGTTTCTCTTCTGAAGTTTTATTGGGTTTAGCTAACAATTGTGCCATTTCGTCGCAATTAATTTCGTTAAAGGTAGTGATGGCATATTGCTTTTCGGCTTCGATATCGGCTTCAGTCGCCGCAGGGCTCTTTTCGCTTGGTAAGCGTTGGAATGTTGTGAGTGTTAATTCATCTTCGTCGGAAAATAAGGCAATTAAACCTAAGTAAAACAGTTTATTGTTGTAGACACATTGGTTTAACAACAGGCCATAACCTTGATTGTGCAAGCCGATAACATCGTGAGCCAAAAAAACACTGCAAGCTGAAGCGCCTGGTTTAGATCCTTCTATCCCGTACAGGCCAACATTGGCATCTTCGCTGTCGTGAAACACAACCGGTGCCTTTAAAGCGTTTAGCGTTCGCACGCGACCATTGCGGTAACATAAGCTACCCGCAGCATATGGAACAAAGCCCGACTTATGAGGGTCTAGCGTTACGCTGTCGCAATGTTGAATCGTGTTTAACTGTCGCTGGGTGTAGGGCGAGGCAAAGCACACAAAATCTTTGGCATTTTCTTGCCCTGGATCAACGCTAGGGTTGCGAAGCATGGTTGTGAAATACCCACCCCAAGCGGCATCGGCATGTACGTAAATGCTTAAGCCCAAAGCTTGCATTTCAGTTCGAAGCGCAAAGATTTTGTCTAATGGGTCTACGGCACTTTCTTCGGTAGAGCCCAGCACAGCTACCACAGCAATAATTGGGTGCTGTTGTTCTCGTGCTTCATTAAGTTTTTGGCGCAAGGCCACCATGCACATGCGGCCATCGGCATCTACATTAATTGGTTGTATTGCGTTTAACCCTAAACCCAGCAACGAGGCACCTTTTTGCCATGAGTAGTGGGCGGTTTGGGGTACCAATAACCAAGGTTGGCGATGGTGGGTATCATTTAACAGTTGTTCGTTAAATTCTAATAGACCCAGCTGCCTTAAACTGCATGCACTTAAGGCCGCATCTATGCATGGCTTGGGTAGGCCAAATTCATCGGTCATTCGTTGTGGCAAAGCGATGGCGTTGTCTACCGGAATGTTCAGTAATGCCCAATCTGATAAGGTGCATAAAATTTTTAGACAACCATCACTGGTTTGTACGGTTAGGTTTTGAGCCGAGGCTAACGATGGGTCATTCAAAAGGGCATGCTTTACCATGAGCGGTAAATAACGCAGTTGCTGCGCCGCCCACAGGCTTTCCATATTCGCCACACTGCCATCACAGGTTATGTGACCCCAGGGCTCAATACCTTCACTTAATTGCTGCCCAAAACCGAGAACATTGCAAAGATCTTGCCCGACCAACATCTCAATGGCCGAGGTGACTGGAGAAGCTTCAACTGCAACATTGTTTTGGTTATAGAGCATTCCGGCAAAATAACCCGCCATGGCCGGCGTACTAATATCCCAGTACATATGCGATTGGTTACGATAACTGGCTAAGGGGATAGAGGCCGTGAGTACCGAACACAAGTGCTTTATTTTCCCCTGAAGGTGATCGGCTGCGCCATCGTTAAATGCACTGCTATTGCGGGGCAAGGGCGGGTCTTCCGGGAAATAATCGGCACGAGCCTGGCAATGCGACTCTAACGCCGTATTAATGGCCAGCTCTAACGGCTTAAAAGCCGAGGCTTTAGGCCCTAAAAACCAATCTTGCGGAGCAAAAGGAAGGTTGGATTGTTTTAAAACGTTTTTATCTGAAGCAGAAAAACTATCACGTAAGTGCGCTTTTAAGTCAGCAATGGCGCGCAAATCAGCCGCTGTCATGCCCATAAGATCAGCCTTAATCGTCAGACCGAGACAGCACAACTTCGGAATAGTTATTGTTATTAGTAAGGCTAATATCGTCTTTTTTTTAAAGGTTGTAAATGGTTTGGTTGGCTAGGTAGCTATGGGGTGGTTGCTATTTAGTCACCAACTACGAATATAACCACGTAGGATATTTGATCAAATCCATCAATCCAGGCGGGCAAGTCACCCAGTACCAAGCGCTAGATGCATTAGGCCGTGCGCAACGTTTAGTGATGCCTGATAACCGAGTGCAAAGCTACGATTACAACTTCCGGGGTCAAACCACCGCCGTCACCTTGCCCGATGGCTTTAGCCAAACGCGCATCGGCTACAACAGCCGAGGTGAAAAAGAACACACCGTAGACCCAACCGGGTTGGAACAAGCTTGGAGTTATTCTGGTGAAGGGCGGCTGGTACGTACTCAAAACCTAGGCAATCCATTGCAAGGCATTCCGGGCTTAAATGCTACCGAATACCAATATACGCCACTGGGAGCATTGGCAGCAGTCACCAATGCCGAGTTTGAAACAACGGAATACCTTTTTAATGCCAACGGCACCGCCGATGGCTATTACGATGCGGCCAATACCTTTTTTGATATCAACACCGACAGTTTAGGCCGTACTACATTGCAGGCCGATGCCTACAACCAAGCCACCACCACAGAATACGAACAAGGTGGGCGCGTGGTTAAAATGACCGATGCATTAGGCAACGTTACTACAGTGCAATACAACGCCTTTGGTGAACTGATATCGGTCATCGATGCCGAAAACAATGAACGGCATTTTGCCTACAACGAACGCGGCGAGCAGATTGCCCAGTGGGATGACGTGCATGGATGCACTAATGTCGCAAGTGCAGGATGCACAGGAGCGACCCAACTCAACAACCCACAATACTTTGCTTACAACACACGCGGCCAAATAACGACCATTGTTGATGCGCACAACCGTACCACCCGCATGGACTACAGCGCCGCAGGCAACTTAGCGGAAATTACTCAGCCCAATGCCAGTACCACCTATTACGATTACGATGCCGCAAACCGCTTAACCGGTGTTACCAGTGCAAATGGCTTTGCCGCCAACGACCCGCGCTTTACCCAAAACTATACCTTTGATGCCAACGGCTATTTAGATACCGCCACCAATGAGCTTGGGCTAACGACCGATTACGATATCGACCCCGCAGGGCGATTGAATGCCATCACTCAACCAAGCTACGACCGCATTGATTACCAATACAACGCACTCGGGCAAATGACCCAACGCATAGCCAATGGCGATGCAACCACGCAAGAATCCTGGGCGTTTGATCAAGTCGGCCGACTCAGCCAAATAACCAATGCGCATTACAAAGAAAGCTACCAATACACCAAGCGAGGCACACTGGATAAGGTAACAAACCACACCTTAAACCAAACCATCGATTACACCGATGACCTCAACGGCCGTCGCATAGGGTTAGCCACCGATCTCACCCAAGTGAGTTACGAACGCGATGCCTCGGGCCGCATACACACCCTAACCACACAAGAAGACCGCTTCGAGTTTGGCTACGACAACCTGAACCGCATGGTGACCAAAACCAGCACCAACGGCACCCGCGATGTAAAACTGTACAACGAACGCGGTGACATCATTGCCATTGCTTTCCAACGCCCGCAAACCAGCAAAGAGCTGAAAAAGGGCCAACAATACGGTTTTGATACCCAACTGTTCGATGACTACCAACGCGAACGCAAAGCACCTAACTATGCCGATCTATACAGTTTTGAAAACCACCTATACCAAGTAGAACAACAACTAAAAACCGCCTACCCAGAAAACGGCTATGTGTTAACCGACCTCATCGTGTACCAATGGAACGAAGTCGGTAATTTAATGGCCAAATATGACGCCAGTGAAAAAACACAGAACAGCTACTTCTACGATTACGACGCCGCCGACCGTTTAACGCAGGCGTTTGAAGGTAAATACACCACCGTGTATAACTGGGATGCAAATGGCAACTTAGAAAGTAAAACCCAGCAAGGCAAAACGTTCGTCTACACCTACAACGAAGCCAACCAACTGACTCATGCCCGTGAGTGGGAACGTGATGATGAAGATGACGACGACCATGACGATGACGAAGATGAGTATGAATGGGACGACCGCGTCGACACCCAGTACCAATACAGCCGCAACGGTGAACTCACACAAACCACTGCAACAGATGACGATAACGACCAGCACACCACGCAATACAACAGCGATGCCTATGGCCGCCTAATTGCCATCATTGGTGACAATCAAGACACCTTAACGTTTGCCTACGACAGCCGTGACCGCCGCATCCTCAGCGCCTTCCAAGGTTGGGTAAGAGAAGATGACGACGATGATGACCACAATGAAGATTGGGAAGATGACGATCGCGATGATGAAGACAATGACAACAAAAAAGGAAAAAACAACACCAAGCTGCCCACAGGCCACAACGCCAAGAACAGCAACTATGTGTTAACAAGCCTGTTTGATGGCCGCCAAGAGCTAGCGCAATACGCAACCAGCGCCATCAACCAAGCCGATTACCAAGCGTACCGTCAGCTCACCTACTTGCCGAACCAAGTAGCCGGTTTATACGGCCAGTTGTTGTCGCAAAACCTATACCAAGCAGGTAATAAAGAAACCAAAGTCAGCGGGCACCTAAAAGGCTTACAAGCAAAACTGTACTTCCACAGTGATTACCAAAACAGCACACTGCGAGTGAGCGGCATTGATAGCCAAAACAACTACGGGTTCCGTTACAACGCCTTTGGCGTAGTAACAAGCCAATACCGGAACGACGACGATAACTGGGATGATGACGACCACAGCGCCAGCAGCATACACACCCGAACCAATAATTTAATACCGTACCAATACACCGGTAAATACCGTGAAAGCATCAGCGGGCTTAACCAAATGGACGCGCGTTGGTACAACCCTAAAGTAGGGCGGTTCATTCAACCCGATCAATACAATCACGTGAATTTAATGCTGCCAAAAGGCGCACAAAGTGAATTGATGCGGTATATTGGGCGCACGCAAAGTGATTTGTTAAAAGACCCAGCTCAGCAGATGCGTTATGGGTATGTGAGTGGGAATGCGTTGCGTTGGGTTGATCCGTTGGGGCTGTGTGAACCTGAAGATGCTGGGTATGTAGGAGCTGCTGATCCAAAAAACCAAGAAGAAAGATATAGAGCACTTTTAAAAGAGAATTATGATATTTACAATCTAGCTAAAGCAGATTGGAAACAAGGAGTTCAAGACCACCAAGACCCTTATGTGAAAATGATTGATAGTTTTAGCAAAGGCGATGTAGGGCAAGGATTGTGGCAGGCGACAAAGAATATTGCAGTTGAAGGAGCTAAAGGTGGCGGAGCCTACATTGGTTTACGAGGATCAAATATACAAACTGATTTCGTCGAGGATGTAATTTCAAGTGGTCTAAGACCATCGAGGATTGGCTCGAAAGACTCACGATCTTTACAGTCACTTAAGAAAAAGATCGATCGGAATAATACAGCATATAGTCAAGTCGATAAGACTCAAGGTAATGCAGATGCCATAATTGAAAAAGTATTAAAATCTGAAAATAAAATAGTTAGAACGAAAAAGCAAAATGGAGCAGATATTGTGGATATTTTAGAAGTACATTCTGGACAAGGTGTACGCCTAAAAGATTTCGAATTTGATACTTTTATTAACTTAAACAACTAACTATCGAGTCTTAAAATGCTGTCGATTAGTGAATTTTTAATCAAAAATAGTCAATTAGAAATATCTCCAATTGAAAAAATTGAGCGTCAGATATTTATTAATGACGGGTCCTATGGAAACCCCGAAATAGAATGTGATGGCCCCATAAAGATTTTCTTTTACAATGGTGATATTTTAAGTATTGAGGCAGATACAGAGAAATATAGTATTTGTATTTCAATTGGCGAACATGAAGAATATGGTCCGTCCTATAAAAAAATAGATATATCTAAAAATAAATTTATGAAAGGTGTAGTCGGATCTTCTATAGCAAGTTGGAACGGCTATAGGTTGCTAGGGTCCACCTGTGAGTATCCTTCTGAATTTGCATTGAAGATAACGATGTCTTCAGGTAAAGAGTTTTATATATTATACGATGATTCAGATAACTACCCTGATTCTATTAGAATTAGTTCTGAATTAGGTTTGAACAACTTTGAAGAGATTTACTGAAGCTATAAACTTACGTCTACTTAACACGGACATGCACTTTAGACTTTAACAAGCCTGTTTGATGACTAATATGGACATGCAACCAAGCAGGGTCTGAGTGCTACCTTATTAGGACCGGCACCTTAAAACACCAACTATGTGTTAACCAGCCTGTTCGATGGCCGCCAAGAGCTCGCGCAATACGCAACCAGCGCTATCAACCAAGCCGATTACCAAGCGTACCGTCAGCTAACCTATTTGCCGAACCAAGTAGCCGGTTTGTATGGCCAGCTATTGGCGCAAAACCTCTACCAAGCCGGCAATAAAGAAACCAAAGTCAGCGGGCACCTAAAAGGCTTACAAGAGAAGCTTTATTTCCACAGCGACTACCAAAACAGCACACTGCGTGTAAGCGGCGTTGATAGCCAAAACAACTACGGGTTCCGCTACAACGCCTTTGGCGTAGTCTCAAGCCAATATCAGAACGACGACGATGACTGGGATGATGATAAAAACGAAGGTTACAGCGCCAACAGCATACACACAAGAACCAACAACTTAATACCGTACCAATACACCGGTAAATACCGAGAAAGCATCAGTGGGTTCAACCACATGGATGCTCGTTGGTACAACCCTAAAGTAGGGCGGTTCATCCAACCCGATCAATACAACCACGTGAATTTAATGCTGCCAAAAGGCGCACAAAGTGAATTGATGCGGTATATTGGGCGCACGCAAAGTGACTTACTGAAAGACCCTTCTCAGCAGATGAGGTATGGGTATGTGAGTGGGAATGCGTTGCGTTGGGTGGATCCGTTGGGGTTGTGTGATACTGGGATCAGCCAAGACCAGTGGTTAGCAATGCAATCAGATGCTAACGCTCAATCACAATATGTTCAGGGCTGGGTCAGTAGCATGCAAGAAACAGGGGCTATAAATTCAGCAGATGAATTGACCTACTGGGCAGAGCAAACGTCCACTGCACCTAGCCCAGAAATGGCCGCACCTGTCACTGGGTCGGTGTTAGCTGAAAAGCTCGTTTATTCTGATGACGCTTGGGAAACGTTAGTCATAGGTGCAGCTGCAGGAGGCCGAAGAGTACCTGTAAATAGCCATTTATCAGCAAACCCAACAACAAGAATGACTGCGAGGCAAAACCTTGCTAAGTTAGGTGAAGGTAGAGGCAATGAAATTGTTCGGCAGAGTGTTACAAAGAATGGAAAGTCCTATCAGACCTATACCAAGACAAATCCTAAAACAGGCGAAGTTTATACAGGTCGAACTAGTGGAGCTGGTACCCCAGAACAAAATCTTGCTCGACGTGATGCAAATCACCATATTAATGAGAAAGGTTTTGGTCCTGCAGTTTTAGATCAGTCCTCCACAAATCGTCATGCAGTGAGGGGACGGGAGCAACAACTTATTCAAGCTAATGGCGGCGCTCAGTCTATGGGAGGTTCATCAGGTAATGCTATTAATGGTGTTTCACCTCTGAATCCAAAAGGACCGAAGTATCGTCTAGAAGCATACAGAGAGTTTGGTGAATAATGACAAAATCAAAGAAAGTAAAACGCGCAGTTGGAGATGTGTTCGCTCTGAAGTTAGAGGATGGGAGTCTCTCGTTTGGTAGAGTTTTAAATGAGCCATTGATGGCATTTTATGATTGTAAGTCTGAGAATGTTTTGGACGTTAACGATGTTATTTCTAGACCTATTCTTTTTAGGATTTGGGTTATGAATAACGCAATTGAATCAGGTCGATGGCAAGTTTTGGGCAATATCCCTTTAGACTTGGAACTTGAAGAAACGCCAAGATTTTTTAAGCAGAACTCGTTAAGTAAAAAGCTTTCTATTTATTTTGAAGGTGAGGAAACTCCAGCAACCAAAGAGGAGTGTCAGGGACTAGAGCGGGCTGCCGTATGGGACCCAGAGCATGTTGAAGATAGGCTTCGGGATTACTTTGCTGGTGTTCCTAACCAGTGGGTAGAATCACTTAAAGTTAAATAGATTAAGCCCGCGAATGCGGGCTTTTCTTTATCGGGTACCAGTCGATAACCGATTGGCGGTGTGTTTTAAAATCAAGCAGTCCAATAACTCCTTAGCTACTTTTTTCTCGTCTTCGGTAAATTGCCCCACCGCTTCAAACTGCATGAGAAGATCACCCGTAGGTTGTCGTTCTGCCTCATCAAAAAGGAGCATATCTGCGCTAATGTTCAGCGCTAGTACGATTTTCCGCAGCACCTCCAATGAGGGTTGCGTGTCTCCAGACTCATAGCGTTTTATCTGCGAAACATGAATGCCTATTGTCTCAGCCATTTGTTGCTGAGTCAGTTTTTATCTTTGCGTATCTTTGCCAGTCGTCGGGAAAAGCTCATGGTTAATAGCCAAGTGAGTTGTCTATGTTGGTGCATAAGCATAACCCCGAAAAAATAAGCGCTACCGAAAAGGTAGCTAAGTAGGAACCAATATAATATCAATAGCTGCGACTTGACAAGGTTTAGGTGAAAAAGAGCAATGACACGATTAGCAGATGAGGTGATTAACCGGATTAAACAAGATGTGTCTTTACTGCGTCTGGTCGAAAGCCAAGGCCATAAGGTGACCAAGCAGGGCAAAGACTACGTGGTGTGCTGCCCGTTCCATGAAGAGAAAACCCCGTTTTGTAGATTATATGTCCTGTTAAGTTTTTAGCCAAAACAACTACGGGTTCCGCTACAACGCCTTTGGCGTAGTCTCAAGCCAATACCAGAACGACGATGATGATTGGGATGATGACGACTATAGCGCCAGCAGCATCCACACCCGAACCAACAACTTAATACCGTACCAATACACCGGTAAATACCGTGAAATCATCAGTGGCTTTAACCACATGGACGCGCGTTGGTACAACCCTAAAGTAGGGCGGTTCATCCAACCCGATCAATACAATCACGTTAATTTAATGCTGCCAAAAGGCGCACAAAGTGAATTGATGCGGTATATTGGGCGAAGCCAAAGTGACTTGTTGAAAGACCCCTCACAGCAGATGCGTTATGGGTATGTGAGTGGGAATGCGTTGCGTTGGGTGGATCCGTTGGGGTTGGAAGTTGAAAAAGCAGACACTGATGGTTGGGTTAAACCTTGGATTCTTGGAACACATGCACATACATTCGTCGGTGAGCATTTTAAAAATCAAGGTTATGATGCGAATACATCAGCGGGAGGACTTTTTGGTCTTGGTGATAAAGAAGGTGTTCTAAAAGCAGATGTATACGACAACGAGAACAAAAAGATCTGGGAAATGAAACCTGAATCTTGGAAGGAGGGTAATAAGTCACTAAAAGCGCAAGAGCAAGTAAATAATTATGTTAAAAATGCAAACGAGAATGACCCAGAAGGAAATTGGCAAGCAGGTAAAAGTAGTGAGCTTGTTCCAAATAAAGAGCTTGAATTGCCAGAAGTAATGGAATCTCAAGGTAGTAAATATAAAATTACACTTTCCTCCGATCCAAATGATAGCTCCGGAGTATTCTATTATAGCGCTGTTGAGTTGGATAAAGATGATGATAGTTTAGTAGAAGAATTAGAAGCCGCGGCAAAAGCAGTTGTAGAAAATCCGTTTTATGGTAATTTACCAATCCTGTTGCCAATATCAGGTGGGAAACTAATTTGTCCATAATATATAGGGATACAATCAAGCAGTATATCGATATTATCCAAGCATCAGAGATTCAATCTGATCCTTGGTTTAAATTAAAAACACTACTTGAAAGTGATACAATAGGCATATCTACAGAGCAGTATATAACCTATTTTTTTGCACCTCGGATAGTTCCTTTTTTAAACCGAATTTTTGGTGGGAAAGCTGCAGGGGAATTTGATCCCGATTGGCAGGAGCAAGTTAATAGTAAAGAGGTAATTGAAAAGTTAGGAAACTCAAATTTAGTACAACCAAATAAAGTTGTTAACCTTGATATTCAAAGTGAAATCAAACTTTTTAGTTTAAAATCAATGATTGAAACATATGTAACTGAGAAGGGATATCAAATCGGTCTTAAAAAAGGGCATTATATGTCTATAATGATTTCAATAGACCTGATTGTGGTAATTTCTCTTGAAGGCCTTAGCACGATAAAAAACGGGATTTCGACATTTGATGTATATTTATTAAATGAACCTCTTCATAAGGGTTTAGTTAATATTCGTAGAAATTACCCTCTAGCAGTCCACCTGAATTCAGTGACACCATTTAAGTTACATAGAAGCCCAAGTATCTTATTTAGCTTTAATAATGTTGATCAATTTAAAGATAGAATCACCAGTATTTTCGAATATGTTATTCCTAGTTTGGCTAGCCTTTCTTGGTATAGTCGATTTTTAGCGTTATCCAAACTAAATTAAATTGCGCTAATACTTAATTGGATAGTCATTAACAGAAACGCGAATCGGCTACAATGCTAAGAGCTCGCGCAATACGCATCCAGCGCCATCAACCAAACCGATTCGCAACTTAACAGGATAGGCACTTTAAAACTGTAACCATATATTAACCAGCCTATTCGATGGCCGCCAAGAGCTTGCGCAATACGCTACTAGCACCATCAACCAAGCCGATTACCAAGCGTACCGTCAGCTAACCTACTTGCCGAACCAAGTAGCCGGTTTATATGGCCAACTGTTGGCTCAAAACCTATACCAAGCAGGTAATAAAGAAACCAAAGTCAGCGGGCACCTAAAAGGCTTACAAGCAAAACTGTACTTCCACAGCGATTATCAAAACAGCACGCTTAGGGTGAGTGGTGTTGATAGCCAAAACAACTACGGGTTCCGTTACAACGCCTATGGCGTAGTCTCAAGCCAATATCAGAACGACGATGATGATTGGGATGATGATAAAAACGAAGGTTACAGCGCCAGCAGCATACACACAAGAACCAACAATTTAATACCGTACCAATACACCGGTAAATACCGTGAAAGCATCAGTGGGTTCAACCACATGGACGCGCGTTGGTACAACCCAACAGTAGGGCGGTTCATCCAACCCGATCAATACAATCACTTGAATTTAATGCTGCCAAAAGGCGCACAAAGTGAATTGATGCGGTATATTGGACGCACGCAAAGTGATTTATTAAAAGACCCAGCTCAGCAGATGCGTTATGGGTATGTGAGTGGGAATGCGTTGCGTTGGGTGGATCCGTTGGGGTTGATTGAAAATAATGAGAAATTAGAAGTAAATATTAGTGTGGATAGAGGAGCTATATCGAGTGGAGATATTCAATATTTGTTACCATTTATAAATTCTAAGCCTGAGTACCAAGCAAGTTTTTTAGGAAGCTTAGATGAAAATCACGATAATATTACTGGTAATGAAAATCCATTTACTGAGAGCGTAAATGATTTGTACGATCCAACTAACCTTTCAGTAAGTAACTTAAGTTTGTTACAGAGTTTATTTGGAGACCAGTCGCCAGAACAAAAATATGGTGAATACGACACTAGAAAAAATGATTGGACTGGAACGCTAACGACGTGGGAGCAATCTACAGGAGATTTCAAAGTATTTGATCGAAATGGGAATACAGTTGCTTCAGGAAGCTCTTTTTCTGGCTACCAAGGATTTCATAATAGTAGTGCTTTTGAACATCGAGATAACCTAGGTGCAGCTCCTAGGGGTTTGTATATGCAGGGACCTATTGTGGACTTACCAGGGACTACTGTTGAAGGAATGCAGCTATTCCCTTCACCATATAATGATATGCATGCAGATGGAGATGGGTATAGAGACAGCTTATATTTTCATGGGGCAAACAGTACTGCCACCCAAACCCGTTCAAGGGGCTGCCCGATATTGAATTTAACTGATAGGAATAAAACAGAGGAGAATGGTCTTGTTGTCATATACTAGATTTACAATTGCTATTATTGTTGCCATATTTAACGGTTGCTCATATGGTGCGGCGGCGCCTTTGAATATAGAGGGCATAAAAGTTGTAGGTCCAAATATAATAATATTTAAATCAACTGTAGAAGAAATATTTGGTGTGAAATCTCAGGCTAATGAATTGAATTGCGTATCTACAAAAAGTGGCATTCTGGGATTCGTTAAAGTATTTCCAGAGATGGAAAGAAATGTTATTAAATCAATTGAATTCAGGAATGACCTTGAAAAGGCGTATTGCACTAGGACGATTAACTTTGAAGGGGCTGGGATTCATGATTTATTAGGAAAAAAGTATAGCAATGCAATTGAAAAAGTATTAACAGAGTTGGCTCCAAGTGAACTTAGTTTTAGAAAGCGAAGTTATTTTAATGAGTCTAACCAAGTTGTACATAAGTTCACTTATTCTGAATACATATCGCCTAGCACTAAGGTCAAAAAATACAATATTGAATATTCAAAAATTATAGAGGGCTTTGTGGGTATTGATCTCCCTTTTAATGATGTAATTTCTGTAGAATTGACATTGCTTAGTAACAATGAAATAGACAGTGTTTTAATAATTAGAGGCTTCTCTTGGTAAATTTTCGAACTAATATGGACGCGCACTCTAGCAGGGTTTTAGTGCCAATCTAAATGTTATTGAACTCTTTAGCAATAACTTAATAAGACAGGCACTTTAAACTCCCAAAACCAGCACCAACGGCACCCGCGATGTAAAACTGTACAACGAACGCGGTGACATCATTGCCATTGCTTTCCAACGCCCGCAAACCAGCAAAGAGCTGAAAAAGGGCCAACAATACGGTTTTGATACCCAACTGTTCGATGACTACCAACGCGAACGCAAAGCACCTAACTATGCCGATCTATACAGTTTTGAAAACCACCTATACCAAGTAGAACAACAACTAAAAACCGCCTACCCAGAAAACGGCTATGTGTTAACCGACCTCATCGTGTACCAATGGAACGAAGTCGGTAACTTAATGGCCAAATATGACGCCAGTGAAAAAACACAGAACAGCTACTTCTACGATTACGACGCCGCCGACCGTTTAACTCAAGCGTTTGAAGGTAAATACACCACCGTGTACAACTGGGATGCCAGCGGCAACCTAGAAAGTAAAACCCAAAAAGGCAAAACGTTCGTCTACACCTACAACGAAGCCAACCAACTCACTCATGCACGTGAGTGGGAACGTGATGATGAAGATGACGACCATGACGAAGATGAGTTTGAATGGGACGACCGCGTCGACACCCAGTACCAATACAGCCGCAACGGAGAACTCACACAAACCACTGCAACAGATGACGATAACGACCAGCACACCACGCAATACAACAGCGATGCCTATGGCCGCTTAATTGCCATCATTGGTGACAATCAAGACACCTTAACGTTTGCCTACGACAGCCGTGACCGCCGCATCCTCAGCGCCTTCCAAGGTTGGGTAAGAGAAGATGACGACGATGATGATTGGGACGAAGACGATGATGACGATGACGACCACAATGAAGATTGGGGTGACGACGATCGCGATGATGATGACGATGACAACAAAAAAGGTAAAAACAACACCAAGCTGCCAACCGGCCACAACGCCAAGAACAGCAACTATGTGTTAACCAGCCTGTTCGATGGCCGCCAAGAGCTAGCGCAATACGCAACCAGCGCCATCAACCAAGCCGATTACCAAGCGTACCGTCAGCTAACGTTCTTGCCGAACCAAGTAGCGGGTTTGTATGGCCAACTGTTGGCGCAAAACCTCTACCAAGCCGGCAATAAAGAAACCAAAGTCAGCGGGCACCTAAAAGGCTTACAAGCAAAACTGTACTTCCACAGTGATTACCAAAACAGCACACTGCGAGTGAGCGGCATTGATAGCCAAAACAACTACGGGTTCCGTTACAACGCCTTTGGCGTAGTAACAAGCCAATACCAGAACGACGACGATGATTGGGATGATGACGACTTTAGCGCCAGCAGCATACACACAAGAACCAACAACCTAATACCGTATCAATACACCGGCAAATACCGTGAAAGCATCAGTGGGTTCAACCACATGGACGCGCGTTGGTACAACCCAAAAGTGGGTCGGTTCATCCAACCCGATCAATACAACCATGTGAATTTAATGCTGCCAAAAGGCGCACAAAGTGAATTGTTGCGGTATATTGGACGCACTCAAAGTGATTTATTGAAGGACCATGCTCAGCAGATGCGTTATGGGTATGTGAGTGGGAATGCGTTGCGTTGGGTGGATCCGTTGGGGTTGGTTCAGTTTAAAGGGTCTGCGATTGGAGTGCCTATAAAAACGGAAAGCATTGGTTTAGATACCTATGGGCAAAAAGGTGCACCAGTGCAAAAAATTGGAAGCTCTGCTCCTAGAAGTGGCTTTGAACGAATATTTAATATTGGGGCAAGTTACGGCATTGGCAAAATTTCTGGCGGAATTATGAAAATCAGGCCTAAAACAGGAGTGATTGTTCCAAATCCTATATCAGTAGCTATTCTTGCGTTTACCGGTGGCTCTGGACTTGCAGAGTGTCAAGAGTTAGATTGTTACGATGAATCTCATGATCTAAATGTCGAGCCAGATAGTATAATTGAATCTGAATTGATTTCTCCCAATATTACAAATATCTGCATGGATATTTCATGTTTGCTTCCAAAAAACCTTGATGATTGTAATTGAGTTTGAGCTTAGCTATGAATACTAGACATCTAAATAATAAATGGATAGCAGGTTTGCTATCTCTTCCTGCCTATCTACTGATTGCGCTGATTTCCATAAATTTTGAAAGTTATAACTGGGTAAAAATGGCAGCATTATTTATTGGGTTGAACTATTTTTACTGGTTGGTTTTTACTTATAATGAATATAGATCACTTACCGTAAGAGAACTGTCTTATGTCTATATGTACTTTTTTTCCCCAGTGATTCTAATAATACTGCTAGTATTAATTGGACCAAAATTTTAACACTTAAATAGATAGGAGCTTAAAAATTCACGAACAAGCCACAATGCCAAGAACAGCAACTATGTGTTAACCAGCCTGTTCGATGGCCGCCAAGAGCTTGCGCAATACGCAACTAGCACCATCAACCAAGCAAATTCCAAAGCGTATCTCTAGCTCACTTATTTACCGAACCAAGTTGCCGGTTTGTATGGCCAACTATTGGCGCAAAACCTCTATCAATCCGGCAATAAAGAAACCAAAGTCAGCGGGCACCTAAAAGGCTTACCAACTTTTTAGGACAGGCACTTTAAAACAGCAACTATGTATTAACCAGCCTGTTCGATGGCCGCCAAGAGCTTGCGCAATACGCTACTAGCACCATCAACCAAGCCGATTACCAAGCGTACCGTCAGCTAACGTACTTGCCGAACCAAGTAGCCGGTTTATATGGCCAACTGTTGGCTCAAAACCTATACCAAGCAGGTAATAAAGAAACCAAAGTCAGCGGGCACCTAAAAGGCTTACAAGCAAAACTGTACTTCCACAGCGATTATCAAAACAGCACGCTTAGGGTGAGTGGTGTTGATAGCCAAAACAACTACGGGTTCCGTTACAACGCCTATGGCGTAGTCTCAAGCCAATATCAGAGCGATGACGATGATTGGGATGATGACGACTATAGCGCCAGCAGCATCCACACCCGAACCAACAACTTAATACCGTACCAATACACCGGTAAATACCGTGAAAGCATCAGTGGCTTTAACCACATGGACGCACGTTGGTACAACCCTAAAGTAGGGCGGTTCATCCAATCCGATCAATACAATCACGCGAATTTAATGCTGCCAAAAGGCGCACAAAGTGAATTGATGCGGTATATTGGGCGAAGCCAAGGTGACTTGTTGAAAGACCCAGCACAGCAGATGCGTTATGGGTATGTGAGTGGGAATGCGTTGCGTTGGGTGGATCCGTTGGGGTTGTGTGATACCGGCATCAGCCAAGACCAGTGGGTAGCAATGCAATCAGATGCTGACGCTCAATCACAGTATGTGCAGGGCTGGGTAAGCAGCATGCAAGGTACAGGTGCTATAAATTCAGTTGATGAATTGAGCTATTGGGCAGAGCAAACGACCACAGCACCAACTCCAGAAATGGCCGCATCTGTCACTGGGTCGGTGTTAGCTGAAAAGCTCGTTTATTCTGATGACGCTTGGGAAACGTTAGTCATAGGTGCAGCTGCAGGAGGCCGAAGAGTACCTGTAAATAGCCATTTATCAGCAAACCCAACAACAAGAATGACTGCGAGGCAAAACCTTGCTAAGTTAGGTGAGGGTAGAGGCAATGAAATTGTTCGGCAGAGTATTGCAAAGGGCGCAGGAAAAGCATCTGATAAAGCTCCCGACTTCGTAGTCTCACCAGGAGGTACTGCGTTCCCTGTACCCAAAGATGCTACTGGTCCAACGCCTGTTGTGAATCCAGGGGGTAAAACCACGGGCAGCGCTTTCACCGGTGGTAAAGGTGGCGCGAATGGAAAAGTGGATACGATGCGTATCATGAACCCAACGCCTCCGCGTGGTAAAAGCCCTGGTTATCCGAACGGTAACATCAAGTACGAGAATAAGTCCGGCCAAGGGGTAGACCCATATACCGGGCGTACTCTTTCCAATAAAGATAGTCACTTTCCAATAGATTAAGGACTGAATATTTATGGCTGCCCTACAGATTTTGATTGGTCTTATTATCAGTGAGATTGAGGAAGTACATGACTATATTCAGATTGTATTTTCTGATGGTACGACACTGAGTATTTTCAATAACTATGTCTATGACGGTGGTTCAGTATTAGGTATTGAAGGTAAGGAAGTTAAATCTGTAGAGGAGTCTGGTGACGGCATTTTAATTGTTGTTGATGACGGTAGATCTATTTCAATCGGTTTAAAGGATGACGATTACAATGGGCCTGAAGCAATGGTGTTAAGGCAGGAGGGGAAGTCTCCTGTTGTTTGGAACTAATTTAATGTTCCAAAGAGTGGAAAAGGACTAGATACACGAGGTTACGCTAACTCTCTGGACAGGCACAACATAGTAGGGTTATAAGCCAATCGTAAGCTCACCTACTTGCCGAACCAAGTTGCCGGTTTATATGGCCAACTGTTGGCTCAAAACCTATACCAAGCCGGCAATAAAGAAACCAAAGTCAGCGGGCACCTAAAAGGCTTACAAGGCAAACTGTATTTCCACAGCGACTATCAAAACAGCACACTGAGAGTAAGTGGCGTTGATAGCCAAAACAACTACGGGTTCCGTTACAACGCCTTTGGAGTAGTTTCAAGCCAATATCAGAACGGGAATGATGATGGCTGCTACAGCGCCAGCTGCATACACACCCGAACCAACAACTTAATACCGTACCAATACACCGGTAAATACCGCGAAAGCATCAGCGGACTTAACCACATGGACGCTCGCTGGTACAACCCTAAAGTAGAGCGGTTCATCCAACCCGATCAATACAATCACGTGAATTTAATGCTGCCAAAAGGCGCACAAAGTAACTTAATAGGACAGGCACTTTATAGCTCAAAACCTATACCAATCAGGCAACAAAGAAACCAAAGTCAGTGGGCACCTAAAAGGCTTACAAGCTAAACTGTACTTCCAAAGCGATTATCAAAACAGCACACTGCGCGTGAGCGGCATTGATAGCCAAAACAACTACGGGTTCCGTTACAACGCCTTTGGCGTAGTCTCAAGCCAATATCAGAACGATGACGATGATTGGGATGATGACGACTATAGCGCCAGCAGCATACACACAAGAACCAACAATTTAATACCGTACCAATACACCGGTAAATACCGTGAAAGCATCAGTGGCTTTAACCACATGGACGCGCGTTGGTACAACCCTAAAGTAGGGCGGTTCATCCAACCCGATCAATACAATCACGCGAATTTAATGCTGCCGAAAGGCGCACAAAGTGAATTGATGCGGTATATTGGGCGCACGCAAAGTGATTTGTTAAAAGACCCTTCTCAGCAGATGCGTTATGGGTATGTGAGCGGGAATGCGTTGAGATGGGTGGATCCGTTGGGGTTGGCACCAGATAAAGAAATTGATGTTGTTGGGTTTGTAGTTATTGACTCTACATCTGAAGCAATTGATCATTATTACAACGGCTATGGTGTGCCAGCGGCCTTAGGTGAATACACTATAAATGCTGTAATTAATAATGATACCCACAAAGGAAAAGAAGACAAAATCATTGCTGGTAATTCAACTAGTTTAAGCGGGGATTATGGCATCAATTTGACTTGGAATTTAAATACTTACCACGTAGGAGATACTCCAATTGTGTATAAAACTATATGTGATAGCTATGAAACTTGTAAAACTACATTTACTGCTTTCTCAAATGATGGTTTCTGGGATGCCGATATTTTTGCAAATGACGATGATGGTCCTGGTCCCGAAGCAGAATATGAAGGTGGCGTAGTATATCCATACATTCCTTATGAGTGGACAATAGAGTACGATAATCCATATCCTACAGAAGCTATTCCATGGCAACCGTATGACCCATGCCGAAGTGATAAACCGAAAACTACAGGGGCGCAATCATGATAGTTATATATAGCCTTTGGTTCGGGGTTTTTATCTTAGCGATAACTTATTTCAGTAAGTTGGTAACTCATAATCGATTGCTCAAATCTTCTTTTCTTTTACTATTTTTTTTATTATTAAGCAGTATTTCGTATCTACTGGTTTTAGATTTCTATCTAGAATACAGACTTTGGCAATTTGATTTAGACCAAGACGGTTTCTTCTCCGCAAGAGAATCGACTTCTGAGCAACAAGTGATTTATAAAAAAGTTATGAATGATACTGGCCGGACTTTTGCACTAATACTGTTTCCAATAATAAATATTATAACTACTTTAATATTCTATATTGGAGGGTTAGGGGTATTGCTTTATTTAAAGAAAAAAAGAATATAGCCTTTGAGGGTAAAACCGAACCATCGATAACACCGATGACCTCAACGGCCGTCGCATAAGGTTAGCCACCGATCTCACCCAAGTGAATTACGAACGCGATGCGTCGGGCCGCATACATACCCTAACCACGCAAGAAGACCGCTTCGAGTTTGGCTACAACGCCCTTAACCGCGTGGTGACCAAAACAGCACTCTTCGAGTAAGCGGTATCGATAGCCAAAACAACTACGGGTTCCGCTACAACGCGTTTGGGGTGGTCTCAAGCCAATACCAGAACGGGAATGATGATGGCGGCTACAGCGCCAGCAGTATCCACACCCGAACCAACAATCTAGTTCCATACCAATACACCGGCAAATACCGTGAAAGCATCAGAATAATTTAACAGGACAGGCACTTTAAATTTATCATCAGCATGCCAACAGCAATCATCGTGACAAGTATGGACACGCAATCTAACAGGGTTGGAGTACTAATTTAAAAGAAATAATATGGACATATATGAACTTAATAGGACAGACACTTTAATATTAATAGTCAGCAAGTTAACTGTAATCACTAGTACTATGAAGTGATCCTGTATCTTTTGTTATTCTTGATTGACGCAGGCGTTAAAAGCGCGAAATTCAGGATGCACAAAGCCTTCAGCTCCCTGAATTATTGGGATCTGAATATGAAGTTGGTATTAGCTAAGAATAGGGCTAGTAGCAGGCACTCTCTGGTACCCCAGATGCGTACATTTAAACTTCACGGAACTTAATGAGCCTGCCATGACTTTAAAACTGGTTTCAAAATACTTCACATTCTGAAGCCAGTTTTTAGGGTCTATCTTTAACCGCTCAAGAATAGGCGGAAGTGATTGGTCAATAGCGCCGCGCTTGTCGTTTCTTAAAATTCGGCCAGTCCAATCTAATAACTCTAAATAGTCGGTGAGTTTAAAAGGAAGGCCGGTAGGCATGGGTTCACGCGGGTTCCCGATGAACATCAGTAAAACGTTAGGCTGGGTAAGATTTAAGGCGTCTGGTTTGGTACGTTTCGCTGCGTCGATCCGTTTTTTAGCTGAGGTGTGTTCAGAGGTTTCTGGGCTTTCAGCCATTTTCGCTCGCATAGGGTTAAGATCAACGTAAGCCAAACAGGCTGCTAGGGCTTTGTCGTCCAATAGCGCTTGCGATTTAAAGCCCTGGTCCGCATCCGGTTCCCAGAATTTGCCAGTACAAACATCTTCGCGGTTGGCCTCACGGGCAATGTGTTCATTGAGTACCTTCATGAACCAACTGATGTTACCCAGCCGTTCGCGCCATTGCTCGGCCATTTCATTGACCACATGTAATTCAGCCTCACACAGATCATCACCACGAACGTAGCGATTCACTAATAGATTGCCTCTAAACAAACCAGACCAACGTTCAAGCACTTCAAAATCGGTTAACTGCGCTTGTTTTGCGCTATTTATAAATAGCACCACATGATAATGGTTAGACATAACCGCATAAGCACACACATCAATGCAAAACACTTGGCCGAGCGCTAATATCTTCTGCTCAACCCAGCTTCGACGGTGCTCATAGCTTACTTGGGTATAAGGATCTAACCCACACAGAAAGGCTCGACGAACACAGCGAGACACGCAGTAATAATAGGGTGTAGCGTCAACGGCGATCTGACACTTCCTTGGTTTTGGCATAATCGAATCCTTGAGTATGCAACGTAGGCTGTATATATAACCAGTTGTTGGTGTAAACGTCAAGAGTTAGAGTGTGTGTCCTGTTAAGTTTTATGGGTATGTGAGTGGGAATGCGTTGCGTTGGGTGGATCCGTTGGGGTTGGATGGAAGGTCGACAACATTGGAAATTCTTTCAGCACCGGTTGCTGGAATTTCAGGACTAATTACATTGCTTGCGACTGGTGACATTGATGCCGCGGCTGGAGTTCAAAAAGGCGTAACAGAAAGCTTTGTAGATGGAACAGCTTTTAACAGAGCATCTAGTGCTGCTGTCGCTGAATTGGGCATTTTAGGTGCTTCTGGTCAACTTGCTATTGGGGTGATGGGGACTCCAGTAAATAAATTTGTGCGAGCTGGCACTCTTTCCCATGGGGTAGGGAACTATATGGGAAGTGTAACAAACCTAAGTAATGTAATTTATGGTACAAGTGAAGAAAATAATATCGTTAAAGAGGGATATAAAGCTGTTTCTGAAGCGATAACGGGTAATGAAAAAGCTGGAGAATTAACTTTTAACTTAGTTGACTTAGGGCTCGGACTAGCAGTAGCAAGTACTCAAGTACCTAAAAGTGGGAGTGCTGTTATAAAATCTGGTCCTAATCCTCTAAAATTGGAAGCGCATATTGAAAAAACCATGATAACAGATGCAGCCGGGTGGGTTATTGCAAATGATATTTATCAATTAGGATCAACTCTTGTTAACACAGTAAAGTCTGCTTTGAATAATAATGATGAGGAATGTCAAAAATGATTGTATATGTTTTTCTTCTGTTTATCTTAAGCTTAACTGGGCTGCGTTGGTTCATCATTCGGAAAACGAATAAGAAAAAGATTTTCTTAAATGTGGTTATTACCGTTGTTCAGTTTGTTCTCGCTGTTGCCTGTATGTTTTATCTTGATAATGAGCAGAGAATAGTTTGGGTAATCATAGCTATAACGATTGATAACTTTTACTTCAGGAAGCTAAGTGATCGCAATCAAAGGAATTAGAGTCATTGATGATCAAACCGCTCTGAACACTTAGGTCAATCTACCTCCTTATCTGCAACTCAATAATTAATATGGACACACACTCTATAGACACAGGAGCACAATGTTTGGACAGTAAGATATATAGGCAAAAAAGATGAACTCTATAATTATTTATGAAACTAGTAAATTCTGGCAGCATAGGTATTTAATTTGGTATCTACTCTTAACACTAGTTTTATTTGTTTCTGCAAGCTATTTTCGAGGACAAATAGATAGTTTGAGTTCGCTGGTTGGATATCTGGGATTATGTTTTGTCCTAGCTGTTTATTTCGTTGCTGCTTATTGGAGTGAACGAAATATAGTCAACAAGATATATTTTGATCAAACCGTCAAAGAATTATTGGTTATAAATGCAGTCTTCCAAAGATTTGAAGTGAGTATTTCTGATATATATAGCATTAGGGAGTTGGATGCCAAAGACAAACTGAATAAATTAGGTTCTAGAGAATGGGTTATTGAGGCTAGAGGTAATTTGAGATTTTCAATATTACCTGCTTCAAAAGGATTCGAAGAACTATCTAATTTATTGCAAAATACTAACTAGTTTGTTGGCAAATATCCTAACGGACATATCCTAACGGACAGGCACTTTAAAATTCCAAAACCAGCACCAACCGCACCCGCGATGTAAAACTGTACAATGAGCGCGGTGAAGTCATCGCCATCGCCTTCCAACGCCCGCAAACCAGCAAAGGGCTGAAGAAAGGCTACCAATACGGGTTCGACACAGATTACAAACGCGAACAACTAATATGGACACGCACTCTAGCAAGATTTGAATGCCAATTTAGATGTTATAAACTTAATAGGACAGACACTTTAATATTAATAGTCAGCAAGTTAACTGTAATCACTAGTACTATGAAGTGATCCTGTATCTTTTGTTATTCTTGATTGACGCAGGCGTTAAAAGCGAAATAATTTAACAGGACAGGCACTTTAAATTTATCATCAGCATGCCAACAGCAATCATCGTGACTAGTATGGACACGCAATCTAACAGGGTTGGAGTACTAAATTAAAAGAAATAATATGGACATATATAGACGCCCTATTGATGTCAACCAATATCACCTCCGACAGCTAAGACTTCTGAGCTGTAAATTATCTTTTCTCTACTCACTAGCCTCTCTCAATTATGAGCAGTCGTACTGACATATATTCAGCTTCACTTTGGAAGTATTATAAGTTTACTTCCGAGCCTGATGAAAGCCGCACCTGACACTCTAAAACACGCACTCGGTAAATTATTAGGACGGGCACTTTAAAACTCAAAAATTTAAAGTAACCGACAGGCCACAAGGCAAAAAACAGCAAGTATGTGTTAACCAGCCTGTTTGTTGGCCGCCAAGAGCTCGCACAATACGCAACCAGCGCCATCAACCAAACCGATTACCAAGCGTACCGTCAGCTAACAAGTAGCCGGTTTGTATGGTCAACTATTGGCTCAAAACCTCTATCAAGCAGGCAATAAAGAAACCAAAGTCAGCAGTCACCTAAAAGGCTTACAAGCCAAACTGTATTTCCACAGTGATTATCAAAACAGCACACTGCGCGTGAGCGGTGTTGATAGCCAAAACAACTACGGGTTCAGTTACAACGCCTTTGGGGTAGTCTCAAGCCAATACCAGAACGATGATGATGATGATAAAAACGAAGGTTACAGCGCCAGCAGTATTCACACCCGCACCAACAACCTAGTTCCATACCAATACACGGTAAATACCGTGAAAGCATCAGCGGGCTTAACCACATGGACGCGCGTTGGTACAACCCAACAGTAGGGCGGTTCATCCAACCCGATCAATACAACCTCGTTAATTTAATGCTGCCAAACGGCGCACAAAGTGAATTGATGCGGTATATTGGGCGCACGCAAAGTGATTTGTTGAAAGACCCAGCTCAGCAGATGCGTTATGGCTATGTGAGTGGGAATGCGTTGCGTTGGGTGGATCCGTTGGGGTTGTGCGAGCCAGTAGATGCTGGTTATGTAGCAGCAGCAGACCCTAATAAAAAAGAAGATAGATATAAAGCATTACAGGGAAAAATTAAGAATGGAGACTCACTTGATGCGGTTGAGGTAGCGATAGTCCAACAAGACTTACTTAAAGATGGTCACGACCTTGGTAAGTGGGGGGTAAATAAAGATGGAGTCGATGGTAGTGCAGGAAGTCAAACAAAATTGGCAATAGAGAAAGAATTAGCTCCATACCAAGGCCGACTTGTTCCAGTTAAATTACCTGGAGTAGGCGATACCTATCTTGATCGAGACTTTAAGGAAAATGTCGAGGATTTCATTTCCTCTGCTGGAGGAAAGGGTGTTAATGTAAGTGTTAATTCAGCCTATCGAACTCCTGAATATCAAAAAAATGTAATTGGTACCGATCCAAACTCTATTACACCAGCAACTAATAGTTTACATTCAGCAAGGTTGGCGATTGACGTAAATTATTCTTCACTGTCAGACATCGAAGGAGGTTTGACGGGTGATAAACAACGTGAAGCCATCAAACAAGCAGCCAATGATGCAGGAATTAGCTGGGGTGGATATTTCAACAAACCAGATAAACCACATTTTTATGTTGATCCTGGTATAGATAGAAAAGAGTTGATTATGAATGCTTAGGAGAGTTTAAATGATTAAACGAATGATTTGGTTATTCTGCTTTTTGTGCTCTTCTTGTGGATTCACGGAACAAAACATTACGAACTGCGAATTCCCAATCGCTGGCACCTTTAGTTCAATGGAATACAATTCTGAGTCAGGTGATTGGCTTGGTATCGCGTTTCTAATAATCAAAGCTTCGGATGGGAGTTTTAATATAGATTTTCAATCTGCTGAAGGCGAACCTCGAGATATATCTAAAGCAGAATTGATCACTAATGGTTGCATGTTTCAAATGAAAATATCTGAAGTGAACGGATACGTGGGGAGCCTCTTTGGTGAGTTTTCAGCAGAGGGAGTGATAAATGCTCAATTCAGTGATGGCATGTTATCACCACGTGGAAATAAGACTTTTTTTGTTAAAAGAGTCAAGTAATTTGAGTGTCTAAGTCGAAGAGAATCTATCTATAGATTTGTAAACAGAATCATAGTTATACGGGCAGGTACTCTATAAAATAAAGCTGACCAAAACGCCAAGAGCTTGCGCAATACGCAATCAGCGCCATCAACCAAGCCGATTACCAAGCGTATCGTCAGCTAACGTACTTGCCAAACCAAGTAGCGGGTTTGTATGGCCAATTGTTGTCGCAAAACCTCTACCAAGCCGGCAATAAAGAGACCAAAGTCAGCGGGCACCTAAAAGGCTTACAAGCAAAACTCTATTTCCACAGTGATTACCAAAACAGCACACTGCGAGTGAGCGGCATAACTTAATAGGACAGACACTTTAATATTAATAGTCAGCAAGTTAACTGTAATCACTAGTACTATGAAGTGATCCTGTATCCTTTGTTATTCTTGATTGACGCAGGCGTTAAAAGCGCGAAATTCAGGATGCACAAAGCCTTCAGCTCCCTGAATTATTGGGATCTGAATATGAAGTTGGAATTAGGTAAGAATAGGGCTAGTAGCAGGCACTCTCTGATAACCCAAATGGGTACATTTAAACTTCACGGAACTTAATGAGCCTGCCATGACTTTAAAACTGGTTTCAAAATACTTCACATTCTGAAGCCAGTTTTTAGGGTCTATTTTTAACCGCTCAAGAATAGGCGGAAGTGATTGGTCAATAGCGCCGCGCTTGTCGTTTCTTAAAATGCGACCCGTCCAATCTAATAACTCTAAATAGTCGGTGAGTTTAAAAGGAAGGCCGGTAGGCATGGGTTCACGCGGGTTCCCGATGAACATCAATAAAACGTTAGGCTGGGTTAGATTTAAGGCGTCTGGTTTGGTACGTTTCGCTGCGTCGATCCGTTTTTTAGCTGAGGTGTGTTCAGAGGTTTCTGGGCTTTCAGCCATTTTCGCTCGAATAGGGTTAAGATCAACATAAGCCAAGCAGGCCGCTAGGGCTTTGTCGTCCAATAGCGCTTGCGATTTGAATCGTCCTTCCCAGAATTTGCCAGTACAAACATCTTCGCGGTTGGCTTCACGGGCAATGTGTTCATTCAGCACTTTCATGAACCAGCTGATGTTCCCCAATCGTTCACGCCATAGCTCAGCCACTTGGTTCACCACGTAAAGCTCCGCCTCACAAAGATCGTCACCGCGAACATAGCGATTAACTATGAGATTGCCCCTAAACAACTGAGACCAACGCTCAAGCACCTTAAAATCAGTTAGTTGCGCCTGCTCAGAACTGTTGATGAACAAAACCACATGATAATGATTAGACATAACCGCATAAGCACACACATCAATGCAAATCACTTGGCCGAGCGCTAAGATCTTCTGCTCAACCCAGCTTCGACGGTGCTCATAGCTTACTTGCGTGTAGGGGTCGAACCCACACAGAAAGGCTCGACGAACACAGCGAGACGCGCAGTGATAATAGGGTGTAGCGTCAACGGCGATCTGACACTTCCTTGGTTTTGGCATAATCGAATCCTTGAATATGCAATGTAAGCTGTATATGTAACCAGTTGTCGGTGTGGGCGTCAAGGGTTAGAGTGTGTGTCCTGTTAAGTTCCTCGTTAATTCTATTGCTGCTCTAACCAACTTGCTAATGGCTCCCAGTACATTTTATGCCAGCCTCCGTTTAGGTGTTCAGCTGAACCTTCTGGGCACCCTGTATGATTCAATGTAATGGTGCATTCTCCGTTAGCTTCAGAAAACTCTAGCTTAACAATTGAATATGTATTTTCAGGCCAATTTGCTGGGCGCCATGCTTGTACGATGAGTGCGTTAGGCTGTATGTCGATAAATCGTCCTTCAATTTTGCCGCCATGCACACTGAAGGGTTCTCCGGCTTTAGGCGTTATCTTTGCGCCGTCATTGGTAAAGGCTGCATGTTTTTCTGGGTTTATGTAGGCATCAAATACGTCGCTTAGCGATGCTTTAAAAGTGACTTCTTGAGTGAATGCTGTTGTCATGTGGGGCTCCTAGTGATTAATACAGTTAACCAAATGGTTAAGTATTGTCAGGATAGTCGATGCAATCAGTATTTGCAATACTAAACTAAATGGTTAATCATTGAGGAATGCAAAAAAATACCGTATTACCCAAAAATGATGACCTCGATCTAGTGTTCAAAGCGCTGGCAGACCCAACACGTAGGCACTTTATTGAAGTGCTGAAGCAAGCAGACGCAACCGTTGGCGAGCTAGCCGAGCCTTTGGCTATGTCACTTCCGGCAGCCTCAAAGCACATTAGTGTATTAACGTCAGCAGGGCTGGTCTCTAAAACTAAGGTTGGCCGAGTATATCGTTGCCACTTCCAGCCAGAAGCGATGCTGACGGCAAATGAATGGCTTGAGCAGAATAGAGAGGCTTGGAATGATCGCTTAGACGCGCTTTCGGATTTTCTTGAATCAAACACTAATGAGGCCACATGACAAACACCAGTTTAGCATTAGTCGTTAAGAAAACCTTGGCGGCATCACCAGAACGGGTTTTTAATGCCTGGACTCATAAAGAAGCGCTGAAAAAGTGGTGGGGCCCTAAAGGGGTGACATGCCATGAAGCCGATATAGACTTACGCGTAGGTGGCAAATACCAAATAGGTAATACACTGCCAGATGGGAATGTTGTATGGATACGTGGGCAGTTCGTGGCGATTGAAACCAACAAAAAGCTCGTTTATACCTGGGGAACTGACGCTGAAAACTCAGACCTAGAGCGGGTAACCGTGAAGTTTAAGCCAATGGGCGAAACCACAGAAGTTACCGTTATTCATGAAAAAATCGCCACACAAGCTTTGTTGGAGCAGCACACCCAAGGTTGGGAGGGTTGTTTGGCTGGGTTGGCAGGTTATGAGTTTGAGAGTGCTTAGATTTGTGATGTAGAGACGAACCTTTTCGCCTACTTTTCTTGGCGAATTTTTGTTTTTTAAGTTGAAATGGCTTTTCCCTTAAAAGTGAATTTTGTAGGTAGATATTACTCGGCTTTCACTGCTCGTTGTATTCAATATAACCGAGATGGCTAAGGTTTCAGTAATGCATTGAATTGAACAAGTTCCTTTTTGGTGATATGGTCAAAAAATTGTTGAAAAAAATAATTAAACAGTAATAAGCGCTAAAACAAAACGATATTACCTCTCTATTAGGAGTAATGAAGTCCGTGAAAAGAATATTATTAGTTGTTGGTTTAATCGTACTTATAGGTTGTGCACCCGAAACAGACAAGTCAAATAAAAATACCTCGATTGATTGCACAAATCCTTCTGATACAAATGGCTATGTGTTAGGCGTAGATACCATTATTAATAGCCACTCAGCTGGTCTAAACGCCAGTCATCCACTTGATATGGGTTTATATGTTGGAGTTTCATTTCAGGGTTTTGAGGAAAGTGAAATTGAAACAGCAAAATTATACTATCCAAACAATTTAGAATCTTCTGCTCCTTATTTAGTTACTTCTCATTCTTATGGAACTCAAATTCATTTCTATAACGCATTCTTCGAATCATATTCTAAAACTAACGGTCTTCGTATAGCCCCAATGACTGGATATTGTGTTCAAATAGTGCTGACTAATGGTATTACTTTTGCTAAAAAGTTTGACCTTGAACGTCCAGATGGATCTACTCCAATTATCGGTGAAATGCTTGTGCATTTTGATGATTTCGATTCAATTACTTCTGGTGGCGATTATACTCGTGGATTGGCACTTCCAAGTCTAAGCTCAGCGAGTATAACGGAAACTGAGTTAACTTTTTCGATGAATATTAACGACAGTCGAACGACGGAATACGCAATTAATATCCGTGACTCTGATGGATATCTAATCGCTGAGTACTTCACAGATGATGCATTAAATATAAAAAATGATGGGCAAAAGAATTATGTCATTAATTTTGGAAATATAGATACCGATTTATCGCCGGCTGAATTGGTTCTTAGATCAAACTATATGTTTGTAATGACATACGATACAGGAAACATAGGCGACAGCTACAACCCATCTTGGTCTGAAATAAAGGCTACTTCAAAAGCAATATTTTTCAAATGAATAGAGAGGTTGTAAAAATCAACACCGAATAGACTTTCAAATTGAATGTAAAAAACGCCTAGCTTGGCATTTTTTGTAGCCCGAGAAAATTTACAGACCTATTTCCTCTTTGAATTAGAACATTCTCCAAAGTCGTTGAGTATTATGATGAACATGCGGTTAAACCGCCCTAGCTAAATTAAATTGGCCGCTAGGGCTTAATCGTCTAATAAAGCTTGGGATTTGAATCCCTGGTTAGCATCCAGTTTCCAGAACATACCAATATAAGCATTTTCACGATTCGCCTCACGAGCAATATGTTCATTCAGCACCTTCATGAACCAGCTGATGTTGCCTAGCCATGACGGTGTTCGTTGTTTATGTTCGAAAAGCCACTTTCTCTATATCGTATTCATTTCAGCCAATTAACGGGACAATTCTTATGTAGCTGCCCCATGTTGGCTTTACCGAATTTTTTGACCCCGATTTTATTTCAGGGTCTGAGCTAATGGGTTAGTTCAGCTGTCCTGATTATTTACCAACCACTCGCGTGATTTGCGTAAGTATTGCAGGCTCTAGTATCAATGACTTTGCGGTAGCTAATGTTTTCAATGAAACAGATCTTACATCAGCCGTAACGGGCGTTGAAGTCGCTCCACCTTGTTCCATAACCTTGAATATCAATTCATCGTCAGCCGTCCAAATGATATCCGTACTTACCCATTTTAAAGCGGAATTATCAAACCCAGGTTTAGCAGAGAAAACTCCTTCACTTATTGGAGCATCGTACGAATCATAAAGTTTACTTAAGTTGTGATTATCTGCTGTTTCAATGTTGTATGCCCACAAGTCTGTGTGATCACTATTTTCTATATCAAGCGCCCAGTACAACTGCCATTGCCCTGTTGGAGAACGCTCTATATTTGTTTCAAGGTTGGTTGGAATGTTCGTCCCGGTCGTGTCTCTATTTACGATGTTTTGGACTACAGACGCGGCGATTGCTTCTTCGTTCGTTTGGTTTGTATTTGCAGTATTTACATGAAGTAAATTATCTTTCGAATCGGCTGCGGAGTCAGAGCTTAACACCGATATGGAACTGTTGTTTGTATTCCAGTTCCAATTGTCGATGTCATAATTTACAGTGCCTTCTAACCATTCAATATTAGTGGTTACAACGTTATTGGGCGACCATGTTGCAAATCGCCAATAGCCTGATGAAGCGTTGTCAGGAACGTTCGAATGAGTAGAGCTTAGTCCCAGTAACCGACCATCAGGTGACCATTCATATTTAGACGTTGATGTACTAGCTGTATTAATCGGTAAATCCAATATAGATTGATCAACGCCATTAAAGTAATACATAACAGAAGAGTCTGTAAAAACTATCTGAGTGGCAACATAGGGTGAAAAGGAGGTTATGCCGGGGGCTGCAATCGGGCTGTTTATTTTTTGAGTAGTATCAGAACTCGGGCGCCAGTTAAATAGGTCATAAGTGTAGGGGGTTGAAGATGGGTCTGATGTGACTGTTGTTGAGCCGATAAAAAACAATTGGTTAGTGGCCCATTTCGCACTTCCTACTTTTATCGAAGTGAGCGCATTGTCTGCGGAGCTATTGTCCACTAATGTTGAAATAGCCGAGTCTGCAGTCGGGTCAAAAATAGAGGCAGATGTGGTTGTTAAAAGTGACGCAAATGGTTTCTCCTCTAAAAATGTATTGTTGTCACTCCAAGTCAATGTGTCAAAAAATACTGATGTTTCGTTTGGGGTAATATCAACGTTCGTTAAACTGTTTGTATCAACCCAATACAGCTTATCTAGCGAAGTATCGCTACTATGAGGCGCTTCAATGGCCAATACTGTACTATCGTTACTCCAGTAACTCGCCACGGCATTTTGATCTCTGTTTTCAAAGCCCATCTTAACCTTATGATTGATGCCCGTTTCAGAATCATATAAGTTTGCTTGCCAGACTGAGTTATTAAATTGTTGTGTATAGAATACAAAACGACCATTAGGCGAAATGTCGATTATGTGGTTAGAACTTGCACGAGAGTCCGCACTTTTTAGGTTAATCTGCTTTGCACTATAAGTTCCGGTTAAATAGAGGGGGCTCGTATTCGGCGTTTGTATTTCAGCGGTTCCACCATCAATAATTACAAAAGGCTCGGCTTTAATCTCGACGGTAATAGACTTTGTTGTAGTGTTGCCAACTTCATCAGTGACTGTAGAGGTTAGCTTCGTTGTTTGGTTGGGTGCAACGTCTAGGTTAAAGTTAAATAGGGCATGCTCATTGCTACTTTCAGATAGTGTTACGCCAGCCATATCACTCTTCCAAGTGACTTCTAAATCATCTAACTGGGTAATGTCATCATCAATAATAGAGTTTACTCGGAAAGTTGATCCTGGGAATGCCGTAATTGCAGGTGTTTGCAGTAGTAGGCTCGGTGCGTTTTTATCAGCACTCTGGTCTGGCAGCTTTACGCATGCCGATAACGTAAGTGCAGCAACCGCACTCCATAGCAGTTTATTCATCCTAATCTCCTTGGATGTAGTAGATTTATATCTTATAACTTGAATTAATATTGAATGGAAAGTTGGCCCGATATAGCCGAAAAAGAATCAGAAAGTGGCGCAAGTTGGCCGGCCACCACAAATGACATACGTTGGTTTATTGGAACTTCTATCTTTGCTAAGAATTCTGCTGAAAGGGCTAGTGTACTCGGAGTCGCTATCGCTTTGAGGACAGAGCCATTTTTTTGCCATTGAAACTGGTTCGATACAAAACTCATAGACCCTTGAATGCCTGCCCCAAGCCATATTTTTTTGTCACCCATGATTAAATCGTGCTCTAAAACACCAGAAACACCAGCAGACATGAAGTTGCCACCAAACATACCTTCTTCTGCGGTTGGTACCGTTGGAATATAATTAAGTTGCAAGGCAGTCGTTGCGCGTAAGTGTTGTTCGACCAGAAGTGGCACACTGAAACCGCCAGCAAGAGATAATAAAGGGCCTGTTTCAAATGAGTCTGTACTGATCGAAGCGTAACCAACTCCAGCAGTCACGAACGTCTGTTTTGCATCCCATTCTGCTGCATAGCAAACGTGAGTGAAAAGCAGTGCGCAAAGACAGATTAAATTAGAAGTTTTCATAATTTCCTTTAGGTGCATCAAAAGTCCATTTATATCGAAGAATCCTGCCTTTATTTCGGGCAACTAGCAATGTTGTGTGGCTGAAAATGAGAACGAGTGCAATAAATTATTGAATTGAGAGTAAGCTTAAAGTTGACTGAGAAATATTCTTTGCCATAGGAGTTTAGTTAAATCAAAGGTGTTTATGACCTACTTAGGCTTTGGTTTTATCGGCTCGGTGGTATTTGGCGTGTCATTTTCGTGGGTTGTCCAATACATTAGCCTTTGATAGCTCTACCTTCGCTCTCTGATTTCCTGTAAAATGCGCTCCCTTTGATTTTTTCGCTAAACCGATGTTTGTTGTGAGCGGTTTAGCCTGTAGCGGGAGCTAACGTGGAAGTAAACCCAATTCGAGAGCTGATTAAAGACCTAGACGCACGTACCGATGTGCTTCGGGGGTACCTTTGACTACGCCATTAAGAAAGAGCGCCTAGACGAAGTAGAACGCGAACTCGCCCAACCTGAAGTGTGGAACAAGCCTGAACGTGCGCAAGCACTGGGGCAAGAGCGATCTTCATTAGAGCATGTTGTGCAGACCATTGATAATCTAGATTCTGGCTTAGCCGATGCTTCCGATTTATTGGAAATGGCGGTTGAAGAAGAAGATGTCGATTCTGTTGCTGAGGTCGAAGCTGAATTAGCCGATTTAAAGCAGCAGCTTGAAGTGCTTGAGTTCCGCCGTATGTTCAGTGGCGAAATGGACGAAAACAACGCTTACCTAGATATTCAGGCAGGCTCGGGCGGAACAGAAGCGCAAGATTGGGCGGAAATGCTGCTGCGTATGTATTTGCGTTGGGGTGAAGAAAAGGGCTTTAAAACCGAGTTGATGGAAGCATCGGCCGGTGATGTAGCGGGTATTAAATCGGCTACGATTCGCTTTGAAGGCGAATACGCCTTTGGTTGGTTACGTACTGAAACCGGGGTTCACCGTTTGGTGCGCAAGTCTCCATTCGATTCAGGTAACCGTCGCCATACTTCATTCAGCTCAGTGTTCGTTTCTCCTGAGATAGACGATAACGTTGAAATTGAGATAAACCCGGCCGATTTACGCATCGATGTTTACCGTGCCTCAGGGGCAGGTGGTCAGCACGTTAACCGAACAGAGTCGGCGGTGCGTATTACCCATAACCCAACGGGTATTGTTACTCAGTGTCAAAATGATCGATCTCAGCACAAGAACAAAGACCAAGCGATGAAGCAGCTTAAAGCCAAGCTGTATGAGCATGAAATGAGCATTCGTAACGAAGCCGCTCAACTAGTAGAAGACAATAAGTCTGATATTGGTTGGGGGAGCCAAATTCGTTCTTACGTGCTAGATGATTCGCGCATTAAAGATTTAAGAACCGGCGTAGAGAACCGCAATACCCAGAGTGTATTAGACGGTAACTTAGACGCTTTTATCGAAGCCTCATTAAAAAAAGGGCTATAAAGCTAAATTCATTTTTAGCGCGGTGGATGAGTTTAACGAACTGGCTACTTGAGTAAGAAGGACGCTGTAAACCCGTCCGTGGGCGCTCAAAGACGACGTCCATGTCGTCAAATGCCTTCTAACTCAAGCATCCAATCCGTTTTTAATACGGTGGCAATTGGCTACTTGAGTAAGAAGGACGCTGTGAACCCGTCCGTGGGCGCTCAAAGACGACATCCATGTCGTCTCATGCCTTCTAACTCAAGCACCCAATCCGTTTCAGAATGTGGCACAATTGACTGTGTTATAGAAAAATTAAAGCAGTTAAGTAAGTTTTAAAAGTAATACTGAATTAAGAAGGGTGGTGGGTTGTTTTAAAAAGACGTGAGATCACATGGATGTGATCTTCGAGCGCCCATGGATGGGTTTACAGCGTTCTTTTTAAAACAACCCACCACCTTTCGAACAGAACAACCGAATAACCGAACAACCAAAGAAACAAACCAACCAATAACGTGGAAATGAACTATGAGCGATAACCCAGTAGACAACAATTTGCCAAATGCTTCAGAAGATAATCATATTATTACTGAACGAAAACAGAAGTTGGCAGAATTGCAGGAAAAACGGGGTATTGCGTTTCCTAATGACTTCCGAGTTGAGCACAAAGCGGGTGACTTACAAGCCGCTTATGGCGAGTTGGAAAAAGAAGAAATTGAGAGCAAAGAGCTTAATATTGCAATTGCGGGCCGTGTTATGCGCCGCGGTGGGCCATTTGTAGGCATTCGTGATGTTACTGGCAGCATTCAGTTTTATTTAGGCAAGCCACTGCAAAAAGAAAGTGACGACTGGAAGTTGTTAGACATAGGCGATGTTGTTGGTGTTAAAGGTAAGTTGTGTAAATCGGGTAAAGGCGAGTTGTACGTTAACGTTGAAAGCCTTGACGATGTGCGCATTCTGACTAAATCATTGCGCCCATTGCCTGATAAATTCCATGGCTTGGCCGATCAAGAAGCTAAGTACCGTCAGCGCTATGTTGATCTAATCGTCAGCCAAGAAACGCGTAACGTGTTTGAAGTGCGTTCTAAAGTGATTAGTGGTATTCGTAACTACCTAACAGAACGTTCGTTCATGGAAGTTGAAACGCCCATGTTGCAGGTGATTCCGGGCGGGGCAACGGCACGTCCATTCATTACTCACCACAATGCTATGGATCGTGACTTATATTTGCGTATTGCACCTGAGCTTTACTTAAAGCGTTTGGTTGTGGGTGGCTTTGAGCGCGTATTCGAAATTAACCGTTCTTACCGTAATGAAGGTGTTTCTACGCGTCATAACCCAGAGTTCACTATGCTTGAGTGGTACCAAGCTTACGCTAACTACCACGACTTAATGGACACCACCGAAGAAATGTTACGTGAAGTAGCCACTAATGTACTGGGCACTACTGAAATACATTACCAAGGCCGCGATTACGATTTTGCTAAGCCGTTTGAGCGTTTATCGATGTTTGATTCAATATTGAAGTACAACAGCGATTTAACCGCAGACAACATTAATACCCTAGAAGCTGCAACAGCGACCGCTCAAAAGCTAGGCATTCATGTTAAAGATTCTTGGGGCTTAGGTAAGGTTCAAACTGAAATCTTTGAAGAAACAGTAGAAGAGAAGTTGTTTGACCCTGTGTTCATTACTGATTACCCAGCCGAAATCTCTCCATTGGCGCGTCGTAACGATGAAAACCCTGAAATCACCGATCGATTCGAGTTTTTCTTAGGTGGCCGTGAAATCGCTAATGGTTTCTCAGAGCTTAACGACCCAATCGACCAAGCTGAGCGTTTCCAAGCGCAAGTGGCCGAAAAAGAGTCGGGCGATGACGAAGCCATGTTCTATGATGCCGACTACATCAATGCATTAGAGTACGGTATGCCGCCTACGGCCGGTGAAGGTATCGGTATTGACCGTTTAGTTATGTTCTTAACCGACTCACCTTCGATTAAAGATGTCATTTTGTTCCCGCACATGAAGCCAAAAGCCGATTAATTGGGCGAAAGGTTTTATATTAGCCAAGCGATTGCTTGGCTTTTTTATGGATGTTCAAAAATGCCGCGAAGGTATGGCGTAGCAGATGTTTTTGTTTTTGCACAATTTTGAACGTTCAGAAGCTGAAAAGCACTCAGACTGTGCAGTAATTTTCCAAATTTGGTCAAGAAATTACAATCTGTAACAATATTGTTATTAGAAAATATTGCCTAGAAAAATTAAACACTGTAGGCGAAATATCCCCAGCGATAATTCTAAGTCAAATAGTAGGTCGATTTGATAGGATTTTCTGAAGGCATGTTAAAAAGCACTATAAAAATCCTTTAAGTTATTGAATTCATAGGGTTTTTATTTGCTGGTTAAAAATTGATCAGTTTGTAACGTTGCGTCTATTATGCACCCTAGATGACAATTCTAATTGATTACTAACAGACTTATCCACAGAAATTGTGGACACTGTTTGCAAAGTCAAGCGCCGTGCGGTTTGCAAACCTATTGACCTAAAGTGACAATTTATCGGCGTAAAAATAATTATAAAAATTGTCGCTTCTGCGTAGGATTTGGCACGGAAAAAAACCTCTAAGCCCCCTTGAGTTGATCAAAATACAGTCACTTTCGACCTTAGTCTTAAAGACTAAATGCGTATAGCTTAAGCCGATGTTTCGCTTTTAAATCATTGTTTAAAACGCCCGAAACAATAAAAGCAACAATTAGGAGCGAACGCATGAGTTATAAAAATGTGCATTTGGCCGCGACATCAAACCCTGATCAGTTTTGGTTAGAACAAGCCAAGCAAATTGCTTGGTTTAAGAAGCCCAGTCTTGGTTATCAACAAAACAGCGATGGAAGTGACAGTTGGTTTGCCGATGGTGAGCTGAATACGGCCTATTTAGCTTTAGATGCTCACGTTGAAGCCGGACGCGGTCAACAAACGGCATTGATTTATGATTCACCTTTAACGAAAACAAAGAAACAATACAGTTACCAGCAGCTATTAGATGAAGTGGCACAGTGTGCCGGTATGCTAACAAACTACGGTGTGCAAAAAGGCGATCGGGTGTTGGTGTACCTGCCTATGATTCCACAAGCGGTGATTGCCATGTTGGCTTGTGCTCGCATAGGGGCTATACACTCAGTCGTATTTGGTGGTTTTGCGGCTAAAGAGTTGGCGGTGCGGTTAGATGACGCAACGCCGAAGTTATTGTTAACCGCCACCGGAGGCCTTGAGCCGAATAAAACAATCGATTATCAGCCACTCATTCAAGAAGCACTTGATCTTGCTCAGCATCAGCCAAGCGCGGTACTTATTTGGTCGCGACCAGAAATCCCACTCACCGCTGCATTTGATCTTTGGCAAGATGCCTTGCAGCAAGCCTCACCGGCAAGTTTTGTCAGGCTAAAATCTACGGATCCACTTTATATACTTTATACATCGGGTACGACCGGTACTCCTAAAGGCGTAGTGAGAGATAACGGCGGGCATGCCGTTGCAATGGCATATTCAATGAGCGCTTTGTATAACTGCCATGTAGGTGATGTTTATTGGGCCGCTTCAGATGTTGGTTGGGTGGTAGGTCATTCGTATATTGTGTACGCGCCGTTAATTAAAGGGTGTACTACGGTTTTGTATGAAGGCAAACCTGTTGGCACGCCCGATGCTGGCGCGTTCTGGCGTGTGTGTGAAGAGTATAACGTTAAGCTGCTGTTTGCCGCACCCACCGCCTTTAGAGCTATTAAAAAAGCCGATCCAGAGGGCCAGTTGGTATCGAAATTTAACTTAGCATCTCTAAATACCATTTTTATGGCGGGCGAACGGTTAGACCCGGCCACCTTAGCCTGGACTCAACAACATACGAACAAGCTTGTGGTTGATCATTGGTGGCAAACAGAAACCGGTTGGGCTATTGCTGGCAATCCATTAGGGATAGAGCCGTTTCCGGTAAAGCCTGGCAGTTCAAGCTTGCCTTTGCCTGGCTATAAAGTAGAGATACTCAATCATGTCGGGCAGCCATGCCAGGCCATGGAGCAAGGTTTTATTGCCTTAAAGCGCCCATTACCCCCAGGTTGCTTGCAAACAATCTGGAAAAACTCCGCACGTTTTGAATCTTCTTATTTAACCCAATTTCCAGGCTACTATGCCTCGGGCGATGGGGGTTATTTAGATGAAGAAGGCTATTTGTTTGTAATGGGTCGCATAGATGATGTGATAAATGTGGCTGGGCATCGATTGTCGACTGGTGAAATGGAAGCCGTTTTAAGTGAGCATCCTTCAGTGGCTGAGTGCGCTGTGATAGGGGTTCAAGATGAACTCAAAGGGCAAGTGCCATTAGCGCTGGTGGTGTTAAAAGACGGAGTCTATACCTGCGCTCAAACGCTAGAGCATGAGCTCATTGCACAAATTCGGGCCGAAATTGGCGCCATTGCTTGTTTAAAACAAGCCCATATTGTTGACCGGCTTCCCAAAACGCGTTCCGGGAAAATACTGCGCGCAACGTTGAGAAAAGTGGCCAATAAGGAAGCTTATTCAGTGCCCTCTACCATTGATGATCCTGCCATTCTTGAGGAAATCAAACATCAGCTAACTGACGCAAGCGCGTAAACCTTATAAACACCGTTTGGCACTCAATTGGTGACATTTGATTCAGCTAGAGTTCATGCTACTAGGGTTAATCTTTCTGCAATGTTACGAAGGAGACCAGCCATGAGTGTCAAACATACCCTTGCAGCGATTGCGATGAGCGCAATAGCAGCTGCAACTTTTGCCGATTCTGATCGCTATGACGATGATTATAAAAAGGCTAAAAAGCTACGCTATAACAACAGCCATACTATTTATGTAGAAGGGCGAGTGATCAGTGCAACCCCAATATATGATACCTACTGGTACTACCGCTCACGTGGTGACAGTCATCGCTCCGATCGTTACGATGAAGTGTGTCGTATTCGCGATGTAGAAGTGTATCGAGAATCACGAAGTACAGGTGGCAACCCAGCCGCGGGGGCCATTATTGGTGGCGCTATTGGCGCACACGTGGGTAATTCCGCTGGACATAGCCGAGACTCTGCCGTAATTGGTGCAATTGCCGGTGGGGTTATAGGCAGCGTCATTGGCAGTGAGGCCAGCCGAGGTCGAGAAACAACGGTTCACTACCGAGTAGAACGCGATTGCGATACTCGCTATCGACAAGAGTATCGTGAACTAATAGGCTATGACGTTCGCTACCGATATAATGGTCGTGAATTTACCATGCAAACGCAGCAGCATCCTGGCCGATACGTTCAATTGAAAGTGGAGGTGCAGCCTACTGCGCGTTAGTTTTCGTATTTAGGGGCTGCAATGAAAAAAATGATTCTAGGGGTGTTTTTATCGATGTGGGTGTCTTGGGTCGCGGCTAGCGACGACTGGCCCGATACACACCCCTGTACCCACGAACCCATTCCGCTCACCTCAGAAAACCAAGTGGTGGCTGCGGTTGAATGTATTTATCAGGGGCGTGTGGCTAAAGTGACTAAAAAAACAGGGTCTAACCCAAGCTGGTATTACCAGTTGCGGGTGTTAGATTCCGGTGGGCGTATCAAGGAAGTAGATATTCATCCCCAAACAGGGTTACCTATAAATAAAGCAGAAAGGGAGGCCGTGTATGAGGCTCTTAATCGTCGAGGATGAAACAGGCTTACGCGAGCATTTGCACGCAGGATTTAAAAAGGAAGGCTTTGCCGTAGATGCCAGCGGCGATGGCAAAGAAGGGTTGTTCTTTGGTTTAGAAACTGATTACGACGCAGCGATCATAGACATTGGTTTGCCCAGTTTAGATGGTTTAGAGCTGATTAAAAAACTTCGTGAAAATGATAAAAATTACCCAGTAATTGTGCTCACCGCGCGAGGGCACTGGAAAGATAAAGTAGAAGGCTTAGAGTCTGGAGCCGATGATTACCTGGCTAAGCCCTTTGTTTTTGATGAGTTATTGGCCCGAGTAAAAGCTCTAGTTCGCCGCAGCGTCGGTATGTCGAGCGCGACATTACAATTAGGTGATTATCAGTTAGATACTTCTGCAAAAGCCGTGTCGGTAGCTGGGCAGCAAGTAGAGTTAACGAGCTATGAATACAATACACTTGAGTACTTGATGACCCACAAAGACAAGGTGGTGTCTAAAACTGAGCTAACTGCACATTTATATGAACAAGATTATGATCGAGACAGCAATGTCATTGAAGTGTTTGTAAGAAGGTTGCGTAAAAAGCTCGATCCTAAAGGTGATCGTAATCCCATTGTTACTCAGCGTGGGCAAGGTTATCGTTTTAATCAAGGCGAAAACGCTTAGCGCCTATGTCTGCAAAACAACCGTTATCGTTAACAAAGCGCCTGATCGGCTCGGCGGCGTTTTTTATCCTCTTTTTTCTAGGTATAACCGGCTTTGCGCTCGATCGTGCTTTTGTGCAGAGCCAAACTGCAGCACAAGCCGAGCGTTTGTTTATTAGAACGTTTAGCCTGTTGTCTTTGGCTGAATTAGAAGATCAAACACTCAGATTACCAAGAATGCTCCGCGAAGAGCGTTTTAACAGCCCAGAATCAGGGTTAATCGGTTTGGTATTAAATGCTCAGCGCCAATCAGTATGGGAAAGCCTTTCTAGCGAATGGTTTACCGAGGGCGATTGGGTGCGTAGCCAACCCAACCTTAATCCTGGTGATGAGCAGTTTGGGCAACACCGTGGGTTTGTTTATCAGCGCAACGGCTTTGTTTGGGAAGATTCTAATAATCAAGATCGTTATTTTGAGTTTTGGGTATTAGAAGATGCCACGCCTTTAAACGAATCAATCGCAACATACCGCCAACAATTATGGGGTGGATTAGTGGCTGCTTCTGTTGCTTTACTTTTGGTGCTGTCACTAATAACAAAATGGGGCTTAGCGCCGCTGCATTTGTTGGCTGCGCAGCTAACCAAAATAAGACAAGGCGATGCGGATGAATTAACCGGGCGGTACCCAAGTGAATTGACCCCGCTAACCGATAGCTTGAATCAGTTGCTGAGCGCCGAGCAAGGCCAGCGTGAACGGTATCGCAAAGCCATGGGCGATTTAGCGCACAGTTTAAAAACACCCTTGGCCGTGATGAAAACAGTGCAATGCGATGATCAAACAACCTTGAACGAGCAAGTAGATCGAATGAGTCAAATAGTGCGTTACCAATTACAACGCTCTGTGACCGACGCGCGGCAAGGCCCAGTGTTGGGGCAAACGTGCGATTTAATGGCCGCATTAGAACGCTTAGGCCGTGCACTTGATAAAGCCTTTTTAGAAGAAGATAAAGTGCTCGATTTACCGCAAACGGATCGACCATTGCTCTTGTCAATGGACAATAATGATGTCTTAGAAATTTTGGGGAACTTGATTGAAAATGCCTTTAAATATGGCCGTTCGGTTATAAGTGTCGACATTGACGACGATGAAAAATCAGAGCAAGTATGGGTGCATATCGATGACGATGGTAAAGGCGTCGCGCCTGAAGCCACAGCCCATATCATGCAACGGGGAAAACGTTTAGATACCTTACAGCCTGGGCAAGGCATAGGTTTAGCCATGACTCTGGACATTCTGCAAAGCTACAACGCAGCCATTGAAATAACCACTAGCCCGTTTGGTGGCGCTCGGTTTTCAGTGCAGTTGCCAAAGGCGCATCATTAAACCGCTAAATTAGTGGCGATTTTTGCCCAGTAAAACCAAAAACCAAAGAGTGTGATAGCCAATAAAAATAACAAGTGAATGCGTTTAGGGTCGCTTTTACGACGAGATCGGAAAGGTGAGCAAAACAACGCCGCTAATGTAAATAACGTACAAACGCCCAAAGCCCAAGGTAACCTATTTACCCATTTTTCTAGCCAGTATTCACGCAATTCTAATTCATGATAGCGGGCAATAATGGTGCTTTGTTCCGGAGCGGCCAGCCAAATGATGACTTGCCATGCAATTAAGCTGAGCCACGCTAAAGAAGCCAATACTCGGATGGTTAAAACCAGTTTGTCTTGATGGTACCGCCGTTCTTTCAAAAAATATCTCGCTTACAGTATTAAAGTATGGCCATTATCCGAGAGCCATTGTTTATCTTTTTTATAAGTTGGGTGAATGGCTTCTACTTGCTGCCAAAATAAAGCCGAGTGGTTTAAATGCTTTAAATGACTCACCTCATGAGCAATAAGATAATCGATTACTGACTCAGGTGCCATGAGAATTAACCAGTTATATTGGATACGGCCTTGTGCTGTGCAATGCCCCCATTTGGTTTTGGTTCGCCGAAATCGAATGTCAGTGAGCTTATGTTGCCAACCTTGCTGGGTGACAAGATCGATGGTTTTATTGTGTAAAACAGACTTAGCCTTGGTGAGATAAAAATCGGCTAAAATGGCGTGGGTTGAAGCTTTATCTGAGTTCTGGTTGAAAATCTGAATCGCTTCGGGGGTGTCACGCCAGCCCGTTTTCGTACTTTGAATGATATGCAGGGGTTTTTGAACACCCATAAAGGGTAAATAGTTCAGTTGACTGAAATCTGGCTGCTCAAGCTTAAGTTGGGCCTGTTCGTTGAGAGTTTTTGTCAGCCAAGCCTGTTTGGAATGAACAAAATCCGTTAATTCGTTAATAGATACATGCTTGGGCGCTCTTAGCTCAATACTCTGCTCTTTAACGTACAAGCCAATGGTTTTGCGTTTAGAGCGAACCAGTTTAATTGGGTGCTGTTGCCAGTTTAAAGCGGTCATTGAATAAGCGAGCTGGGTGGCATAGTCTGTTTGGTGATCGGGTCGAGTAGGTGTTCAAGCCCTTCGCTTCTTAACAATAAAGCTAAGGCAAGCAGTTCGCCTAATCGACCATTAGGGAAACCCTTGGTTTGGAACCACAGCAAGTACTCTTCAGGCAGTTTGATTAACTTGCGCCCTTGATATTTGCCAAAGGGCATTGAGGTGTGGGCCAGTTCAATTAAATCGTTAGGTTCGAGGTTCATGAAATCGTAGTCTTATGTCTAAAGGTAATGAAATACCGCCGCTTCTAAAAAAGCAGGCAGAGCAATCACTCGCTAAATTTGTGGATCAAGCGCCAAAGGGTAAGGTATTCATTGCCACTTTTAAAGGTGCGCGTGTGCTTATTCAAGAACAGGTGCCACACCCTAAAAATGCCAAGCCATTAAACCTGCCTTATGCACTATTAGATTACACCGATCAGGGCTGGCAGTTATTGTTTCGAGGCACTAGCGGCCAGTGGCAGTTAATGCCAGGCGATCTACCCAGTGCTCATATTGAAGAAAAGCTTGAGCAGATACGGGTAGACGCGCTTGGGGTGTTTTAACGTTAAGCTTTTTGCTGCCAATACGAACTAATCATGGCTAAGCCGTGGTCTAGTGATTCCACATCGGTTCCAAAATTTAACCGCACATTTAATGGGTTGCCAAAAAACACGCCTTCGCTCGGCATTACACCGGCTTTAATAAAATGAGGCGCTAACGGTGTTTTTAGATCTGTACTTTCAATCCAAGCTAAAAAGGTTGCTGCTTGAGGCTTAAATGACAGCCCCTCAAGGTTATTGATAACGTCTGCGACTCGTTTCTGATTGTTTTTTAAATGCGTTAATAGGGCTTTATGCCAATCGTGGCACTCAGTAAAAGCCACTTCGGCCGCTAGCATGCCGGCAAAATTAGGATCAGGCATGATTCCGTTAGCTCGTGCTTGCCATGCGCGGCGCATACTGGCATTCGGAATAATAGCAAATGAGCAACCAAACCCAGCAACATTAAATGTTTTGCTGGCCGCCATCAGTGTAACGCTTTGGTCTTTTATGGCCTTTATAGAACTGACCGGTACATGAAGTGTGCCATCTAGAATTAGATCGCAATGAATCTCATCGCTACACAAAACTACCTCGTATTGCTGACACAATTGCGCCAATTTATGAATGTCTTCAGCGCTTAATACAGCGCCATGGGGGTTCATTGGGTTGCACAACAAAAACAAATGACAATCAGGGTGGCTGAGTTCTGTTTCGAGTGTTTGCCAATCCCATTGCCATTGAGCGTTTTGCCAAGTAACTGGGAGTTCTACCGATTCGCAGCCCTGTAGCTTAGCGGCTTGCAACATTGGTGGATAATTTGGTGTTTGTACAATGACGCGTCCTTTTTTGCCATATACCTCGCAGGCTAAATTAAAGCTTGGCACTACGCCAGGCATCCAAACGATCCACTCTGGGTCTATGCTCCAGTTGTATTGCTTTGCACACCAGTTCACTACCGATTCATTGAGCGAAGCCCAAGGATGAGCATAACCATAAACTGGGTGATTCATCCGTTCTACTAAGGCATTTTGTATCGGCTCTGGGGAAGCAAGGTCCATGTCGGCCACCCACATGGGGAATAAGCTTTGATGTTTGTACTTTTCCCATTTTATCGCGTGAGTATTTTCGCGATTTACCTTAGAAAACATGAATCACCTCTCTATTCAGCGGCTTAGGCTGTTATAATATGTCGTTTTTAAATTGTGCGGATTATAAAAATGGACAGTGTGACAGAACGTTTCGGTGGAACGCAACGTTTGTTTGGCATAGAGCCGACCTTATGGCTTACCCAAGGTAAATTTGTGGTAGTCGGTATTGGTGGTGTTGGCAGTTGGGCTGCAGAAGCGCTTGCTCGTACGGCTGTAGGGCATATTGTTTTGATCGATCTCGATGATATCTGTGTGAGCAATACGAATCGCCAAATTCACGCGCTTTCTGGTAATGTCGGCAAAATGAAAGTCGATGCTATGGCCGACCGTATTCGGTTAATTAACCCTGAGTGCCAAGTCGATGCTATACACAGCTTTATTACGCCAGAGAATATTTCCGATTTGATTACAAGTGATGTAAATGGCGTCATTGATGCCATCGACAGTTTAAAGCCAAAAGCGGCATTAATTGCGCATTGTCGGCGTCAAAAAATTAATTTAGTCATGACCGGCGGAGCCGGTGGGCAAACAGACCCGACCCGCATTCAGGTCGATGATTTAAGCCGCACCTATCAAGACCCATTAGCGGCCAAAACGCGTAACTATTTGAGAAGAAATTACGGCTTTCCAAAAGCAGACAAAGGTAAATTCGGGGTCGATTGTGTGTATTCTACCGAAGCACTCGTTTATCCTCAGGCTAATGGCACTGTGTGTGCTGCAAAGCCAGGTGCAGGTAACAGCACTCGGTTAGATTGCGCTACCGGATTTGGCGCATCTATGATGGTAACAGCCACATTCGGCATGACAGCCGCCGCACGTGTGATTGATAAATATATAGCAAAGCAACAACGTAACAAGGAGGCTTAATGTGATTGACCCCATTTTAAAGGTTTTTAAAGCACTGAATTCAGATGTTGGCCCTTGGCAGCTTTCATTTGCTGTCGCATTAGGTTTGGTTATTGGCTTAACGCCACTTTGGTCTGTTCATAATATTATTGTATTACTCTTGGCTTTTATTTTACGCGTTCATATATCTACCTTTTTTGTGTTTTGGGCCGTATTTTCTGGCTTAGCCTATTTACTCGACCCTTGGTTCCACCAATTAGGGAGCGCTTGGTTAACCGCACCCAATTTAACGCCAATGTGGACTCAACTGTATCAATCACAGTGGTGGCAAGTGGCTCACTTTAATCACACCATTACGCTCGGTAGCCTAGCGGTTTCTTTAGCTGCGTTTTTCCCGGTAGCGGTACTGTTTCGCCTAAGTGTGGTCAAATATCGAGCATCCATGATGCCTTGGGTGAACAAGTTGAAGGTAGTCCAGGTACTCAAAGGCAGTAAATTGTACGAACTTTATAGTCGCGCAGGGTAAGAGGGTAAAATGAAATTATTTCGAATAAGTGGCTTAATTGGTTTTGTCGTTTTTTCAGCGTTGCTATTGGTCGTTGGATTTTTGTTTATCGATGTCTGGGCTAAAAAGGGCATCGAATTGTCGGCAACCAACATCAACGGTGCCGAAGTGAATGTCGATGACGTTGACCTAACCTTATCACCCATCGGTTTTAGAATTGAGAAGATTCAAGTTACCGATAAAGCCAAGCCAAGCCATAATCGGTTGGTTATTGAGCAGGCAGTTTTAGACATTAATTTAGCCCAGCTATTTCTAGGGCGAGTACGCATAAATGATATGCATGTAGTCGGCCTAGCTACCAATGTAGAAAGAAGCCAACCTGGTAAGTTAGTAGAAAAACCGGCAGAGGAATCTTCGGCATTTAGTGAAGCAAGCGAAGCTTTAGTGGAAGATCGAAAAGAATCACTAGGGAGTGCATTTCCCTCGCCGAGCGAAGTTGTAGCGGATTCTACAGCTGAAACAAAGGCCGCCATTGCCAATGCCCAACTTGTTATAAACAATGCTAAATCTACTGTAGAAGCATCGGCCGCTAAGTTACCAGGCGAAGACGATTTAGCCGAATATCAGCGTAAAATTTCTGCGTTGAAAGCTCAAAAAATAGATTCTTTGGAGTCTGTTAAGCAAATGCAAACAGGCATACAAGGTTTAACAAAGCAGGTTGCAACCGATAAGTTGGCCATAGAAAAGTTAAAGTTATCGATCGATCTTTCGGTTAAACAAGCTAAAGAGGCTGTGAGTAACATTAAAGATGCACCCGCTAAAGATTGGCAAACCTTGTTATCTAAAAACCCTATAAATGCTGAAACGGCTATTGAAGTTTCTAAAATATTACTAGGGGAAGAGTTGGTTAATAAGTTTGAACAGTATCAGGGGTATTACGAAACAGCGCAGCCTTGGCTAAAGCGATTATCGAAACTGCGCGGAGAAAAAGAAGCAGAAGACCCTAGCAAAGCTCGGCTAGATGGGACCTATATTCGCTTCGAACATCCAGATCCAACGCCTAACTTTTTAATTGATCGTGGCGGCATCAGTTTCGACGCCGATGGTTGGCCTTGGCAAGTTGAAATGACTAGCGTGACGGGAGAGCAAACTATTACCGGTAAACCTGCTGAGTTTTCAATAAAGCGTGGAGAAGGTGATAACACAGCCATGCAAGTCGGTATTACGATTGACCGCCGCGAGCCTACCGCGGTTGATACCATCAACATGATAGGTCGCGGTATTGCATTTTCAAAACAAACCGCATCTGTATCGGGTGCCGATTTAACTTGGTCGCCTGCCCCTGCGAATTTAGATGGCAATATTGTGGTGACCGATGGTGAGTTAAATGGCCAAATCACATTAAGTTTTGATGAAAATACGTTTGACTATTCAGGGGCCAGCAAAGCCGACGAGTTTATAAAAAAGGCTTTAGCTCAAGTGACAGAATTTAAAGTATTTATCGATGTAACTGGCAAAGCCTTAAAACCCAGTATTGCCGTCAGTTCTACGCTCGATAACCAAGTCGGCGAGGCATTCAGTGCTATTGCAAAAGCTGAATATGAAAAATGGCTCGACAGTGTGCGAGCTCAATTAGAAGCCGAAGTGGCCAAGCTTCGCGCACCTGTAGATGAAAAGCTAGGTTCTGTGGTCGATTTACAACAGCAGGCTAAACAGAAGGCTGATGAGTTTGAACAAAAAGTTGTTGCTCAGTTAAAAGAGCTTGAAGATAAACTAACTGCTGAGATGAAGCGGTTAGAAGAGCAAGCCAGTGCCGCTGTCGCTGCCGAGTTAAAAGCCGCGCAAGAAAAAATTGCCGCCGAAAAAGCGCGTTTAGAAGCTGAGCGCAAAGCCGCCGAAGCCGCGGCAAAAAAAGCAGCAGAAGAAAAAGCCAAAGAAGAGTTAGAAAAGCTCAAAGGCAAATTAAAATTTTAAGGGTTTAACCAAAATGAAGATTGATGCCGTATTAGAAGTAGAAGCGGGTGATCCCCAGATTTTAATCGACTTCCTGTTAAGTAATGTCAATTTGTCAAAGTCGCGCTTAAAAGATGTCATGAGTAAAGGCGGTATTTGGCGTGTTGATAACAATGGCGAGCGTAACCGCGTGCGACGCGCCATGACTGACATCTTTGTGGGTGAACAAATTGAAATTTTTTACGATGAAGCGCTGATGTCTGCCAAACCTATTCGGCCAGAGTTGATCGAGGATTACGGCCAATACAGTGTATGGCAAAAACCATTCGGCATGCCATTTCAGGGCGACGATTGGGGCGATTACAACTCTTTTTTGCGTAACCTTTCATTTGCTTTCGACGAACCACGCGATACTGTGCTGCTTTCAAGCTTAGATTACAGCGCTTCAGGATTAGTGCTCGTGCCTCATACGCGAAAAGCCGCTGCAGCGATCAGTGAATCTATTGGTGTTGATTATATTGAAGACTCGGCCGTGCATTACCGAGTGGATGTGGAAGGTGATATCGGTCAGTTAGACAGTATTGAAGTTGACATCGAAGGCGAGAAGGCCATCACCAACATTGAAAAAGTGAAATACGACGAACGTCCAAATAGATCGGTTGTCGATGTATGGCCCCAAACAGGTCGACTAAACCAAGTTAGAACACATTTCAGAGCCATAGGGCACCCGATCATTGGTGATATTGATCCGAGCCGTGAAATAGACGATACCGTCCGACCCGATCCAGTCAGGCTAAAGTTAGTGGAGTTGACGTTTCTTTGCCCCGTGACCAAAGTTTTGAAATCTTATTCAACTATTGGCGCAAATGCATAAGTTAATTGCCAAATTTGCCACTGCCAAAGGCAAACTAGGCCATGTATACTTACTATTCTCATTCTAGACAGTCAGAAGGACTCCTCCATGTTCGAACGTGTTGTTGCCGCGCCCGCAGATCCAATTCTAGGGCTGAATGATTCATTTAATAAAGATGACCGCGCTACTAAAGTAAATTTAGGTGTGGGCGTATTTAAAGATGAAAATGGAAACACACCCATATTGGCTACCGTTAAAGAAGCGGAACGCAGATTGGTTGAGCAAGAAACGTCTAAAAGCTATTTAGCCATTGGCGGAGACCTCGAATATGGCAAGCAAGTACAGGCATTGCTTTTTGGAAACGATCACACCATTGTGACTAACCAATTAGCCCGTACAGCTCAAACACCTGGCGGAACGGGTGCATTGCGTATAGCGGCCGATTTTATGGCGAGCCAACTTAACGTAGATAAAATTTGGATCAGTAATCCAACCTGGGCTAACCACAACAGCGTGTTCAAAAGCGCGGGCTTACAAACAGCCGCATACAGTTACTATGATCCTCAGACACATGGTCTAGATTTCGATGGCATGAAAGCCGATTTAAACCGCGCCGAAGCAGGCGATGCTGTTTTATTGCACGGTTGTTGCCATAACCCAACGGGAATTGACCCAACACTTGAGCAATGGAAAGAATTAGCGACTATCGCCAAAGATCGTGGCCTAATTGTACTGTTCGATTTTGCCTATCAAGGTTTTGCCCAAGGTATTGAAGAAGATGCTGCAGGCTTGCGTGCATTTACAGAAGAGGTTCCTGAATTATTAGTGGCAAGTTCTTTCAGTAAAAACTTTGGTTTGTATAATGAACGTGTCGGTGCTTTTACATTGGTTGGCAGTAATAGTGAAGTTGCCGATAACGCATTCAGCCAAGTAAAAACCATTATTCGCTCTAATTACTCAAACCCGCCTGCCCATGGTGCAAAAGTTGTGGCGACCGTATTGGGAGACGCTTCACTTAAAGCACAGTGGATAGAAGAAGTGGCTTATATGCGTCAGCACATTCATCAGTTGCGTGGTAAGTTTGTAACCGCACTGGCCAAGCTGGGTGTCGCGCAAGATTTCAGTTTTATTGAGCAACAAAATGGCATGTTTTCGTTTTCAGGGCTAACACCTGAGCAAGTCGAAACGCTTAAAACTGACTATGGCATTTACATTGTCGGCAGCGGGCGCATTAACGTTGCTGGGTTGTCCGATAAAAATATTGAGTATGTGTGCGAATCAATCGCCAAGGTTTTATAAACCGAATTTACACACCATTAAAGGTCAGCTTGCTGGCCTTTATGCTATTCGCATGCTGCAATTTGTAAGTAATAGGAGAGGGCATGAAGCCGTTCAAGGTTGTATCTGATTATGAACCAGCTGGTGATCAACCCGCGGCCATTAAAGCATTGGTCGATGGCTTAAACTCTGGGCTTGCCGCCCAAACTTTATTGGGAGTCACGGGCTCTGGTAAAACCTTTACCATGGCCAAAGTGGTGGAAGCCGTAAACAGACCCACCATAGTCATGGTGCACAATAAAACCTTAGCTGCACAGCTTTACTCTGAGTTCCGAGAGTTCTTCCCTAACAACGCAGTAGAGTACTTTGTATCCTATTACGACTACTACCAGCCTGAAGCTTATGTACCTTCCTCTGATACTTTTATTGATAAAGACTCATCGGTAAACGAACACATTGAACAAATGCGTCTGTCGGCCACTAAGGCATTGTTAGAGCGAAAAGATGTTTTAATTGTTGCCACGGTGTCGGCTATTTACGGTTTAGGCTCACCCGAAGGTTATTTAAAAATGGTTTTGCATTTGCGAAAGGGCGACACCATTAATCAACGTGAAGTGCTCAGACGATTAGCCGAGCTGCAATACACCCGCAACGATATAGACTTTGCACGAGGCAGTTATCGGGTGCGCGGTGATATCATAGATATATTCCCCGCCGAATCAGAACTAGAAGCAGTTCGCTTAGAATTGTTTGATGAAGAAGTCGAAAAACTCAGTTTGTTTGACCCATTAACGGGTGAAGTATTGCAAAAGCTGAACCGATTCACCATTTACCCGAAAACGCACTACGTCACGCCACGAGAGACTATTTTAGAAGCCGTTGAACAAATAGAAGTAGAATTAAAAGAACGCCTAACCATTTTAGAGCAGAATAATCGCTTAGTTGAGGCGCAACGCTTAGAGCAGCGCACTAAATACGATTTAGAAATGATGCGTGAGCTTGGCTACTGCAACGGTATTGAAAACTATTCCCGATTTCTATCAGGCTCAGCACCGGGAGCACCACCGCCAACCCTGTTCCAGTACTTTCCTAAAGAAACCCTAATGCTGATCGATGAATCGCATGTGACCATTCCACAAATTGGTGCTATGTACAAAGGTGACCGATCTCGTAAAGAAACCTTAGTGGAGTATGGCTTCCGGTTGCCATCAGCGCTTGATAATCGGCCTCTTAAGTTTGAAGAATGGGAGCGGTTTGCACCTCAAGCCATTTATGTTTCAGCAACCCCAAGCAAATACGAAGCCGCTAATGCTCAACAAATAGTTGAGCAGGTCGTTAGGCCGACAGGCTTAATTGATCCTGTAATAGAAATTCGTCCGGCCCAATCTCAAGTAGACGATGTCTTAGAAGAAATTCGTTTACGTACGGCTGTAAACGAACGAGTATTGATAACGACGCTCACAAAACGCATGGCTGAAGATTTAACCGATTACCTGCAAGACAATGGCGTGAGAGTGCGTTATTTGCATTCCGATATCGACACCGTAGAACGGGTTGAAATTATTCGTGATTTGCGAAAGGGCGAGTTTGACGTGCTGGTGGGTATTAACCTATTGAGAGAAGGGTTAGATATGCCTGAGGTATCGTTAGTCGCCATTTTAGATGCAGATAAAGAAGGCTTTTTACGCAGTGATCGATCCTTAATTCAGACCATTGGTCGTGCCGCGCGTAACTTAAACGGTAAAGCCATTTTATACGCCGACAGAATGACGGGCTCTATGGAGCGTGCCATTGCAGAGACGGAACGTAGACGTAAAACCCAGGTTGCGCACAATGAAAAAATGGGCATTACGCCTCAAGCATTGAATAAAACCATTAACGATATAATCGACGGTGCGCAAAAAGCTCCTGGTCGTTCAGGGGCTATGGCTAAGAAGCGCCAAAAAGTAGAAAAAATTGGCGAAGAAGCCAAAACAACCAGTTACTTGCAAATGAGTGTTGCTGAACTGTCGAAAGAAATGATCAAAATAGAAGACAACATGCACAAGGCGGCGAAAGATATGAAGTTTGAACAAGCTGCAGCGCTGCGAGATCAGCTAATGGATTTAAAAGACATACTAAGGGCCCGATAACATGACTGAACAGCTAACTCTCATTGCACCCGATGATTGGCATTTGCATTTCCGAGATGGCGATATGCTAAAGGAAACGGTGCCTGCCACGGCTCGCTGCTTTAAACGAGCTGTTGTAATGCCCAACTTAGTGCCACCCGTTACCAACGCCAAATTGGCAATGGAGTACCGAGACCGTATAAGCAACGCAACCCCTGCGAGTGTTGACTTCACCCCCATTATGACGATCTATCTAACAAATCAGACAACCGCTGAAGATATTAAAGAAGCGAAAGCGGCCGGAGTGTTAGCCGCAAAGCTTTACCCTGCCGGCGCGACAACAAATTCTAGTGCAGCCGTAAGCTCTTTGAACAGTTTACAGCCAGTTTTTGAAGTCATGGCAGAACAGGGTATGCTGCTTTTGATTCATGGTGAAGTGACGGAATCGCATATTGATATATTTGATCGAGAAAAAGTCTTTATTGATCAGCATCTTAAGCCCATTGTGGCCAATAACCCTGATTTAAAAGTCGTACTTGAGCACATTACAACAAAAGACGCCGTTGATTTCGTTCTTCAAGCCTCAAGCAATGTTGCCGCGACGGTAACGCCACAGCACCTTATGCTTAATCGCAACGACCTACTCGTTGGTGGTGTTCGGCCCCATAATTTTTGCTTGCCCGTGCTAAAGCGTAATACACACCAGCAGGCATTAAGGGAGGCCGTAGCCTCAGGAACGCCTAAAATATTTTTAGGAACCGATTCGGCACCGCATGAAAAGCGCAATAAAGAAAACGCCTGCGGTTGTGCAGGGTGTTATTCGGCCTGGAGTGCCATTGAATTGTACGCGCAAGTGTTCGAGGAACTCGGTTGTTTAGATAAACTTGAGAATTTTGCCAGTGTCTTTGGTGCTGATTTTTATGGGCTACCCGTAAATACATCAACGATCACGTTGGTCAAGCAACCATGGCAAATCCCCAGTGAAATTGAATTGCCAAATGGCGAACCAATTGTACCTTTCTTTGCTAATGAAACCGTTGCCTGGCGCCTTAAATTGTAATGAGCAGTGTACCCACCTTACCCGCTCAACGCGTGGGCATAGTAGCCCGCGCGATGCTGAACGGTACCCTACATTATTTGCTGGGTGCTCTTGAATTGGAGCAGTTGCGTCATGAGGTGGGTGCCTACGAAAACGACCCAGATTTTTTGCCGTTCATAGCCATAAAAATGGACATCGAACAGATGTCCATTTCACCTCAAATGCTTAAAAAAACAAATAATCAATCAGCACAAGACGTTCAAAAAATAACTGAATCTACTCAGTGGGCGAAAGCAATTTCTTTACAGCAATGTGCAACACTTGCCGAACGATTTTCTAACTGATACCTCAGTTTTTTTCGATCTACCTAAACCAAGATGCTCAGTTCTAAAGTCACTGGCAGGTTTCCTCCCTGCTGAAGCGCTTTAAGCGAAGTTTTTAAATTTACCCTAAGCTAGCCGCCCGTAGCCCAATGCATTCCTTCACTAACCGCTTTGCCGCCAAATTCCGCCTTTGTTAAACCAAAAATACCGTAACCCATTGATTTTAAACAAAAAATAAACTTGGCATTGTGTTTGCAATATTCCATATAAATACGCAAAAAGCGGAAATAGGGGAAAGGTATGTCGGCATTAGGTTTTAATAATTCACTAGGTATTCACGATAATGCGTTGCTGATTCGTTCTGAGCGGTCGTCAATTCTGGCGAATAACCTTGCGAATGCCGATACCCCTGGATACAAGGCCCGCGATATTGATTTTAAAGCAATTTTAGCCGGTGAGGTAAAACAAACCTCTAGTTTAAAAGTGGCTAAAACAGATTCGGCACACATTCAGGGGCGCGAATCGGATGGGTGGGAAAAACTTTACCGCAATCCGCTTCAGCCTTCCATCGATGGCAATACAGTTGAAGAGCATGTTGAAAATACAGAATTTACTGGCAATGCCATGCAATACAACTCCAGTTTTGAGTTTTTGAATCGTAAGTTCACTGGCTTAACCGGCGCAATTAGAGGCGAATAATTATGAGCTTAGGAAATATTTTCGACATTTCAGGGTCGGGCATGAATGCCCAGTCGATTCGCTTAAATACGACGGCCAGTAACCTTGCAAACGCTCAATCGGTGAGCTCTAGTATTGAAGACACGTACCGCGCACGTAAGCCCGTATTTCAGCAACTTCACGCTTCCTATGTCGACCGTGATCTAGTGCCGGTAGATTTAGCTCACGATGTTGGCAGCGGAGTCAAAGTGCAAGCCATTGTGGAAAAACAAGATCCACTGGATATTCGATTTGATCCAACGCACCCAATGGCCGATGAAGACGGTTATGTGTATTACCCAAACGTCAACGTAGTTGAGGAAATGGCCGATATGATGTCTGCCTCACGCTCTTTTACTGTCAACGTTGAAGTGTTTAATACGGCTAAAACCTTGATGCAAAAAACCTTAACGTTGGGCAAATAGGAGTAGGCGACCATGACCGACATTAACAACAACGTTACCAATGTGTTGGGCAGTAATTACAGTAAAGATCGTAATGCCACAGAAACGCCAGACAACGGCGAGTTAGGTAAGAGTGAATTCTTAGAATTAATGATTGCTCAGCTTAACAATCAAAACCCGCTTGAGCCTCAAGATAACGGCCAGTTTATTGCCGAGCTCGCTCAATTTTCAACCGTGGAAGGCATTCAAAATATGTCCTCTGGTTTTGAAGATTTAGCGGTGTCCTATAAATCATCGCAAGCTTTGCAAGCAAGCGCCCTTGTGGGAGGTGCTGTAACCATTGATGGAAATCAATCCAGTACCTTGCGGCACGGTGAATTGGTGTTTGGTATGGCTGAGATCCCTGCGGCATCAGAAGGTTTAACGTTACAAATTACCAACGAGACTGGGCAAATAGTAGAAAGCGTTGCGTTAGGTTATCAGCCAAATGGTCAGTTAACGTTTAAATGGGATGGTGCGAATTTAGAAGTGAACGGTGAAATTGCAGACATCGATTACGATAAATTCCAGACCGATGAAAACGGCAACATTATTCCGCATCCCGCCGGTAACTATGATTTTCAAGTGAGCGGAAGCGTGCTTGGACAACAGCAAGTATTTGATACCAGTTTATCGCAGCGTGTCGATTCGGTCACGATTGGTGATAACAACGATATTCAATTGAATTTAGCCGGTGGTGGCTCTGCAACCATGGCGCAAGTTAAGCAAATTAATGCAGTTTATTAAGTGACAGTATCGTCATTCCCAATGACTGGGAATTAAACCCCGCACAGCGGGAATGACATAGAAGAGGGTCAGTTTATGAGTTTCGGTTCAGGATTAAGCGGTGTAGCCGCAGCCAACAAAGACTTAAATATCACCGGTAATAACATCGCCAACGCAAGCACGACCGGCTTTAAAGCCAGTCGAGCCGAATTTGGTGATGCCTATACCACTTCCATCATGGGCATGGGTCAAGACCCGATTGGTTCCGGTGTTAATGTAACCAATGTCGGGCAAAAATTTGAGCAAGGTAATATTTCGCAAACCAATTCTGTGCTCGATTTAGCGATCGACGGAAACGGTTTTTTTGTGACCGAGTACCCTAATAATTCAGTGACTTATACACGATCAGGTATCTTTCACGTTAATAAGCAAGGCTTTATTGAAAGTAATCAAGGCGCCGTGTTGCAGGGCTATGGTGTAGATCAAAATGGAATTGTAACGGGTATTTTGCAAGACTTACGTGTAGATGCTGGTAACCAACCACCCCGTGGTACCCATACTATTGATGCGCGTTTAAATGTACCCGCGGGTGCTCAAGTGTTGCAACAAATTGGCTCTACCACTCGCACCAATGGTTTAGCTGTTGGGGTTGCTCAAGTTGGGCCTTCGGATGATGTGACCACCACACTAGATTCAATCAGTTACCCAACCACTGCCGGTACGCCTGCGCAAATCGTGGGTGGTGCCATTGGCTTTACAGGAACAACACCGGGTATAAACTTTCCTTGGCAGCCCAATGCTTCAGAAGCGTCATCTACGTTAGATTTTACACTGCAGGGGCCCAACATAAATGGTGGGTTAAATCCTTTAACCGTTACCATTCAGCCATTCACCGATACCGTAATATATGACGATGTCGATGATTTAGTCTCATCGATCAATGCGAATATCAATGGCGACCCTGATTTAGCGGGCAAAGTTCAAGCGGTAGCGAATAGCTTCGGTGGTATCACCTTTGAAACTGCAGGTCCTTATGCTACAGATGGCACTGCGATCATTGGCATTGTGAATAACGTGAATAGTTTATCTGATCGTAACTATTTAAACTTCGGTTCCCATGGTATTACTTTGGCGGGTGATGCTGCTTCGGGATTAAACATTACAGCAGTCAATACAGGAACCACGCTTACAAGTCGCATTGATTTAGATTCTCTCGATTCCACAAGCCCATTTTACGATGATCCAACAGTTGCCGGCTCTAATATGGTGTTTAATGCCAATGTCGGTGGCACCGTATACTCGAATCAATCTTTTACATATAACCCTGCAGGTTATGCTTCACAAGCGGCGTTTGTTGCAGATTTAAACGCACAAGTAGCGGGTGGTATAGGGACTGAAGGTTCATTCCAGTTGAACGCTAACCGATTGGAGTTTGTAGTAACGGCTGGGGGCAGTTTAGGCCCTACCAATGTCTCATTTACGAGCGTCAGTTCAACCACCACCAGCTCAGTTGGCATGAATGAACTAGGTATGACAGCTAACTCTTCATTCGCGCCGATTCAAACCTTAGGTCAAGTGCAAAACAACCAACTAGATTTCTCGGTTGATGGTGCTCCTGCAGTGACCGTAACTTTGACAGGGACTAATCACTTAGATGCGGATTCGCTCGTTGCCGATATTAATGCTCAGATTGCTGCCACTTCGGCAGCGCTTGACGCCGCGGTAACGGCCTATCATGTCGGTGGAGTCCTACATTTTGCAAGAATCGATACTACAACGGCTGGTGATACTTTAAGTGTAACGTCGAATTCTGCCACATCGGATACTTACTTAGGAATCAGCTCGACTACGTCCTTGATTACACCTGAGCCTTTCTCTCCGATAGCCGGTACTGACTTATTCGCAAATAATGGCTTTATAGATTTATCAAGCGATCCAGGCAGTAATGCAACTGTACAGGGTAATAATACCTCTGGACTCACCTTTACTGATTTTGTTCCAGGGACAGCAACCGAGCTTACAGGTGCTCCAATACCAGCAGGCGCAATTGCAAATGGCGATGATGGTTTGTCGATCAACTTTACTGTAAACCTTGGAGGTGATTCGCAACCCGGAACGCTCATTGTACCTGCCGGTGGATGGGCCAACATAGCCGCGCTTGCGACCGATCTTGAAAATGAAATCAACGCACAATATGTGGGGACTTATGGACCTAATGCGGTAACGATTACCACCAATGCAAGCCGTTTGGTGATTACGTCCAATGATATGGGCATTGGACCACAAACAATTTCGTTTACGCCATCGACCTCTACGGCATCTACTTCAGTCGTAAACTTTGGTATTGCTACAACATCGGTGCCTGCACCAACCACGGTGTTAGGTAGTCCAGACGTTCCGTTTGATAATCAAATTGAAATTTCTTTAGATGGCGGTACTGCACAACGCATTACTATCCCTCAAGGTACCTATACAACGAATAACGAGTTGGTCGACCAGATCAATAGCCTGATTGCCTCTAACCCAACGCTTTCGGGTGAAGTCAATGTGTCGCATGTTAACGGTCGCCTTATTTTCGAACGTGCCGATACAGGTGCCTTCCCATTAGACATTGATGTTTCGGGTACAACGGCTTCTCAGGCTAACTTTGGTTTAACCAGTACAACTAAAACCTTAGGTGAAGAGCCAATTGATCGCACCCATTCATTCCGTGTGAACTTAGCCGTTCCATTGCCGGATGAAGAAGGGCGCTCGGGTTCAGTGGCCATTTCGTTAGAAGAAAAAATATACTCTGTCGATCAACTTGCCGCGGCCATTAACCGTGAATTAGCGGCGGTACCAGAAGACGAATACATTGGCGTTAGGGCGGTCGTTGGGCGTGATGCAGACGACAACGAAGTCCTGCAGTTTATGGCAACAGAAGGCGGCGAAGCGTCACAAATTTCCATTACCAATGTGCAAGCGCCGGGCGATGATTTAGATGTCAACGCGCTGCATGCTTTGCTGCAAGCCGACCAATATGAAGCTGAGTTGTTGACTATAGGTGAGCCGGCTATAACCAACGGTTATCCGGAGCAGAGTTTTGTCATTTATGATGAAGCAAATGACGAGCGTACAAATGTTACTATCCCAGAAGGAACGCAAGCATCCGAGATTGCCAGTCAATTAAGTTCCTATGCAGGAGTGACCGCAACCGCTGAAACTAACCTTACCCTACGCGCCGAAGATTACGTTAACGGTGGCGATATGAATTTATACATAAATGGGCAAGTGATTACTGCAAACGATTTCCAAGGCATCGTGGATGAGATTAATTCATACTCTGGAACTTCGCTCAATAGTATCAGTGCCGATCTAAATGCAGATACTGGAAATATTGAAATCACCTCAAGTATCGGTATTGATATCTCAGTTTCTATTGAAACAACCAACGATTTAGATGGTTTGACAATTCAAGGCTACACCAGCACGGCACCGGTGACTCTAGGCCGAGGCGTGGACGCAGAAACTAACGCACGCGTGGGCGGCTATGTTGATATCGTATTGAACGAAGGCATTACCATGATCGAGCCAGACCCACGTGTGGCAGGCTTGTTCAATGGTTTAAACGATGCCAGCTTTGAACCGTTTGTGATTAATGAGTTTGATCCTGATGATCCTGAATCCTACAACGAAACTGCATCGTTAACGGTTTACGATTCGTTAGGTAACCAGCATCAATTACAAATGTACTACGTGAAAGACCCTGATGACCCGGTGCGCCCACAAGCGTTAAACAGTTGGACGGTTTATGCGTTAATTGATGGTGAGCCAATTGGTGATCCGGATGCGTCATTGCCGTTCCCTCAAAACATTGAGCCAACGCATGCATCATTTAAACTGCACTTTAATGCCGATGGCACCATCGATGAAGAAAACACGGGTGAGTTCTTAATCTCGAATTGGGACCCTGTGGATTCTGAAGGAAATGGAAACGGTGCTTACACATCACTTAATGTGGCAGAAGGGGGTGTTTCACCCGTACCCGATCCGAACACGAACTCGAACTTTTCGATTTCATTTGGTGGAACGACACAATACGGTGGTCCTTTTGCTCGTTACGATTTTCAGCAAGATGGCTATTCAAGTGGCCGACTCAAAGACTTAGAGATCAATGACGACGGAACCATATTCGCACGTTACACCAATGGTGAAGCACAAGTACTTGGGCAAGTCGCATTGGCCTCTTTTGCCAACATGGAAGGGTTAACACCTGTTGGCCAAACGGAGTGGCAAGAAAGCTTTGAATCGGGCGATGCCACCATTGGTGAAGCCGGAACAGGCTTGCTTGGCACACTTCGATCGGCCGCACTCGAAGACTCGACTGTCGACTTATCGGAACAACTGGTTCATTTGATCATCGCACAACGGAACTACCAGGCCAGTGCGAAGACGATTGAGACAGCGAATGCCGTAACGCAAACGATTATTAATTTGAGGTAGTAAAAAGATAGCTGCAAGTTTTTAACTGCAAGCTGCTAGTAAGGGCAAGGTTAAAAGATAGTTATTGGCTGCGGGCTGCGGGTTTTAGGAAAAACCCATAAACCAAAGCGTTACCGTTGGTGGTTTAGCCATACTTGTAGGAGCCTTCGGAACGCAGTGGAGAGGCGATGGAGTAGCACAAAGCAATCGCGTCTTCGCAAGCTTCGAACACTCCTACCAGGTGTGTGGCCGGTTTATGATGTTGAACAAACTCGCAGCACGCAGCTCGCAGCCCAAAACGACCTTAGCCTCTTCACATGCACCTGAAATCGGGTGGTGATGCGGTTGCTCTATGGCAACCGTTCACCGCTTTTTACTGCTAATCCTTACCGCCAAAACCGTCTGCTTTCTTATATTTGAAATTCAATAAAAACAGTCACTTATCCAGTGATTTTCATAAAACTCCATATAAATCAGTAGCTTGCAGCTTATAGCTTGCAGCTAGTCGCTCTAAAAACCTCCTTCAGAGGTTGTTGGCACACCTTTCGCATTACCAAACCTAAAGCAACACTATTAGGATTAAGAAAATGGATCGTGCGATATATATTGCGATGACCGGTGCGAAGAACAACATGCTTTCGCAAACCTCTCATTCGAACAACATGGCGAATGCTCGTACCTATGGTTTTAAAGCCGACTGGGCGCAAGCGCGTGCTATTCCTGTTTGGGGTGAGCACCATCCTTCACGCGCCTTTGCTTTAACCGAACGTCCTGCTTCCGATTTTAACGATGGTGCATTGATAGAAACCGGCAACGAGCTAGATACCGCTATCACTGGCGATGGTTTCTTTGCCACTCTCGATGCCAACGGGCAAGAAGCTTATTCGCGTCGAGGTGATTTTTCCGTCACACCATTGGGTGAACTGATCAATGGCAGTGGTCAGCCTATTTTAGGCGAGGGCGGTCCTATTGTTTTACCTCCTTATCAAAAAGTAGAAATAGGGACCGATGGTGTTATTTCTATTCGCCCGCCAGGTGCAGGGCCTCAAGGCATGATTGCGGTTGATACCTTAAAAATAGTAAACCCTGATTTTCAAAATTTTGAAAAAGGCACAGACGGTTTATTCCGCCCTGTGCAAGGGCCAGCCGTCTTACCAGCCGATCCATTGATGACCGTGATCACGGGGTTTGTTGAAGGCAGTAACGTGAACTCCGTTGCTGAGCTGACCAATTTATTATCGCTCAATCGTCAATACGAAACACAAGTGAAGATGATGAAAACCGCCGACGACATGTCACGTTCATCTGAACGTGTGTTGCAAATGAGTTAATCACCAACCAATTAAGAGGATAACATTATGCATAAGGCACTTTGGGTTGGTAAAACCGGCTTAGAAGCACAAGATATTTCACTCGCTACTATTTCAAATAATATGGCGAACGCTTCCACAACAGGCTTTAAAAAAGAGCGTGCGGTATTTGAAGATTTAATCTACCAGGTGCAGCGTCAGCCGGGTGCGCAAAGCTCGCAAAATACTCAGCTTCCTTCAGGCCTACAATTAGGTACGGGTGTGCGAACGGTTGGTACGCAAAAAGTATTTATGCAAGGTGATTTAAATATGACCGAGCAACCACTCGATATGGCAATAAATGGGCGGGGATTTTTTCAAATATTAATGCCAGATGGCACCATCAGCTACACCCGAGATGGTACTTTCCATTTAGATTCTGAAGGCAATGTGGTGACGGCAAACGGCTACCCACTAGAGCCAAACATTCAAGTACCCGAGCAAACCAAAACCATCACAGTAGGTACCGATGGCATCGTATCTGCAGTTTCAGAAGGCGATAACTTACCCGTAGAAATTGGCAACGTAGAAGTGGTCGATTTTGTAAACTCGGCTGGTTTGCAAGCTATTGGGAATAACCTTTATTTAGAAACGGCTGCCAGCGGTGCGCCAGCGGTTGGTGTACCAAGTTTGGATGGCTTTGGCTCTATTGTTCAAGGCGCATTGGAAAATTCGAACGTGACCATTGTAGAAGAAATGGTTGATATGATCGCAACGCAGCGCGCCTATGAAATGAACTCGAAAGTAGTGAGTACCGCCGACCAAATGCTCGGTTTCATTACGTCGAATTTGTAATAAATTAAAGTTAGAAGAGGCAATCGTGATGACTCATCTTAAAATTGTAATGGTAGTGATCGCCGCTTTGTTGGTATCGGCTTGTGGCGGGATGCAAATTTCTTCACTGCCGCAAGCGCCAAAGCCGGGTGATCCAGAATTCGCGCCGGTACCGTCTGAATCTTTACGACCACCTCCGAATTCTGGCGGCTCTTTATTCGTCGATAATTATGGTATAAGCCTATACGGCGATAAAAAAGCTCGCCGAGTCGGTGACATTATTACGGTTGTTTTATCTGAAAGTACGCAAGGTAAAAAGTCATCGCAATCTAAAACCAGTAAGTCATCAAACGCTACTTTGACAGCGCCTGTATTAGGCGGAGGCGATCCAATAGAGGCGCTCAGTGGCACCATTGGAGGCGATCGTAGTTTTTCAGGTAAAGGCGATGCCGATCAATCGAACTCTTTAAGCGGTAACATCACTGTGACCGTATCAGAAGTGTTACCCAACGGCGTCTTGCGAGTTAGGGGCGAGAAGTGGATCACCCTAAATACCGGTGCTGAGTTTATTCGTATTCAAGGCATGTTGCGCCCTGACGACATTAACTTAGACAACACCGTAGAAAGCCAAAAGTTAGCCGACGCTCGCATTACCTACAGTGGCGCAGGCGCTGTGGCCAGTGCAGCCAAACAAGGTTGGCTAACGGCCTTTGTTAATTCATCTTGGTTTCCATTTTAGGCCAGGGGCTGTAAGTATTAATTCGTAGGAGCCTTCGGAACAAAGTGGAGAGGCGATTGACCGGCACCATGCTATCGCGTCTCCGCGTTGCTTCGGGCGCTCCTACCATTGAGGTTTTTACAACGGCAGTTGTGCGGCATAAAGTTTGCAGAACAGAAGTATTAATTTAATTATCGTCAACGAGATGACACATATGAAACCAATCATTGCACTTGCATTAATACTGTTTACCAGCAGTGTTTGGGCTGACCGAATAAAAGATTTATCGGCTGTTCAAGGCGTTCGAAATAACCAGTTGGTGGGTTATGGTCTTGTTGTGGGGCTGGATGGTACCGGCGATAAAGCGCCGTTTACCAATCAAACGTTCACTAACATGATGGAGCAATTTGGCATTACCATTCCAGAAGGTGAAGACCCAAAATTAAAGAACGTAGCCGCCGTGAGTATTCATGCAACCTTGCCTGCCTTTGCTAAGCCAGGGCAAGAAATTGACATTACAGTGTCGAGTTTGGGCAACGCTAAGAGCTTACGCGGGGGTAGCTTACTGCTTGCCCCATTAAGAGGGGCAGACGGTAATGTGTATGCGGTAGCCCAAGGTAATTTGGTGGTTGGCGGCTTTGGTGCCGAAGGTGAAGATGGCTCTTCCATTAAAGTGAACATCCAATCGGCTGGGCGTATTCCTAATGGAGCTATCGTCGAAAGAGCGGTGCCAAATACTTTTTCACAAGGTGATTATCTAACCTTTAACTTGCACCGCCCCGATTTCACCACCGCTAAAAGAATGTCTGAAACAATTAATACCTTGCTTGGCCCAGACGCGGCTTATGCGGTAGATGCGGCCTCAGTTAGAGTTACCGCACCGCGCGATGCAAACCAGCGAGTGAGTTTTTTAAGTGTGCTCGAAAACCTAGAAGTTGATCCAGGTGAAGGCGCTGCAAAAGTAATCATCAATAGCCGCACTGGTACTATCGTGGTTGGCAAGCATGTAAAAATTGAATCCGTAGCCATCACGCATGGTGACCTAACCGTAACCGTACAGAATGATATGGTGATCGATCAGCCAGAAGGATTATCGGCAGGTGAAACCGTAGTGGTACCGGACGCCAACTTAAATGTAGAAGAAGAAAAAGGACCCATGTTCCTATTCGGACCAACTGTAACATTGAACGATCTGGTCAATGCCGTAAACGAAGTAGGCGCAGCCCCAGGTGATTTAATGGCGATTTTAGAAGCGCTGAAAAGTGCCGGAGCGTTAAAAGCGGAATTGATAGTTATTTAGAAAAGCTACAAGTTTTGAGCTGCAAGCTTCAAGCAAGTACAAAAGAAAAGACTTGACGCCTGCCATTAGCCCACGCAAATTTTTTTGCTTGCAGCTTGCAGCTTGCAGCTTGCAGCTTGCAGCTTGCAGCTTGCAGCCCAAAACCCACCATTCTGGCACACTTCTCGCATTAACTTTAACAATGACAACAAATTGATTAAAGCGGCAATTCCTTGCCGATGAGGCGATTATGACAGCGCAACTTGATGCAGCGTTTAACTACAACGATTTACAAGGTTTAAACACCTTAAAACGTGGTGCGCAGAAGGATGATCCTGAAGCGTTAAAGGCGGTTGCGCAGCAGTTTGAATCTATGTTTATGAACCTCATTATGAAAAGCATGCGCGATGCGACGGATGTGTTAGCTTCCGATCTAGAAAGTAGCTATCAAACCAAATTTTACCGAGACATGAGTGATCAACAAATGGCGTTGTCTATGTCGCGTGATGGTGGCTTTGGCTTAGCGGAAGTGCTTTACGAGCAATTGTTAAGTGATAAAAACCCACAGCGTGAAAATTATTTTGACAACAACATAAAGCCATTAAATGAATCTATTCGCCCAATTTTAAATGCCTCGCCTTGGTCATTTGGTGAAGCTTCAATTCAATCAGTGCCAGAATCAAACCCAGAAAATCTTAAAAGTACAGAAGGCGACATTGAAGAGGTTTATAGCTCGCCTTCATACAAATCACTCGATAAAGATTCCTTTTCGTCACCTGAAAGTTTTATTAAACAGATTATGCCCATTGCTGAACAAACTGCAAAACTCTTGGGCGTTCAGCCTCAGGTATTAGTTGCTCAGGCCGCGCTAGAAACAGGCTGGGGTAAAAAGTTAATTACAAACGAAAGCGGTGAAGTCGCTAATAATTTCTTTGGCATAAAAGCCGATCAACGCTGGAATGGGCAAGTGGCTATGACGACGACCCATGAATATATTGATGGCAACAAACTAACCGTTAAAGCACCATTTAGAGCGTATGGAAGCATTGAAGAATCATTTAACGATTACGCACAGTTTTTAAAAAGCTCTTCTCGCTATCAGACTGCTTTAGAACAGGCGAAAGACCCAGAAGTCTACCTCAATGAATTGCAAACGGCCGGTTACGCAACCGACCCGCAGTATGCAGAAAAAATTATTCGAATCGTTAACAGCGATTGGTTTAAACAGGCGTAAGGCAGCAATATTATGAGCATACTAGGCACAGCGATTACAGGTTTAAAAGCGCATCAAGAAGCTTTGAAAACGACAGGCCATAACATCAGTAATGCCAATACTCCTGGTTATTCACGCCAAGAAGTGGTGATGAGCAGTGCAACACCTTTATATAGAGGTTTTGGTTACGTTGGCCAAGGCGTTAATGTGGACACCGTTCGCCGCATTGAAAACCAGTTTTTACAAGGGCAATTAAACTCCGATACTTCTGCTTTTAATCACCTACAAACTTACCGTGAGCAGATAGAACAGGTTGACCGAATTCTTGCCGACGATAGAACCGGACTACAGCCTCAGTTAGATAGATACTTTGCCGCCTTACAAGGCGCTGCCGATAATCCTGCGTATGTGCCTTCGCGTGATGTTGTATTAGGGGAAGCGCAAGGATTAGTTGATAGATTCGAAACCATTAGCCGCTATTTAGCCGATCAAGAAAGTGTCGTTAACAGTCAAATTGAAGCCGCCGTCGCGCAAGTAAACGCTATAGCGAATGGTATTGCTCAGTTGAATGAAAAAATAGTAACCGCGCAAGGCTCAGCAACATCGGCACCACCAAATGATTTGTACGATAAGCGAGAAGAGTTAGTTCGACAGTTAGCCGAATTTGTAGACATAGATGTAATCGACGTGGGTGCAACCGTTAACATTGCCATCGGCAATGGCAACCCATTGGTCATGAAGTATGAGGCGGCGAAATTAGAAGCAGCGCCTGGGTTGCAAGACCCTTTTCGCGTGGGTATTAAATTTGTCAGTAAAGTGGAAAACGTTGAAATTACGGATTCTTTGAATAAGGGCTCTATCGCTGGCTTCTTAGACTTTAGAGAAGAGGGGTTATCAACGGCGATTAACAGCTTAGGCAGGCTTGCCGTTGCCTTTACTCAAGAAACCAATAAAACCCATAAATTGGGTGTTGATTTAGAAGGGCGATTTGGAAATGATTTTTTCCAAGACCTTAATGACCCTTCTTTAACAACGCGTCGAGTATTTGCGTTTGGTGATAATGCCTTACCCAACGACAACCTATTTAACGTTTACTTTAAAGACAGCGAACAGCTAACGACTTCCGACTACACCTTTCATGTGCCGGGCCCTGAAAACAGCCGCTATGAAATTACCCGAAACGATACGGGAGAGGTTATAAAGGAAGGCGGGTTAAGCAATGAGTATCCACAATCGTTTGAGTTTGATGGACTAGAACTTGTATTAGAAGCCGGAACCTTTTCAGAAGGAGACAGCTTTACCATCGCGCCTCTACGTGATGTTGCGCAACAAATGGAGCTGCTCATTCGTCAACCTTCGGAACTGGCATTAGCTTACCCAATTAAAGCCAATACAAGCCTCAGCAATCAAGGCAGTGGATTAATTAATCAAGGCGCAATGTTGAGCCGAGATTCCAATGCATTCGCAGTAGATGGCAAGTTAAGCCCGCCATTATTAGTGCAGTTTGAAAGTGAAAATCGATATTCTGTTTTAGATAATTCTGACCCAGGTAACCCAAGACCACTTAGACCGCCAATGGAAAATCTGATGTTCGTTCCTGGCGCTGTCAATACGATTTTTACTGATGACCCTGGCCAAACCATGGTAAATAGCTGGCGCGCAAGGCTACCTTACCAGCCAACCATTGGTTATGGTGGCCCATCAACAGCATCACTTAATAATGGTATTAACCCAGAGCGTTTTACTTTTTATCAAACAGACCCTGTGACCGGCAAAGAAACGGCTTTACCAACCATATCGACACCCGGCAGTGCGAGCGCAAAAGATATTGTGCAGGAATTAAATTTGGTTGAGGGGGTAGAGGCGCGCGCCTATACCGAAGTGCAGTTGGCTAATTTCACCAATTCAGGTACACCCTACGACCCCGACAACCCTTTTGAAATTTGGGTCAACGGCAAAGAGATCACACAAACGCTCACTAGTTTGAATCAAACAACATATATGGAAGGCTACCCTGAAGAAGTGCCTGAAGAAATGGGTCCTAACTTTTTAGCCGACCGTATTAATCATCATTACGAGCTGCAGCAAATGGGTATTCGTGCAAAAAGTGATGGTGAAACGCTGACCATTATTGATGAAAGCGGAAACGATATTTTAGTTGAGATGCGTGGTGACAAACCTCAGCCGGTGATCACCGGTGCGCCGATATTGCCGCCCGGCATTCCAGCCAATGTAAATGCCTACATAGACCCTGGTGATACCTTCATGTTGTCTACGGGTGAGCAATGGTCCGTGGATGTTGTTCAAGGAGACACTCAAGGGAAAATAAGTAATTTAACGGGTTATGATTTTTCGAGTGATGGTCCTTATGAATTTAAAATGTACTTACCCGATGGCCGTACAGGCTATGTCGAGCTAACCGGTAATCACGAAACGGGTGAAGATGTAAAAGCTGAATTAGCCGCAAAAATTCAAGCGCAGTTAGATAGCCCGGGTTACGTTAAAGCTGAAATTGATGAGCGTGGAAATCTTAGTTATCAAATTTTTATGAGTGTTGAAGGTACTGGTAATAACGATGTATCTCGGGTGAATGTTGGTGGGCAAGTTGATATCACCATGGCCGATGGCATTCGATTAAAAACCGACCCAACCGTAGGTGGCATTTTTAATGGAACTCCAGAAGCTAAATCAACCTACATGGGGTTTCAATTTGAAATCAGTGGACGACCCGTCGCTGGAGATGAATTCGCCATAGGCTGGAATGAAAACGGCGTGTCTGATAACCGAAACGCCCTAGACCTAGTTGCCATTGAAACAACCGATACTGTTAATGTAGAAGATGGCGGAATGACACTGACGGAAAGTTACAGTCAAACCGTAGAGCAAATAGGGACGCTGACCAGCCAAGCGCAAATTCGAAGCGATTCAGCAAAAGCCGTTTTAGACAAAACCACCGAAGAGCTTACCGATATTAAAGGCGTAAACCTAGATGAAGAAGCCGCAAGATTAATAGAGTTTCAAGCCGCCTATAACGCTAATGCGAAAGTAATTTCGATAGCGCAGGAATTGTTTGATTCATTGTTAGCGGCGTTTTAGGTGGGGCGGTTTTGGGTTTTAGGCTGCGGGCTACGGGTTAAGAGATTAAAGGCCTAAGTGCGTTGGCCGAATAGTATTTGTAGGAGCGTACGAAACGCAGTGGAGACGCGAAAAGGGTGGCAACAAAGGTTCGCGTCTCCGCAAGCTCCGAGCGCTCCTACAAGAATGTTTAATGTAATGTATCAATTTGAAAAAATTGTTTTTTGCGTAAGGGCAACCATCGCGGTTTTAAATCATTCAAACCCGCAGCTCGAAGCCCGCAGCTTAAAACCAATCAAAACCATAAGGGTGACATAAAATGGCCGATAGAGTTTCCAGTTACTGGATCTACCAACGCCCTGTAAACGATATGATGACGCTGCAAGCGAATTTGAATCGTACACAGGAGCAGTTGAGCACAGGCAAAAAACTTTTATCGCCGTCGGATGATCCAGTTGGTGCTGCCCGTGTACTGCAACTCGATCAAGAAATAGCGTTGCTTAATCAGTACGAACGTAACATTACCCTGCTCGATTCTCGTTTAGAAGCCGAAGAAAGTGTGTTAAACGGCATTACCAGCACCATTCAACGCGTGCGCGAGCTAACGGTGCAAGCCGGTAACGCTGCTGTTTACAGTACCTCTGAACGTATCGCCATTGGCGAAGAAATTAGTCAACGCGTCAAAGAGATGTACGATCTCATGAATAGTAAAGATGGCGGTGGCGAATACATTTTCTCTGGCTTTGCGGGTGATCAACAGCCGTTTGTGAAAAACCCTGGGGGCGGATACAGCTATCAGGGCGATGAAGGCGTTCGGTTCTTACAAATCAGCCGCTCTATTACCATAGCATCGAGCGACAGCGGTAAAGACGCTTTTTTAGACGTCGATGCCAATGTGCCTTCTTTTTTTACGTCGGCCAGTTCTGAAAACCGAGGCAACCCGCCCGCTGTTATTTCTGCCGGTATCACCGTAGATCAAGAAGCATTAAACGACTTCTTCCCAGAAAACGCGGTCATTACTTTTAACAATGAACTCGACGTAGATCCACCCGGCCCTAATTACACCATTCGGCAAAAATCGGATGGTCGGCCAGTCGATACTTTCGAAAACGTCCCCTATACACCTGGTGCGGCCATTCAATTTAAAGGTATGAATGTCAATGTAACTGGAAAGCCTTACCCTGGTGATAAATTCGTAATTGAAACATCACCGAAACAAGGCTTGTTAGTCACCACTGAAAAATTAGAATACGCACTGAATAACTTCAGCGATGCACCAGAATTCAGTGATGCCTATGACGAGGCCATATTCAATACACTCGAAAACTTAGACGCCGCCTTAGAAAAAGTAGCGCTTGTGCGCGCAAGAATTGGTTCAAGGCTGAATACCACCGAAACCACCATGAACCAGCACGCCGATAACAAATTGGCCGCACAAGATATTCGTTCAAGCATTCGAGATTTAGATTACGCAGAAGCCATCAGCCGACTACAGCTGGAAGAATTTGTATTACAAGCCTCACAACAAACCTTCGCCAAAGTCACCTCGCAGAGTTTGTTTGACTTCATCCGCTAACCGAAGGTTAGTGGATAGAACTTTTGCCCGAAGGGCAACAGCTGGCTGCAAGCTGCAAGTAAGGTCAAATCCCCAATACCTTGCTATACTTTGTCTCAATAACTTTTTACTTACTTGCAGCTTGCAGCTATATACTTGCAGCTCAAAACGAGGTTCCAATGCCCACCCTCAAACAACTCGACACCGCCTTTAACGACCTTTGGCTCAACACCGAACAACTTCCAACATTATTAGATAAATGGCAAGAAATGGTCAGTGAACACCTTTCAACCCTGGGCGACAATAAAGAAGATTTAGACGCTTTCGAAGAACGCATGATTTTTTGGCACGCCGTACTAGAAGAAAACCGCAGCCTAATCCAAGCCCATCAAGCCACTTTGAAAGAAACCATCAAAACGGGAGAGCCAAGCCCTAAGAAAGATGAGCAGACGCGGGCTTATAGGAAGAATTAGAGAAAGCTGGAAGTTTTGAGCTGCAAGCTGCAAGTAAGTTCAAAAACCAATATACCCTGCTTCGTAACTCTTTTTGTAGGATTCTTCGGAATGCAGTGGAGAGGCGACAAGAGAGAAGATAGCTGCAAGTTTTGAGCTGCAAGCTGCGAGTAAGTTCGAAAACCAAAAAAACCTGCTTCGTAACTCTTTTTGTAGGAGTCATCGGAATGCAGTGGAGAGGCGACAAGAGAGAAGATAGCTGCAAGTTTTAAGCTGCAAGAAAAGTTTAAAGGAGGTTTTAGCAGCAAGTTGCAAGAAAAAGGAGTAAAACAAACCCAATTCAAAGGCTTACACTTAAACCATTACATCTAACCCGCTGTTTGCCTTTTTACCTTTCACGAAGCATAAAACCCGTACCCACTCAAAATCCTTGACCCAACTTGCAGCTGTTTTTTTATAGTAATAAAAAACAACCCGATTATTCCAAAAAACTATAAAAGATTCTCAAAACTCGGCCGCTATAGTAATTGTGAATGAGCAACGTCGCTAAACCATGTCGCAATAGGGCGGTACGGAAGAAAGCGAAGGAGAATTACTTATGCCTCAAATTATTAATACTAACATCGCTTCGTTAACGGCTCAGCGTAACTTAAACAGTTCGCAGAGCGCTAACTCTACTGCCTTAGAGCGTTTGTCATCTGGTCTTCGTATTAACAGTGCGAAAGACGATGCGGCGGGCTTGGCAATTTCTACTAACTTCGAGTCTCAAGTTAAAGGCTTGAACGTCGCTATCCGTAACGCGGGTGACGGTATCTCTTTAGCGCAAACTGCTGAAGGTGCCCTAGGCGCAATGACTGAAAACCTACAGCGTATTCGTGAGCTAGCGGTTCAGTCTTCTAACGCAACTAACTCAGACGATGACCGAGTTAAGCTACAAGCGGAAGTTAAGCAGTTGATGGCGGAAGTCACACGTACTGCCGATGAAACAAACTTCAACGGCCGTAACCTACTAGACGGTTCTTTCGAAGGTACCTTCCAGATTGGTGCGGATGCGGGTCAAACCGTTGATGTGAAAATTTCAGAATTGACTGCAGAGAAGTTGGGTACCAGTTCTCAAGCGGGTGTGAGTTCTTATTCCACAGGTACTGCGATTGGTAACGGTGACTTAGTAATCAATGGCGAAACGATTCGTGCTTCGGTAGCTGGTGATGATCAGTTGTCTTTCGGAACTAAACGTTCGGCTAGTGCTATTGCAAAGGCAGCAGCAATTAATGAATCTAGTGATCAAACTAATGTTGTAGCTACCGCAAATGAAAACGTAATGTCAGGTAGTCAAATGGTTGCTGGTACTACTGCTACTGCTACAGCTGCTTCAGCAATCGTACTGAATGGTGTATCCATTTCACTCGAAGGTACAGCAAATGCCACTGAAGCAGACTTAGCCGCCACACGAGGCTCGGTTATTGAATCAATTAACGCTCAATCAGGAAAGACCGGCGTTATAGCAAGTGATGGTGGGAATAATGGTGGCGTTACATTAACCGCAGAAGATGGGCGAAATATTACCATTACATCAACAGTAAACGATCTGGCTGCGTTTGGGTTGAAAGATAGTGATACAACGGCTGCTAGTGCAGAGGAGTCTTTTGCCTCGGTAACTCTTACAGCACAAGACTCTCAAACCAATATTGTCATAGACGGAGGAAATGGTACCGGAAATGGAGATATTTCAAACACCGGTTTTGCTGCCGGTGAGTACGGTGGTCAAATTAGTTCGACAACAACACAAGAAAGTAGTCAAGCATGGGATACAGATGCTGCTACTACCTTGGCGGCATCAACGACCAAGGCGTTACAGGATGGTGATTTAGTAATAAATAATGTTGCCATAAGAGCCTCTTCGAGCCTTGACGATACCTCATCCTATGCTGATGCAGCTAATGCTGCCAGTTCATATACTGCTGCATCAGGTATTGCTATCGCTGCAGCGATTAATGACTCCACAGATCAAACTGGCGTTACTGCTACAGTAAATGCAACAACATACACTGGTGTAACAACCGGTGCTGCGACCACTGGTGGTACTGCAGGTGATACTCTAGACTTAAGACTAAATGGAGTATCAATTACATTGACTGAAACAGGTGATTACGAAAAGAATAAAGCGAATGCAATCACTGCAATTAATGAAAAGTCTGGTCAGACGGGAGTTGTGGCAGAAGATAACGGTAAGTCACTAACTTTAACGGCCGCTGATGGTCGTAACATAACAATGTTTGCTGTTACGCCTGCTGCAAATGCTGGTGATGAAAACGAATTTGGTCTCGAAGGAGTTGCATCTGGAGTTGTGGCAAACGTCGCGCAAACTTCTACCTACTACTCTACTGTATCGCTATCATCCGCTAGCGCGTTCGAAGTGAGTGTTGGGTCAAATGGTATTGCTGGATTGACAGACTCTGGATTCCAAGCAGGTTCATTTGGTGGCGGTGAAGATGGTCAGTACTTAGCTGACGTCGATATCTCTACTTTTGAAGGTGCGCAGTCTGCTATAACCGCAATTGATAATGCTTTAAGCACCGTTGCTAGCCAACGTGCAGAACTCGGTGCATTGCAAAACCGATTCGAGTCTACCAGCTCAAACCTTCAGATTACGTCTGAAAACTTGTCAGCGGCAAACTCTCGAATCCGTGATGCGGACTTCGCGGCCGAAACAGCCGAACTGTCTCGTACCCAGGTACTACAGCAGGCCGGTATTTCGATCTTAGCTCAGGCTAACCAGCGTCCACAGCAGGTATTATCACTACTCGGTTAATAGCGAAACCATTGGGGAGGGTCGCTTAGCGGCCTAACCCAGCGCTAAAGCTCTTGAATAAAGTAGTTTTAAGAGTAATCGACAGGTGAACGGAGGTGTTAAAGTATGAATGAAATTAGTATGCAGCCATCGCTAAATGCTAAGCCTTCCGCACCAACGCGCGACACTGGAAAGTCGGGGTTTAATGGAATAAAGCCCACGGTAGAGCAAGCGGAAGCACGCCAGGCCGAGAAAAGTGACTCAGTAACTTCATATGCATCACAGCAAAAAGAAGCCGCCGAGAAACCTAAAGAAGAAAGCGTTGAGCAAGCTGTAGCGAAACTTAACGATTATGTTCAAAACACAGAGCGCAAGCTTGAGTTTCAGCTAGATGAAGATTCTGGCAAAACAGTGATAAGAGTTTACGATAAAGTATCAGATGAGTTGATTCGTCAGATGCCGAATGAAGAAGCCTTAGAACTGGCTCAACGCTTAAGTCAAGAAGAGCCGCTGATGTTGTTTAGTGCGCAGGTCTGATAAAAAAACCGCCTTTGGCGGTTTTTTTTGTTTTGGGCTTCGGGCTTCGAGCTTCGGGTTTGAACCTAAAACTTAAAACCTACAAGCTAATTATGTGCTCTCGGTGAGCGATCTTGAAAGGCCTGTTAACATTCTTGATATAATATCTAATTGATTGATCCATTTCGTACCTAATTCTTTGTCTAAATAATTTACCTTCTGACCAATCCATATTTGTGTTTTAAGTTCAGCTGCTGAACTATAGGTAATGTTTAAAAATCGTTTCTTTTCTGAAGCACTCGTTCGGGACATGCCTTCGGCGATATTCGAAGGGATAGACAGGCCGGATCGGGTTGCTTGGTCTTTAAAGCCCCAGTCCCTTAAATCCTTTAATTCAATGTATAATTCGGCACTCAATTGAGCAGAAGCTTTCCAAACGTCTAGCTTTTCAAAATTCATATAATCATCCTTGATTAGTTTTTCAGAATCTAAACGTTACAGGAGTTTTGAAACCTTGAACGTAAACTGAGTCACAGGGTGGGGATAGTTTTGAGCGGCGGGCTATGGGCTGCGGGTATCAATCTTTAAACCAGAAGCTCGCAGCCCGCAGCCAAAAACTGCTCTCCAAAACCCCTAAAGTTTTAACCAAATCGGCCGATACAATAATCAACCCATGGTCTATCCTAAAATCATGGTTTGGTTTTTGCATTAAGACACTGTTCAACGTTTAAAGGTTATCGGTTATGGCGGGCATACAATCACTGGGTATCGGTTCTGGGTTGCTAACTTCAGACTTAGTCGATCAATTAGTGGCTGCGGAAAGGGCGGCAAGTGATCTCCGTTTGGACGGTAAGACTGCTCGTGTAGAGGCGAAGATTTCCGCTTATGCCGAAGTCCGTAAGGTGATGGATGGTTTGCAATCGAGTATTGGCAGTCTTGCTCAAGCCAGTACTATTCAAAGCAGCTCAGCCAGCTCTTCTGATGAATCTGTGCTTACTGCAACCACTACTAGCCTAGCTGAACCGGGTTCTTATCGTATCGAAGTAGATGAAATCGCTAAAGCGCACTCTTTGGCGAGTATGCAATTCAGTTCCGTGGATGACACTGTGGGTACGGGCACGTTAACTTTTAAGTTTGGTACCACTACCTATGACGGTTCTGATGAATATTTAGCGTTTGAGCAAGATGCCGACAGTGCAGTAACCTCTATTGATATTACTTCTGAAAATAACACCTTAGGCGGCATACGAGATGCCATCAATAATGAAGATTTTGGTGTGTCGGCTTCAGTGGTGTACGACGGTACGGGATACCGTCTATTGCTCACCAGTGAGGAAACGGGTGAAGAAACCAGTATGGAGATTGAAGTCTCGGGTGATGCTGGCTTGCAATCTTTAGCATATAACAGCGCTCAGCATGATCCTGCCAGTAACATGACCGAAACACAATCGGGTTCGGATGCGCTGATACGAATCAACGGGCTAACCGTTACAAGTGCAACGAATAAATTGGATCAGGTTGTGCGCGGCGTGACCATTAACCTAAATGAAAGCAGTTTAACGGGTGTCATGCTAAACGTAACCCGTGATACCGATGAAATTGCCGATAAGCTTGAAGCGTTCGTCGAAAAATATAATGAGTACAAAACTATTTACGATGAACTAACCAAATACAACCCAGATGATGAAATTGGCGGTATTTTGTTAGGTGATAACGTATTGCGTACCGTGCAATCACAATTGCGTGCGGGTATCACTGAAATTATTTCTGGTGTTACAGGCTCTACCTATAAATCACTTATTGAAATTGGCATCAGTACCGACCAAACCGATAATTTTAATTTAAAATTTGATCGAGCTGAATTCAAAAAAGCGATGGAAACCGACGCTCAAAGTTTGGTGGGGTTACTCGCTACCGATAACCAAACATCAGATGCTCAAGTTAAAGTAGTCAACGTGGGTCCAAATACCAAGCCTGGCACCTATGATGTTAATGTTACTCAAGTTGCCACACAGGGCACTTTTAAAGGTCTAACAACACCGGCGTTAAGTTTTGCAAGCGATGTTGTGGTATCGGATGTAAACGATGAGTTCTCTATGACGGTAGACGGAAAAACGCAATCCGTAACGTTAGAGCAGGGAACTTACAGCACCGGTGAAGATTTAGCCTTGATGCTGCAAAACAGTATTAACAGTGCATTTAGTGGTCAAAGCGTGACGGTTACTTTTGATGATGCTAACGATCGCTTTGATATAACTTCAAGCAAGTTTGGCAGCAGTTCAGAAGTTACCATTGGCTCGGGTGATGCGCTTGTAGCAAATACTTTTGGCTTTGCCAGTTCCGGCACCGGCCAATTTGCAGGTAGCTTTTTTAATACCTTAAATGATGCGGCTTTTGCAGCGTCTACCAACCCAGGTACGCAAGCCTTTACCGGTGAATCGGGAGCCGATTTTTCGGCTAGTCCTGTAACGTTTGATTTAACACTGGCGGGTACAACGGCTGATGGAACCTATACAATATCATTGGATGAGAACTGGGCCGACGTAGTCGATACCGATGGAAACATTACTACCGATAGAGATCGTTCTGATGTGTTAACTTACATTCAAAGCGAACTTAACAATGCTGGTTTAGCGGGAGTCGTGACCGCCGAATTTAATAGCAGTGATCGTTTGGTCATGCGTACTGAGCCAACCGCAGGTATTAGTCAAACGATCACCGTTGCGAATACCAATGTGACCGGTTTTGATTACTTAGGCATCACCGATGGGGCAAACAACTCAGGGTTTGCTATGTCTGGCGCCGACTTTGAATTGGCTTATTCCAATCGTCAGGGCAGTGTCAGTGGCGCAGCGCCGATTAGTGTACCTGCAGGTACCTATGAAACCGCAGAAGAATTAGCTACGGCAATAGAAACCGCTATTAATGCCGATGCAAACATTAGCGCTGGAGCAAAAGGTGCGGCTACAGAAGCAGGGTCTAGAAGCTTGGCCAGCGCAGTAGATTTTACCAGCGATCCTGCCCAGTTTGAATTTGATCTAAACGGGACTAACTTCGTTGTAGATGTTAACGCCAACGGCGCCAATAACCTTGCCAGCATTCAAAGTGCACTGGATACCGCATTGGCCGCCGGTGGAGCGAGTGCAGGTGATGTTGTTGCGAGTTTAGACAGCAATGGGCTGGTACTCACAACCAATGCAACTGGGTCTGCACAAACGCTTGAAATTAAACGAGATGGCATTGGCGCAACCACCAATGCGGGTACGGCCGATTTATCTACAGGTGTCGATTTTTCATTGACACCTTCGGCCTTTACCTTGGCTGTTGATGGCATCGATATAGAAGTAACCGTTGATGGTGATGGTACCGCTAACAGCAACGATGGTGAATCTAACCTTGCGGTGATACAAAGTGCCTTAGATACCGCCTTAACAGCGGCTGGCGGAGGCGGTGAATTCCAAGCTGGCGATGTAGTGGCTAAGCTCAATGCCAGTAATCAAGTGTACTTCGAAACCGTGTCAAAAAACGGTGTGCAAACTGAAGCGACATTTGGCGCGGATGCGACTATTCAAATCACAGCGGCAGATGCCAACGCAAACTCGACATTGGGTATTACTAACGGCGCACTCAATATTAATGGCTTAGACGGCTTTGGTTTAGATAAAGGTGTGTATAACGGTTTTGATTCGCAAAGTACCGTCAGCTACGAAAAAGATGAAGACGGCAAAGGCCGTTTTGTTATTGCATTCGATAACAGCACTAATATCACTATCAGCAACCCATCGGTTTCTGCTATTGCTCAATTAGGCCTTTCTGCTACCAACCAAAGCACGGCCGACACAGCAACCGGAGTTGATGTTGAAGGTACAATTAACGGCGTAGCAGCCACTGGTCGCGGCCAATACTTAACCGCCTCTGAAGGCAACTCGGCTGCAACAAACGGCTATTTGCTGGGAGGAACAGGTTCCGATTTTTCAAGCGCTGAAATTATAGACGGTACTAATAACACCTTAAAGGTTGTGATTGATGGTACAGAATCGGGCACCATTACATTAACCTCAGGTGCTTATGCCTTAGGTAATGAATTAGCCGCTGAGCTTAAAGCACAAATTAACGCCGATGCAACGCTTAAAGGCGCAAATAAAGCTGTAGATGTGCAATATGATGCTGACACCAATACCTTTGGTATTTTTTCAGTGTCTAAGGGTTCCGAGTCGACCGTAAAAGTTAGTGAAATCGCTTCGGGTGCAATTGATATTTTTGGTTTTACTACAACGACACAAGGTGTCAAAGGTAAAGACACCCAAGGCTCAGTAGATGATGCCGCGGGACTCATGCTTAAAATCGGCGGCACACGAACAGGCGACAGAGGCACCGTAACCTATGTGCAAGGGGTCATGTCAAAGTTAGATGAATTGTTTGACAGCATGTTGTCATCAAAAGGATTGTTAACTGAAAAAGAAAGTAACCTAGTCGATGATCAGGAAGCAATAGAAGCCGAACGCAAAGAGATTGATGAAAAAACATCAGTGTTTGAAGCCAGGTTAAGAGCAAAGTTTTTATTTAACGATAAATTAATCAGCTCACTTAAAGTGACCGAGGATTTCTTGAAAAGCCAATTTGAAGCGATGAATGCTTCGAAAGAATAAAAGAAGCTGCAAGTATTTAGCTGCAAGCTGCCAGTAAAAACCGAAGAAAACCCAAGTACTTTAAGTATTAGGTTGCTTCGGTTTTTTTATTGGAACTTACTTGCAGCTATTAACTTGCAGCCCGCGGTTGCCCAGCGGGCAACCGTTCCGTTTTGTTACCTAAAACTCTCCGTCACGCTTACTTGAGCCCCTTCATCATCTTCTACGGTTAGAGAGATTGAATCTAGGTGATTTTTATGGACGTAGCGTTTTGCTATGAAGAACCACGGCTTGGTGATTTCTAAGTTACCGAGTGTCCACGTATGCGATGCAATGTAGCCATCGTTATCATGGCTATCGCTAACAAAGATATACCAAAATAGAAATCGGTAGGCTCTTATGTTTGCGTTAGGCGCTTCGTTTAGGGCGACATCAATAATAACAGGGTCGTGATCTGATGAGCGATAAGCATCAGGAGCATAGAGGCTGAGTACTTGAGCATCCGATTTATACTCAGTGTTGTAATCCAAAATGAGTGGCTCATCGGTATTTATGTGCCAATCTTGAGTGTGAATTACTTTTTCGGCTAATGCATTTGAAGCCAACGCTTGATCAAGGCTGCCGGTTTCACCATCGAACACATAAGAATAATCGCCATCTTGTTTCAGTTGGTTAAAGCCTGCTGACTCAATTGCGCGAATAGGGTCTTCTTTGCTGTAAGCGTTTAAATCACCCATGATCAACACTTTATCGGTCTCAACACCAGTCGGGTTGCTTTCTAACCACTGAGTTAAGGCTAGTGCGGCATTCGTACGCGTTTGGTTGTATGCACCTTGGCCTTCGTCGCAATCGGCAATGTCGCCACAGTTTCGGCTACCTTTTGACTTAAAGTGATTCACAACCATGGTGATTGCTTCCGCACCGTCTAGCGATTTAAACGTTTGTGTTAATGCCGGGCGATTACGAGAGTCATCAAATAATGGCTCACCCAATTCATTTAATGGTGAGTTAGATGAATCCAGTATGGCGGTCACACCAGCTGGTTGCACAACAGAAGGGCGGTAAATGATGCCAACGGCAATGGCATCGTCGCCAATCTGTGCCACGCCCGGGTTTATGTATTGATATTGGTTTTCGGCGCTTTGCTGCACATTAATGGCGCGAACTAAATCGGCAATGGCGCTGGTATCGGCAAAACCATCGTTTTCAATTTCCATTAAACCAATGACATCAGCATCAATGGCTGTCATGGCGGCAACGAGTTTGGCGGTTTGTCGCTCTAATTCGTATGCGTTATCGGCGCCACGAGGAGTAGGGAAACCACCACCTAGGCCATCACCATTGAAGTAGTTTAAAACGTTAAAGCTAGCAATTCGCAAATCGCTTTCCGCCACTTGCGTAGGCTCTAACGTACGAGGGTTGTCGCCATTAAAAACCGGAGCGGTGGTTGGTATTAATTTAAACTTACCGAAATTAAAATTAATAACACCGGTGAGGTTAGTTACCGTGTTGCCAATGCGCAGCGTGTTGTTGGCATCTAAAGCCGGAGCCGGGAAGATAACCGGGTCAGGGTTTTGCGTTTTAAAACCATCATCCACAATGAGCATGTTAAGGTCGTTGGCGGCGTGTATCGCATCGGCATCGGGGCCAGGTAGGGCCACGTCGGTTGGGATGCGGCGACGGCCATTGGCAACCATAAATTCGCCATAGCGACCTAATGCATATACTTCATTCACCATTAAAGGCGAGCTAGCTGTCACTCTCATGCCTTCAAGTGCTTCTAAGTCATTCTCTGAGCTAAACGGCAGGTTGAGAGTAGCCGCCATGGGCAAGCTGTTACCGCTGCTACATATAGTAATATCAGAAACACTGGTTAATTGCGTTAAGCCATAAAATTCATCGGCTTCGCCCCGCACGCGTACTTTATCGCCAACAGCGACATCGGTACTGTAGTGGTAAATAAACAAGCCTTCAGAGGTTTGAGGATCGGCATCAACATCCGTATCTAAAGATTGTACGAAGAAGCCCTTGGCTTGATTACTGGCTTGTAAGTCAGCCACGACAATCGCTTCAATATCAACTACCTGGCCTAAAATTGGCGAAGCAGAGCCATTGCCTTGTACTTCAGAAATTTTAGTCGCTGGGTCGGCGCAATTAAACGCACTCGGTGGCTCTACAGGGTCTTCACCCGGTGCCCCATTGCCTAAATAAGTAAATGTATTACTGGGATGCTCATTCCAAGAAGTCGAATAGTCAAAAGAATCGCTTGGGTTGGCATCACCTAGGGTGTCGCTTTTGCGAGTTAACGTCACATTGGCTGCAAAGGTAGTGCTATTGCCGAGTTGCCCAATGCTGTCAACGACAATGCCATTTTTCTTTAGTAAAACAACATCATTGCCATTAAAGTTTGCTACGCCATCGGTAATATCAGCAACGTTTAAAATTTGAGGCACGGCACGGCTATTGGCAACCACATAGGCCGAGTTAGGCGCTAATGCGCCCGAAAGCGTGAGAATATTAGTAGCTGTCGTTGCGCCATTGGAGTATAGCTCTATTGAATACGGGCTTAGATCTGCCGGATTAGAATCGAAATTAGTGAGCTCGAGTGCTTTATTATAACTTGAGCCCTCGATGTACTCAGTCAGCAACACATCGGCATAGGCTGCGTTTGCAAGCAGTATGCCGACTATTAACGGGGTGCGTAAGGTCATAGTGGTAATCCTAGTGTTATTTATATTTATTATTCTTGGTCTGGCCGAAGCCGACAACACCAAAAAGTTGTTTAGGTGGACAACTTATCATGCGAATATGACACTATTTTTACATGAGATCAAACGAACTACACTATGATAATTGAAATAAATTGAGCGCTGACTGTATAGGGTTAACATTGCATTGCTCGATACAGCTGTGTACCATCGCGCGCGGTCTAAATAGGTAGCTTTCATAGGCTATTCCCTCTAAATAAAAGGTTATTGTTGAATGTTGTTGGCTCAGAAAAAAGAAGATTGGTTTGGAAATATACGCGGTGATGTTTTAGCCGGTCTCGTTGTAGCGCTTGCGTTGATCCCTGAAGCCATTGCCTTTTCTATTATTGCAGGTGTAGACCCGAAGGTCGGTTTGTATGCTTCATTTTGTATTGCCGTGATTATTTCAGTGGTGGGCGGTCGTCCTGGTATGATCTCCGCTGCTACGGGTGCAATGGCATTGTTAATGGTCGATTTAGTGGCCGAACACGGCATTCAGTATTTATGGGCGGCCACACTTTTAACGGGTGTGATTCAAATAGTGGCGGGTTACCTCAAACTAGGCGAACTCATGCGGTTTGTCTCTCGCTCTGTAGTCACAGGCTTTGTAAACGCTTTGGCTATTCTAATTTTCATGGCCCAGTTGCCCGAGCTGACCAACGTCACTTGGGTCGTATATGCCATGACAGCAGCTGGCTTAGGCATCATCTACTTGTTCCCTTATATCAATAAGACCATTCCATCGCCTTTGGTGACTATTGTGGTGTTGTCGGCGATTTCGATAATTTTTGATTTTGATATACGCACCGTCGGTGACATGGGCGATTTGCCAGATACATTGCCTAACTTCTTATTTCCGGATGTACCTCTTAACTTTGCAACTCTCGCGATTATTTTACCGTACTCTGCGCCTTTAGCCGTAGTAGGGCTGTTGGAATCGTTAATGACGGCAACCATAGTTGATGACCTTACCGATACAAGTAGCGATAAAAACCGCGAGTGCAAAGGCCAAGGCATTGCCAATATTGGTGCGGGTTTAATGGGCGGGATGGCCGGTTGTGCAATGATTGGTCAGTCGGTAATTAACGTGAAGTCCGGCGGCCGTGGCCGATTATCGGCGTTTGTGGCGGGTACTGTTTTGTTGATCATGGTGGTGTTTAGCAGTGAGTGGGTAGCTAAAATCCCTATGGCAGCGTTGGTCTCTGTAATGATCATGGTCTCCATCGGAACGTTTAATTGGGGGTCTATTCGTGATCTCCGTCAATTCCCATTATCGACAAATTTAGTCATGATAGTGACAGTCGTAGTGGTTGTCTGGACGCACAACCTTGCATATGGCGTGTTTGCGGGTGTGTTACTCGCGGCCTTGTTCTTTGCTAATAAAATCAGTCACTTCATGTATGTTGACTCAGATTTGAGTGAAGACGAAGATAAGCGCAGTTATAAAGTTGTTGGTCAGGTGTTTTTTAACTCTGCCGACAAGTTCATTGCGGCTTTTGATTTCAAAGAAGCCATCAGCACCGTCGAAATCGATTTATCAAGGGCGCATTTTTGGGATATTACGGCCGTTGAATCGTTAGATAAGGTTGTGGTGAAATTTAAGCGCGAAGGCACCGATGTAAATGTTGTGGGTTTAAATGAAGCCAGTGAGACCATTGTGGATCGATTTGGTAAGCTAGGCAAACCAGAAGAAATCGATAAAGTACTAGGAGGCCACTAATGGCTGATAATAATAACAAAGAACGTACCTGGACAATCGCCTGTATTGATGGCTCTAAGTTTAACGAGGCCGTGAGTGACTACGCAATTTGGCTCACGAAAACCATTGATGCTCCATTAAAGGCGCTGCATGCCATTGAACACAATGCCATTGCTGCGGTGTCTGATTTTTCTGGTGCCATTGGCATTGGCGCTCAGGAGCACTTACTCAGTGAGCTAACCGAAGTAGAGCAGCAAAGAAATAAACTGGAAATTCAGAAAGGCAAAGATATTCTCGATACGGTTAAAGCACGAGCTAATAAAGCCGGTGTCGAAAATGCCTTTAGTACGCAACGCCACGGGCCGTTAGTCGAGGCGTTAATCGATTTAGAGCATGAAACAAGAGTAATCGTGCTAGGAATTCGAGGTGAGGCCAACGTTGGTAATACGGAAAATTTAGGGGGTCACCTTGAGACCATTGTCCGATCCGTACAACGCCCTATATTCGTCGTTAACAGAGCTTTTGAAGCGCCAAAAGCCGCCATGTTGGCGTTTGATGGCAGTGATTGCAGTCTCAAAGCATTAGATATGGTCGTCAATAGTCCTTTATTTAATGATTTACCTGTACATATTGTGAACGTTTCTAAATCCGTCAGCGCAGGTGAAGCATTAATTGCACCGGCTCAAGTAAAATTGGAAACTGCCGGAAGATCTGTTTCTTCCGCGGTATTAACTGGCGATCCAGCGCAAGCCTTATGCCAGTATCAAAAGGATCATAATATTGGTTTAACCGTGATGGGCTCGTTTAGTCACAACCGGTTACGCGACATGGTATTTGGCAGTTTTACAGCGAAAATGCTGTTGAATACAGAGCAGCCACTGTTATTGTTGCGATAATATCAAATAGCCACATTGGCCGCGTGTAAGCGGCCTTTTTATTGACTTGTAACTGTAGGCAATTTGCACGGAATGGCTCAATACTTGACTGTTTTAGTCAGGTATTTATAATGCACTCACTTTCAAGTCATCCTCAGGCTTAATGTATGAGATTAACTACCAAAGGCCGCTACGCGGTGACAGCATTGCTAGATTTAGCGCTCAATGAACATAAAGGCCCTATCAATCTAGCGGATATTTCTGAAAGACAGGGTATATCGTTGTCTTACTTAGAACAGCTGTTCTCTAAATTGAGAAAAAAGTCGCTGGTTGCATCGGTACGTGGACCTGGTGGTGGTTATTTGCTGGGCCGTGAAAAATCCGACATCAGCATCGCTTCTGTTGTAGACGCTGTCTCTGAGTCTATTGATGCCACAAAATGCCAAGGTAAAACGGGGTGTCAGCAAGGTGATATATGCTTAACGCATCACCTTTGGCAAGACTTGAGTAATCAAATCCACGATTTTCTAGATGATATAACGTTGCAGACATTAGTCGAGCGTGGCGAAATTAAAGCCGTCAGTGCCCGTCAAAATGAAAAAATGCTGCAAGCACACCCTGAAAAAACGATTCCAACAGCACAGGTTAGTTAATGCGACCGCTTTATTTTGATTATGCTGCCACAACACCGGTTGATGACCGTGTCGCTAAGGCAATGACCGATTGTTTAACCTTTAATGGTAACTTTGCGAACCCGGCCTCCCGTTCACATGCGCTAGGGTGGTTAGCCGAAGAGGCTGTTGAAGAAGCTCGCAATGATGTTGCAGATCTTCTTGGAGCCGATTCACGAGAGATTGTTTGGACCAGTGGCGCAACTGAAAGTAATAATTTGGCCATAAAAGGTGTTGCCGATAATTATGCACCGGAAGCGTGTCATATAATTACCACCAGTATCGAGCATAAGGCGGTTATAGACCCTGTTAAACATTTGCACAGTAAAGGGTATCAAACCACCTTTGTCGCACCAGGTTCAAACGGACAAGTCTCTGTCGAGAGTATTGCCGCCGAAATCACTGACAAAACTCGGTTGATCTCGGTAATGGCAGTAAACAATGAAACGGGTGTCATAAACCCTATCGCTGAAATTGGTAAACTGTGCGAACAAAAAGGCATATTTTTTCATGTTGATGCAGCACAAGCTGTCGGCAAAATAGCCGTAAACGTTGATGAGTGGAAAGTCACGTTATTGTCTTTATCGGCGCATAAATTCTATGGGCCAAAAGGTATTGGTGCTTTATACGTGCGTCGCCGAAGTCCACTTGAATTGTCTGCACAAATACATGGTGGCGGTCATGAACGTGGTATGCGTTCGGGCACTTTAGCGACCCATCAGATAGTCGGCATTGGAACAGCTGCCGCAATTTTAAATGAAGGGTTTAGCGATGAGCACGATCGTATAGAAGCATTAAAAGAGCGTCTATGGAGCGGTATTGAAACGCTCGGCGATGTAATCATTAATGGCAAAGGTTCACCTATTTCTGCAGGGCATCTGAATGTCTGTTTTAAAGGCTTAGATGGAGAGGCTCTGATGATGGGTGTACGAAACTTGGCTATTTCATCTGGATCCGCCTGTACATCAGCAACGGTAGAGCCTTCGTTTGTATTAAAAGCAATGGGCTGTAGCGATGAAGATGCTCACAGCTCATTGAGAATTAGCTTGGGTCGTTTCACTACCGAGAGTGATGTCGATCAGGCGATTGCAAGTTTCTCGCAAGCGGTTAACGCCTTGCGATCTGCCAAATAAATTTAGTTTAGCGTACGTATTTTGCGCGCAACCTATTAGGGTATCATTATGAGTCAGGAAGTTGAGAAGTATATTAAAACTGAGTACGAGGCTGGGTTTATCACTGATGTTGAATCGGCTACGATTCCACCAGGATTAAACGAAGATGTTATTCGGCTAATCTCTGCAAAGAAAAATGAGCCAGAGTGGATGACTGAATGGCGCTTAAAAGCGTTTCGTGCTTGGGAAGAAATGGAAGAGCCTGACTGGGCGCATGTAAGTTATCCTAAGCCTGATTTTCAATCGCTTTCTTATTATTCTTCACCAAAAAGTATTGAAGATGCTCGACCAAAATCGTTAGACGATGTTGATCCTGAGCTATTGGCGACATACGAAAAGCTAGGCATTCCGGTTCACGAACACGCTGCATTAGCCGGTGTCGCGGTAGATATGGTATTCGATTCCGTGTCTGTAGGAACCACTTTCCGTAAAAAGCTGGAAGAAGCCGGAATAATTTTCTGTCCAATTTCAGAGGCTGTTCATGAATACCCAGAGTTAGTGAAAAAATATTTAGGCTCTGTGGTACCGCAAAAAGACAATTACTACGCGGCGCTAAATTCGGCTGTATTCTCTGATGGTTCATTTGTTTATATTCCTAAAGGCGTTCGTAGCCCTATGGAATTATCGACCTATTTCAGAATTAACGAAGCCAACACGGGGCAGTTTGAACGTACCTTAATTATTGCCGATGTAGGTAGCCATGTTAGCTACTTAGAAGGATGCACGGCACCAATGCGCGATGAGAACCAACTACACGCTGCCGTTGTAGAGTTAGTGGTTTTAGATGATGCAGAAGTCAAGTATTCAACTGTGCAAAACTGGTACCCCGGTGATGCTGAAGGTAAAGGCGGCATTTATAACTTTGTTACCAAACGTGGAATTGCACACGAGCGCGCTAAAATTTCTTGGACACAAGTTGAAACAGGTTCGGCCGTAACTTGGAAGTATCCATCCTGTGTCTTAAAAGGCGACGACAGCGTTGGTGAATTTTACTCGGTTGCATTAACCAGTAACATGCAGCAAGCCGATACCGGCACGAAGATGATTCACATCGGAAAAAATACGCGCTCTACGATTATATCTAAAGGCATCAGCGCGATGAAAAGTGAAAACACTTATCGCGGCTTAGTCAAAATGAATCCTGGTGCCGTCGGTGCTCGTAACTTTACTCAGTGTGATTCTTTACTCATTGGTGATCAGTGTGGTGCTCATACGTTTCCTTATATAGAAAGCAAAAACCCAAGTGCCATTGTTGAGCACGAAGCCACCACCTCCAAAGTGAGCGATGATCAAATGTTTTTGTGCCAGCAACGCGGCATTGACCCTGAAAAAGCAGTCTCAATGATCGTAAATGGTTTTTGTAAAGAAGTTTTTAAAGAGCTGCCCATGGAGTTTGCCGTTGAAGCTGGCAAATTATTGGAAGTATCGCTCGAAGGCGCAGTCGGCTAAACCCGGCCCTTGTTGAAACGAAGAATTTAAAACGAATTGTGAAAAGGTTGATAGTCGATGTTAAGTATTAAGAATTTAGCCGCCAAAGTTGAAGAAAAAGACATTCTTAAAGGCTTGTCTATTGAAGTTAAGCCAGGCGAAGTGCATGCCATTATGGGGCCAAACGGTGCCGGTAAAAGTACCTTAGGTAATGTGTTGGCGGGTCGTGAAGGTTATGAAGTGACCGGCGGAAGTATTGAGTTTTTAGGCGAAAATATTCTAGATTTCGAAGCACATGAGCGTGCTTGCAAAGGCGTATTCTTAGCATTTCAATACCCAGTTGAAATTCCCGGCGTTTCAAACATGGAATTTTTAAAAGCATCGGTAGATGCCGTGCGAGAATCTCGTGGGTTAGAACCTTATAGCTCGGTTGAATTTATTAAGTTGGCGCGTGAAAAGAGTAAGGCCGTTGACCTTCCAGCCGACTTTTTAAAACGTGGCGTGAATGAAGGCTTTTCTGGCGGTGAGAAAAAGCGTAACGAATTAATGCAAATGATGTTGCTTGAACCAACCTTATGTATTTTAGATGAAACCGATTCTGGTTTAGATATTGATGCCCTGCAGGTTGTCGCTGATGGTGTCAATAAACTGCGCGATCCTAATCGTTCTTTTATCGTGGTGACGCATTATCAGCGTTTACTTGATTACATTGTTCCTGATTTTGTTCATGTATTGGCCGATGGAAAGATTGTTAAGTCCGGTGGTAAAGAGCTAGCACTTGAACTCGAAAAAGAAGGCTACGGTTGGATCGAGAAGGAGACAGTATAAGTGAGCAATCAACTTAACGTCGCTGCCGCAGCCGCGCAAGTTGCCAATGACAACAGCTATGCGAAAAGCTGGTCGCAATCGGCCGGTGAACGATTTGCGCTGCAGCCTTTGCCAACGCGAAAAACCGAACATTGGAAGTACACGCCGTTAAAATCGTTACTTGATGCTACATGGTCAAATGCTGTCAGCAGCACTAAAGCTAGCGGTGTAGCATTTGATGATTTTAACGAAGTGACTCTGACTATTGAAAATGGACAGCTAGTCGATACGCCAACTTTGCCGGAAGGTATAGTGCTTAAAAAATTATCGCAATGCGATGAAGCACAAACGGCGGAATTTATCGAGAAAGTTCAGGCTCAACAGACCGATTTTATCTTTGATTCGCTTAATGCCGCCAAGTTAGATGAAGGTTACTGGATTGTTGTTGAAGAAAATGCTCAGGTTGCTTCGCCTATCCATTTAAACTTTGTGAGCCATGGCGAGCATGTTATGGTGAATACCCAAGTACTGGTTGAAGCCAAACGCTCCTCTAACGCAGTGGTTGTTGAAACATTTACACATGATTCAGGTTCGGCATTTGTGAATCCAAACACTACCTTGTATGTAAATGAAAATGCGCAATTAACGCATTACCATTTATTGCTTGAAGAAGGTGATATTCGGCACATAGGGCGAGTAGCGGCTGTTTTAGAACGCAGCGCTAAGCTGTATTCATTTCATATGGCCGTTGGCGGTGTATTGAAACGAAAGGACATCGTTGTTCGGCATTGTGGCGAAGGCGGTGAGCTCACGTTAAATGGTGTGTACTTACCTAAAGGTAAAGAGCACATTGATTATCACACCATCTTAGAGCATGAAGTTGCCCATTGTACGAGCCAAGAGGTCTTTCGTGGCATCATCGGTGATTCTGCAACGGCCGTTTTTAATGGTCGAATTCATATTCATAAAGACGCGCAAAAATCGTTGGCAGAATTAAACAACCGAAACCTGTTATTGAATGACAAAGCAACCATCTATACAAAGCCTGAGCTTGAAATTTATGCAGACGATGTAAAGTGCGCTCACGGTGCTACGATTGCCCAGTTAGATGACAAGGAGCTTTTTTACTTTCAAGCTCGTGGTATTTCTAAGGCAGAAGCTGAAGTTATGTTGAGTTTCGGTTTTATCAATGAGCTTTTAGATGCGTTACCTCATGAGCCAGTGCAATTATTATTGCGCCCATTGTTAGCGCAAGTATTTGCAAGCAAGTCAGCGGAGCTCACGAGGCACTTGGTATGAGTTTTGATGTCGATGCGATAAAAGCTGACTTTCCAATTTTAGCGCAAGAAGTAAATGGTAAGCCTTTGGTTTATTTAGATAATGGCGCTACGACTCAAAAGCCTAATGCTGTAATCGACGCGATCACGCATTTTTATAAAACTGACAACAGTAACGTACATCGAGGTGCTCATACGCTGAGTGATCGATCTACGTTAAGTTTTGAAAAAGCCCGTTCTACCGTTCAGACTTTTCTAAATGCCGAGCAGTCGTGTGAAATCATTTGGACTAAAGGAACAACAGAAGCCGTAAACTTAGTTGCATTTAGCTGGGGGTTGCAAAACCTGAAGCAGGGCGATCAAGTGTTGGTTTCTTACATGGAACACCACGCTAATATTGTTCCTTGGCAAATGGTGTGTGAGAAAACAGGTGCGCAGCTGGTAGCGATGCCGGTAACCGATTTAGGCGACATAGACTTAAATCAATTAGACGCACTCCTAACGGAAAAAGTTAAGTTTGTTTCAGTGGGGCATGTATCGAATGCGCTAGGAACAGTTAACCCCGTTGCTGATATTATTCAAAAAGCACATAAGATTGGCGCGAAGGTACTAGTAGACGGTGCTCAGGCGGTTGCTCATTGGCCTATCGATGTTCAAGCGCTTGATTGTGATTTTTATGCCTTTTCTGGACATAAACTTTATGGCCCGACGGGCATCGGTGTTTTGTATGGGAAAGCAGATTTGCTCAATAGCATGACACCTTTTATGGGTGGCGGTGAAATGATCGAGTCGGTCACTTTTGAAAAGACAACATACAACACGCTGCCATTTAAATTTGAACCCGGCACCCCAAACATAGCAGGAGCCATCGGTTTAAGTGCAGCTATTGAATACCTTAATAGCCTTGATCGAGATGCCGTTTTAAAGCATGAAGAAGCCGTGTTGAATTATGCCGTCAGCAAAGCTAAGCAAACTGATGGATTAAAACTTGTCGGTGATGCTAGTCATCGAGCTGGTGTTTTAAGCTTTGTCATTGAAGGTACGCACCCAAACGATATCGGTACTTTGTTAGATCAACAAGGAGTCGCTGTTCGTACAGGCAGTCATTGCGCCATGCCAATTATGGAACGTATGGGTGTTCAAGGTACGGTTCGGGCGAGTTTTGCTATGTATAATAGTAAAGACGATGTTGATGCATTGTTTAATGCTATTGAAAAAATTCGAATGTTTTTTTAATTCGCATTCACCATTTTATATTTCAGGGCTGAGTATGGTCAGCTCTGAATGGAAGGAGGATTCAATATGACTGTTCAATCTTTTGATCCCAATAGTACAGCGGCCCCTAAAATCACCTTGACAGATAAGGCGAAGGCGCACTTTGATCGACAATTAGCGAATTCAGAGGCACAAGGCGTTCGGCTATTTATCGAAGAGAGTGGATGCTCTGGGTATATGTACCGAGTCGATTTGGTGCAAAACGCAAATGAAACCGATGTTAAGGTAGAAATAGATACGCCTTGGCCGCTTTATATTGCACAAGACGCTATTGCCATTTTACAAGGTACCGAAATAGATTTTAAGCGAGACGGTTTAAATGAAATGGTGAAGTTTAATAACCCAAATGTAACAGCAGAATGCGGTTGCGGTGAGAGTTTTGTCGTGGAGGGTCAGAGTTAATGGAACGCCGCATGGTTGTAACGCAGCGCGAAGTCAACGCTCGGCTAGTACCGGTTGGAACGCCTATTACCATCCCTTCAGATACCTTTGTAACTTTAACTCAATCGTTGGGTGGCAACTATACAGTGGTGCATAATGGTAATATGGCCAGGATTGATGGTACGGACGCAGACGCGTTAGGGTTTGAGCCTCAAACTTTTGAATTTGAAGCACCTGCAAACGGTGAGGTATCAACCGACCAAATTTGGGAAGTGTTAGATACGGTGTTTGACCCTGAAATACCGGTCAGTATTGTGGCGTTGGGGTTGGTGTACGATGTCACAGTTTCAGATCAAAAGGTCAGTATAACTATGACCTTAACAGCGCCTGGCTGTGGAATGGGACCCGTTTTAGTAGATGATGTTAAATATCGAGTGGCAAAAGTGCCTAATGTGAATGAAATATCTGTTGAGTTGGTGTTTGATCCGCCGTGGTCTCGAGATCGGATGAGCGAAGAAGCTCAACTTGAAACGGGAATGTTTTTTTAAAAAATTAATCTTTAAGGTGCTAAATGAGCCAGATTTTGGGTGTAGATACCACTGCTGACGATATCATTGAGACATTATCATTTTTTGATAGCTGGGAAGATCGCTACAAATATATTATTGATTTAGGTAAAGAGTTGCCTAAGTTAGATGAAGCGAATAAGGTAGAAGACTATATTGTGAAAGGCTGTCAAAGCCAGGTTTGGCTAGTTCCTAATAAGCAAGGTGACCGCTTTTTCTTTGAAGTAGATTCAGACGCCCATATAGTAAAAGGGCTCTTAGCCGTTGTTTTAGCTGCTTTTAATGGAAAAACAGCCGAATCAATCCTAAACTTCGATGTAGACAGCTATTTCGGGCAGCTAGATCTAGAGCGGCATTTAAGCCCCACCCGTGGTAACGGGCTTCGAGCAATGGTCCAGCGTATACGAGATTGTGCTGAAAATTGTTGAGATATTGAATTATTGAAAAAGGTTATATGTGACGTTAACGCCCCTTAAACTGACCATCATAAACTTAGTCGTAATGCTTGGTGTTGCTACAGTTTTCTATTTAAGTGGCATACAGGATATAACGTTATTGCTAATGCTACTGCCTGTCCTTGTTGTAGGTGAGCTAGCACGGCAGTGGAATAAAGCGAATCAACGCAAATACAACGCCCTTCAAAGTGAATTAATTCAAACTCGATCAGAAGTAACTTCCATTCGGCAATCGGTAAACCAAGACGCGCTAACAGGCCTGCACAGCTTGTCGTTTATAAAAGAGCGCCTGACTAAGCGATTGGCTGTTTCTAAATCCCGCCACAGTAAATGCGCTGTGCTTTATATAGATCTTGATTTCTTTAAAGAAATTAATGATGCACTAGGGCATGAGCTAGGAAATCAGCTATTGGTTTCTGTTGGGCACCGATTAAAAGGCCTTGTAAAGAAAGACGACTTACTCGGCTACATCCGTGGTGATGAGTTTATCGTTATTTTGCAAGAAATTGCCGACCCGATGGCTGCAGAGTTGGTGGCCAGGCGCATCCAAAATAGCATGTCGCAACCCTTTGAAATAGTCGATCATTCACTCACCGTTTCTACCAGTATTGGTATATCTATCGGCTTGAACGATGGGGTTGAGGGCGATGATTTAATTCAAAAAGCTGAGCGTGCCGTTATTCAAAGCAAGGCCAATGGGCGTAAAAGTTATACATTTTATAGTCAGGCGCTGAATCTTGTCGCGAAAGAGCGTTTAAAAATCGACCAAAATCTTCGAGGAGCCTTACAACGCGGAGAGTTTAGAATTGTTTATCAAGTCATTGTTGATGAGAAAAGCCGCAGCGTTAAAGGGTTTGAGGCTCTCATTCGTTGGCATAATGCTGAATTGGGAGAGGTTTCGCCGGCTGAGTTTATTCCTGTGGCTGAGCAGATTGGCCTAATAACAGAAATAGGCACTTGGGTGATGCGAGAGTCTTTATTGCAGTTGCAGCAGTGGCAGGGCCGGTACGGTAAAGCTCTGTTGATGTCGGTTAATGTGTCGCCAAGGCAATTCCAAGATGAATCTATTTTGCCCGCCGTAAAAACCATTCTCAAGCAGGCGGGTATTGCTTCCAGTGCCTTGCAAATAGAAGTGACAGAAGGGCTGTTCTTGTCGGCTTCAGATAACGTGATGTCTACAGTTGAAGCATTAAAATCGGCCGGCGTAAAATTAGCGTTGGATGATTTTGGTACAGGCTATTCATCATTGTCTTATCTAAATACTTTGCCTTTTGATGTACTTAAAATTGACAAATGTTTTGTTGATGGCATGCATACCAGTGAATCCGATCTCAATATGATCAAATCAATTATTTCAATTGCCCATGGTCTTAAAATGGTCACTGTTGTAGAAGGCGTAGAAACCGCCCAGCAAGCCCATATGCTACGTGAATTAGGCGCTGACTCCATTCAAGGCTTCTATTATTCGAAGCCGCTCTCCGCAAAAGAAGCGGAAATGCGCTTTTTAGCAAAAGACTCAATCACCTCGCTGGATGAGTCAATCTGGGATAATCTTTGAGGGTGTTTTAGGCTTAGAGCTTCAAGCGACGAGTTTGAAAAACTACCAACAACTTCTATCAATGACCCTCATTAATACACCGTCTAACTCGGTAAACTAATTGCTCAAACTAAGCCGATAAAACCATTCCTGTTTCTTTTGTATGCAGCCCACAGCCTGTAGCTCAAAACCGCTTTTTAACCTTTCATTCAAATCATTAACCCCGTATAATCCGCCGCCGTCCACACACTATTAACTTTCGGAGAGTGCCTAATGGCGATCGAACGTACTTTTTCTATTATCAAGCCAGATGCCGTTGCTAAAAATGCAATTGGTGCAATTTACGCTCGTTTTGAAGCTGCAAACTTAAAAATTGTTGCTTCTAAAATGATTCATATGTCTAAAGAGCAAGCAGAAGGTTTTTATGCTGAGCATAAAGAGCGTCCTTTCTTTGCTGCGCTTGTTGAGTTCATGACGTCTGGTCCTGTTACTGTTCAGGTTTTAGAAGGCGAAAACGCGATCGTTAAAAACCGTGAAATCATGGGTGCAACTAACCCAGCTGAAGCGGCTGCAGGCACTTTGCGTCATGACTTCGCAGAAAGCATCGATGCTAACGCTGTTCATGGTTCAGATGCTCCGGCTTCTGCAGCGCGTGAAATTGCATATTTCTTCGAAGATAGCGAAATCTTTTCTCGTTAATTTGAAAAAATAGCGACAAAATCGCAGTTGTTTGGCCGACTTTTCGATAGAATAGACGGCCCGTTAAAAGGGAGCCCAGAGTACTGGTCTCCCTTTTAAGTTTTCAGGTATATAAGTCTTACAGTGATAAAAAGGGTAGTTCATGACAGATGCAGTTAAAAAGGTAAATTTGCTTGGTATGGGGTTAGAGTCCATGCAAGCCTTTTTTACGGAAACATTGGGCGAAAAACGTTTTCGTGCTGTCCAAGTCTTGAAATGGATCCATCACCGTGGGGTAGACAATTTCGATGATATGACGGATGTCAGTAAGGCGCTTCGTGATAAGCTCAAAGAAGTCGCTGAAATTGTTCCTCCTGAAGTTACCTTTAAAAAGTACTCTAAAGACGGGACTCGCAAGTGGGTAATGCAAATGCCTGGTGGCAGTGCCGTTGAAACCGTTTATATTCCAGAGGGCGATCGTGGAACCTTATGTGTTTCCTCACAAATTGGTTGTGCGTTAGATTGTTCGTTTTGTTCAACGGGCAAGCAAGGCTTTAACCGTGACCTAAGCTCCGCTGAAATTATTGGTCAATTGTGGGTTGCGGCTCGCTCTTGGGATGAGCCTGGCAAAAAACGTGATCGACACGTTACCAATGTAGTCATGATGGGTATGGGTGAGCCATTACTCAATTATGATAACGTCGTAGAATCCATGAATCTTATGATGGAAGACAACGCCTACGGTTTATCTAAACGTCGGGTTACCCTAAGTACTTCCGGAGTAGTGCCCGCTATATATGAGCTAGCCAAAGTAACTGATGTCTCTCTCGCCTTGTCACTGCATGCCCCTAACGATGCGCTTCGAAACGAGCTGGTCCCAATTAATAAGAAGTATGGTATCAAAGAAACTTTGAATGCAGTGAATACCTACTTTGATCGCCTACCCGATAAACGTGTTTGCACCATTGAATATACGTTAATTGATCAGGTTAATGATCACCCTGAACATGCACAAGAGCTGGCCGAAGTATTAAAAGATACGCCGAATAAAATTAACCTTATTCCGTTTAATCCGTTTCCAAATTCTGGCTACCAGCGCCCTAGCAATAATCGAATTCATCGCTTTAGGGACATATTGCACAAAGCTGGATACAATGTAACGATACGTAAAACCCGTGGCGACGATATTGATGCAGCCTGCGGGCAATTAATTGGTCAAGTAGCCGATAAAACTAAGCGTTCCGAACGGTTCATTGATGCCGTTGAGCTTGGGCACACGGCTGCAACCGTTGCAAATAATCGTACTAATCGGACTGCAAAATGAATCTAACGTCTATCACAAAAATTCTAGTATTAATCACCGTGATTGGTTTGTCGGCTTGTGTCACTACCTCAACCGGACCCTTTGAGGGTAAGAAAGACCTCGCGAAGGCCGAAGCGACGCATGTACAAATTGGGTATAGGTTTTTTGAAAAAGAAGATTTCCAAAACGCTAAGAAATCGTTAATTACGGCGCTTGAAATCAACCCTAGATCGGCGGGTGCGCACCTAGGGTTAGCTCGTGTTTATGAACGTGAACTAGAATTTGACCTGGCCGAAAGCCACTTCAAAAAAGCCATTCGTTATAACCCAGAGTCGGAGTATCACTTCCAGTACGGTGCTTACTTGTACAATCGAGGTGAATACAAAGGTGCCTACAAGCAGTTTAATGAAGTGCTAGAAAACACCGTTTATGTTCGCAGAGCGCAAACTTTTGAGTTACAAGGCTTCGTTGCTCAACAGTTAGAAAAAGAAGATGTTGCGCTGAATATGTTTCACCGTGCGATTGCGGTAAACCCAATGTTGGCGAGTAGCTATGTCGCCTTGGCTCGAATTTATTTTGAGCGCGAAGATTTTGTAACAGGGGCTATTCAATACAAAGGTTTCGTTGATCTTGTGCGTGCAAAAGTTACTCGCCAAAACGCATCGACGGTTTGGTTGGGCTTGCAGCTTGCGCGTGCAACAAATGATCAAGACAGCTTCGCTTCTCTAGAATTGCAAATGAAAAATCAATTTGCGGATTCACCAGAATATCAAGAATACATCGCTTGGAAATAAACAAGGATAGGCATGAATAAACAACACGAGAGTCCCATTAAACGACGAGTTTCTCGGAAAATTTGGGTAGGCGATGTACCTGTTGGCGGTGATGCGCCTATCGCTGTACAATCTATGACCAATACAGAAACGACCGATGTTGCTGCAACTGTCGCCCAAATTAAGGCGCTCGAAGATGCGGGTGCTGACATCGTTCGAGTGTCTGTACCCACTATGGATGCAGCCGAAGCTTTTGGCAAAATACGCCAACAAGTGTCTGTACCGTTAATTTCTGATATCCATTTCGATCATAAAATTGCGTTGCGTGTTGCTGAGTTAGGTGTCGATTGTTTGCGCATTAACCCTGGGAATATTGGTCGTGAAGATCGTGTTCGAGAGGTGATAGCCGCAGCCCGAGATAAAAATATCCCAATCCGTATTGGTGTAAATGCTGGATCGTTAGAAAAAGATCTACAGAAAAAATACGGCGAACCTACGCCAGAAGCATTGGTTGAATCGGCCATGCGACATATCGATATTTTGGATCGATTAAACTTTCCTGATTTTAAACTAAGCCTTAAAGCGTCTGATGTGTTTATGACGGTTGCGGCTTATAGGCAAATCGCCAATCAAATTGAGCAGCCTTTACATTTAGGCATTACCGAAGCCGGTGGACTAAGAAGCGGAACCGTGAAATCAGCGGTCGGTTTAGGCATGCTACTGATGGATGGAATCGGTGATACCTTAAGAGTTTCACTCGCAGCTGATCCAGTCGAAGAGATTAAAGTAGGTTTCGATATTTTACGCAGCTTACGTTTACGTAATAAAGGCATTAATTTCATTGCATGCCCTAGCTGTTCACGTCAAAATTTTGATGTGATTGGTACGATGAATGAGCTGGAATCTCGCTTAGAAGATGTCTTGACGCCTGTAGACGTGGCCGTTATTGGTTGTGTAGTCAATGGTCCAGGAGAAGCCAAAGAAGTCGATGTCGGTGTTACCGGTGGTACGCCAAACCTAATTTATTTAAATGGTAAGCCCGATCACAAAATCACGAATGACTCCTTAGTTGATCATTTCGAATCATTAATTCGTCAAAAAGTTGCTGAAAAACAAGCGCTCGAAGACAGTATAATTGCCAAAAAATAGTAAGGAGTCTCCATTGTCTGGTTTGCAATCGTTGCGAGGCATGAATGATGTTTTGCCAAGTGAAAGTCCACTTTGGCAGTATTTAGAATCTCAAGTAAAGTCTGTTTTAGATCAATACAGCTATCGCGAAATGCGCATGCCGATCGTAGAAAGCACAGAGCTGTTTGCACGTGGTGTGGGTGAGCACACCGATGTGGTCGAAAAGGAAATGTATACCTTTTTAGATCGTAACGAAGACAGTTTAACCTTGCGTCCAGAAGGAACCGCTGGTTGCGTGCGTGCCGCATTGCAACATGGGCTCACGCACAATCAAATTCAGCGTCTTTGGTATCAAGGACCCATGTTTCGTTATGAACGACCTCAGAAAGGCCGCTACCGTCAGTTCTTTCAAATAGGTGCAGAAACTTTTGGCATAGCCAGCCCTGACATTGATGCAGAATTGATTGTCATGACGCATCGATTATTCAAAAAGCTTGGTATTTCTGATTCGTTAACGCTTCACCTAAATACGTTGGGCAGTAGCGAAGCCAGAGCGCGCTATCGCAAAGCCTTGGTTGATTATTTAGAAGGCGTAAAAGATAAGCTCGATGAAGACAGTCAGCGTCGTTTGTATGTAAACCCGATGCGAATTTTAGACAGCAAGTCTAAATCAACCCAAGCCTTGCTCGATGGTGCACCGCAATTTAAAGATTACATCGATGAAGAATCGGTTGAACATTTCGATCAATTGCGGAAACTTCTCGATGCCGCTGGCGTTGATTACGTTGTGAATCCACGCTTGGTTCGAGGGTTAGACTATTACACAAAGACAGTGTTTGAGTGGATGACCGATGCTCTTGGTGCGCAAGGAACCGTTTGCGGCGGTGGTCGTTACGATGGCTTAATTCCTTTGCTCGGCGGTAAGCCAACGCCTGGTTCTGGTTTTGCTATGGGCGTTGAGCGTTTATTGTTGTTGCTTGAAACCTTAAACGTTGTACCAGACTCTATTTACAATACTGTGGATGTTTTTATGGTGGTTGCAGGTGAACAAGCGCAATTATCGGCATTTGAATTGGCTGAGTCGGTCCGTTCATTGCCAAGTAAACCACGGTTACAAATGAATTGCGGTGGTGGCAGTTTTAAAAGTCAAATGAAAAAAGCCGATAAATCGGGCGCACAAATCGCTCTGATTCTCGGTGATGACGAAGCCAATCAAAAAATTGTTCAAGTAAAAGATTTGCGTGGCGATATGCAGCAAGAGACAGCCGCTTGGTCGGATTTAGCTGAAATCTTCGCTAAGTTCAGTATATAATCGCGGTCTTTGAATTTTTACCACAAGATCAAACATAATAATGTAAGTCAGCATGGCTGGCTTACGCATAAAGATAGCTAATAACCGATAAACTCGGTGAAATGGAGTAGAAGCGTGTACGATACCGATCAAGAACAAATAGAAGCGATTAAAGCCTGGTGGAGCGCCAATGCGAATTGGGTTATTGCCAGTGTATTAGTGTTTATTTTTGCATTCGCAGGCTGGAATTGGTACCAAGTGGATCAGCTAAACCATAAAGAAGAAGCATCTCGTTTATATGACCGCTTATTGGTGAATGTCTCAGCATCTGAGGCAGACTTAGACGAGCGCGCCAGTATGATAAGTGCGCTTAAAACAGACTATGCCGATTTAGGTTATGCTGTTATGGCAGCGCTGTTCGAAGCTAAAGATTCAGTCGAAGCCAAAGAATATAGCGCGGCGCTTAGTAGTTTAGAGTTTGCCTACGATCACGCTGACGAGTCTCTTCATGGTGTTATTTTGTATCGTAAAGCATTGGTGCAATTTGGTATGGGTGAACTCGACGCGGCATTGGCTACATTAGATGCTATAACTGGGGAAGGGCACCAAGCACTTACCTTTGAGCTTAAAGGCGATATATACCTAGCTCAAGGCAATGAAAGTGCCGCTCGCGATGCTTATCAATCAGCTGTCGATTTGAGCTCAGATCAAGGCATTAACAACCCTTACTTAGCCGTAAAATTAAATGATTTGGCTGTTGCTGAGTAATGAAAGTCCTTCAACTTTTTATCGCGGTCGGCTTTGTCGCGTTATTTGCTTCTTGCTCTTCGAGTTCTATTAAAGAGCAAGCCGCAGTCTTGCCAGAAACATTACCCAGCGAAGTAGATGTTGAGGTGCAGTGGTGGCAGGTTTTAGGTGATGAGACGGCAGATGATCGCTTTGGTAAATTAGCACCAACGGTTTTTAATAACCATGTGTTCGTACCGTTAGCCAATGGTGAAATCGTTGAGCTGAATGAGCAAGGTAAAGAGCTTAAGCGCATTAATGTAGGTGTGCCTATTAGCGCACCCATTGCTATGAGTGAAGACTTTAGCATTGCCTTAGATTTAAAAGGCAATGTAAGCGCCTTTGATAAAGAATTCAGTTTGCTTTGGAAAACACCCTTAAAAGCCATTGCAACTCGCTCGGCGGTGTTTTCAGGCGATCGAGTATTTATCCAAACAATTGATGGCCGTGTTACCGCATTAGAGCGTTTAACTGGGCGCTTACTTTGGAGTTATCAAGACGCCGAACCGTCGCTAACTTTGACAGGAACGGCTCAGCCGATTTTAGTACCCACAGCTCAAGGTGAAATATTAGCAACAGGGTTGGCAAACGGTAAGTTTATTGCGATAGAAACGCTCACCGGTAATCTTGCTTGGGAATATAGAATTGCAAAAGCCAGCGGAAAGACAGAAATGAGCCGTTTGGTCGATGTGGATTCGACCGTCGCTATAATCGATGGCTTGATAGTCGTGACAGGGTATCAAGGTGGGCTCGTCATCATAAACCCAGAAAATGGACAAATGATTGCTAATAAGCCTTTTTCCTCTTACCGTGGTGTCGCCATTGATGGCCCATTAGTATTCGGAGTGCTAGATAACAGCCACATCGTTGCCTTAGAGACAAACACCTTGGCTGAGGCTTGGGTGAACCATGATTTTGAATATCGACAAGTAAGTGAGGTTGTAGTGCTTGGTCAGTATCTGGTTATGTCCGATATAGAAGGCTACTTACACGTGCTTGATAAGAAAACGGGTCAATGGCTGGGTTCTCGTCACATCGATTGGCAAGGTTCAAATAGTTTTCCTGTACGTTTTAACGATGGAGTTCTCTTGCAGGGCTACAGTAGCCGCATAAAATACGTTACAATCCCCTAGTTCATGACGGAGGGTTCTCTCCGTCATTTATTGCTTGATTCAAATCTTCAACTAAAGTTAGCCTATATTTACTTCCACTGAGACTGTTCAAAAAGATGACACCTGTAATTGCATTAGTTGGTCGCCCCAACGTTGGAAAATCGACACTGTTTAATCGTTTCACTCGTTCAAGAGACGCATTAGTCGCCGACTTTTCCGGATTGACCCGTGACCGCAAATACGGTGATGGAAAGTTAGAAGACCGCCCATTTATTGTAATTGACACCGGTGGCGTCAGTGGCTTTGAAGAAGGCTTAGATGCCGCCATGGCCGAACAAAGCTTTGCGGCTATTGACGAAGCCGATGCGGTTTTGTTTCTAGTAGATGGTGTTACTGGCTTAACCGGCGCAGATGCCTTTTTAGCGGAACATTTGCGTAAGCAAAATAAGAAAATTTGGTTGGTTGTTAATAAAACCGATGGTCGTGACCCCGATGTTGCCATGGCAGACTTCCACGAAATGGGGTTAGGCGAACCGATTCCTATCGCGGCCACGCACAATAGAGGCGTGTTATCGCTGCTGGAGAGCGTTTTAGAAGCGTTCCCTGATGACGAAGAACGCATTGACCCAATGACCGATGACTCCATCCGAATGGCGATCATCGGTCGACCTAATGTAGGAAAATCTACATTAGTGAACAGAATGCTCGGGGAAGATAGAGTCGTTGTGTACGATCAGCCAGGCACCACCATGGATTCTATTTATATTCCATTTGAGCGCTTTGAAAAGAAGTACACCATCATCGATACAGCGGGTGTGCGTCGCCGGAAAAACATTAAAGAGGCCGTTGAGAAATTTTCGATTGTGAAGACCTTGCAGGCAATTCAAGACGCTAACGTGGTAGTGCTGGTGGTAGATGCACAAACTGGGTTAGTCGATCAAGATATGCATATGTTAGGTTTTGCCCTTGATTCTGGACGTGCGATGGTTATAGCGATCAACAAATGGGATGGCTTAGATCCATACATGAAAGACCAAGTAAAAGAAGCCATTGATCGTAAAATGCCTTTTATGGACTGGGCCGATATGCACTTTATTTCGGCAAAGCATGGCACCAACGTTGGTCATCTGTACGAATCTATTGATACGGCTTACAGTGGTGCGCGATCAAAATGGAGTACTAACCAGCTCACCAACATTATGCAAGGTGTTGTAGAAATGCATCAACCGCCGATGATTGGCGGACGCCGTATTAAACTGCGCTATGCCCACCAAGGCGGTTCAAACCCACCTGTTGTTGTTATTCACGGCAATAAGCTCGATAAGTTACCTGGCAGTTATAAGCGCTACTTAGAAAATGCTTTCCGAAAAGCGCTTAAAGTTAGAGGCACACCAATACGATTCGAATTCAAAGTAGGGGATAACCCTTACGATGACGAAGCGAAAGGTCGTCGCGCAATTAAACGGACCGATAAAGAGCGCAAGAAAAAAGGCCGTTACAGCAAATAAGCGTATTAAAAAAGCACCTCTAATTAGGTGCTTTTTTTATGCCTATCAGATTAAGAGCGGTCGGTTGTGTTAGATACGGTAGAATGAACAATGCCATTTTGTAATCGAGTTTCCAGCGTATCGCCTATGTTTAATTGCTTGGCATTGGTCACTACGTGGTTGTTTGCGAGGGTAATAGAGTAGCCGCGTTCCAATGTTGAGAGAGGTGAAAGTACATTGAGTTTAGCGATGGCTTCGGCAAAACGGGCTTGTTTTGGTTGAAGACTGGCTTGAATGGCTTTGTTAAGTCTTAAGGTGGTCTGCTTTAATTGTTTTTGATCTGAGGCAATTTGCACCATTGGGCTGGCACGGTGCAAGCGTTTTTCTAATGCCGTTAAACGCTCAGACTTTTGAGTAATAACAGAAACAGCTGCTTTGGTATTCTGACTCGAAAGCTTGACCAATGATTTGCGCCACTCTAACACTATGTTTAGAGGGCTGCGCAGCCGCTTCTTTATATGATCCAAAGAAGATTTGTGGTGGTTAATGATCATTGGCATTAATTGTTTTAAGCGAACATCGATCGCATCAAATCGTTGAATCAGTTCATACTGGTCAGGGCTCACTAGTTCAGCAGCCTGGGAGGGCGTTGCGGCACGAACATCGGCCACAAAATCTGAAATCGAGGTGTCCACTTCATGCCCAACCGCGGAAATTATCGGTAACGACGATTGGTAGATGGCACGAGCAACCGCTTCAGTATTAAAGCACCATAAGTCTTCTAATGAACCTCCGCCTCGGCCAACAATTAGAACATCGACCTCATTGCGTCGATTCGCCGTTGCAATGGCTTCAACGATCGTCGCCGTGGCTTCTTTACCTTGTACCTGAGAAGGGTAAAGCACCAACTCAATGAGGGGGTATCTGCGCTTTAAAACACTAATAACATCATGAAGGGCGGCACCCGTAGACGAAGTCACTAAGCCTACAGTTTTGATGGCCTTAGGTAATGGCTGTTTATTTGTTTCATCAAATAGGCCTTCTTGGCTGAGCTTTTCCTTTAATTGGAAAAATGCGGCTTGCAAAGCCCCTTCACCACGGGGTTGCATAGAGCTTACGATGAGCTGGTAATCACCTCGGCCTTCATAGAGGCTTAAGCGCCCGTACACTAGCACTTCATCACCAACTTTCGGCTTGTAAGTGTTTTTCGCCAACGAACCTTTAAACATAGCGCAGCGAATTTGGGCCTGGCTGTCTTTTAGTGTGAAATAAATATGTCCCGATGCTGGCTTGCTCAGAGTTGATATTTCACCTTGGACAGGAACCATTGGGTATTGGCTTTCGAGCAATTGTTTAACTTGACGGTTGAGGGCAAAAACCGTGAGTGGTGCGCTAGGTTGGTACTGGCTCATAGCAAGATGTCAGGTTTGTAGGTGTTGGTTTTATTTGACCCGCGAAAAGGCACGGTATAGAAGTACATAATAGTGCCATAAAACTTTGCGTTTTGCCAAAAATAGTTATAATGCGCCGCCAACTTGATTCAGAGATCTTTCTGAATCCCAACTGTTCCACTCCACCTTTGAGGGAAACTAAAGATGTTGCGCATTGCCCAAACCGCTTTAACCTACGATGATGTATTACTTGTCCCTGGCTATTCAGAAGTCCTACCAAAAGAAGTCTCACTAAAAACACGTTTAAGCCGCAACATTTCGTTGAATATGCCATTGGTTTCGGCCGCGATGGATACGGTAACCGAAGCTCGTCTGGCCATTGCCATGGCGCAAGAAGGCGGTATCGGTATTATTCATAAGAATATGACGCCTGAACAACAAGCACACCAAGTGCGCTTAGTGAAAAAATTTGAATCAGGTGTTGTCCGCGATCCAGTTACTATTTCGCCAAATGCAACCATTCGAGAATTGCTTGCATTGATATCTGAACACAGCTTCTCGGGTGTGCCGGTAACGTCTGGTGATGATCTTGTTGGTATCGTTACGAGCCGTGACGTGCGATTCGAGAAGAATTTGGATGCTGTAGTTTCCAGTATTATGACGGGCAAAGATAAGCTGGTGACTGTAAAAGAAGGTGAGAGCCAAGAAAAAGTTCGTGAGCTGTTGCATGAGCATCGAATCGAAAAAGTTTTGGTGGTAGATGATGCCTTTAAATTAACGGGTATGATGACCGTTAAAGATATCAATAAAGCTAAATCTTACCCACTTGCCAGTAAAGATGAATTTGGCCGACTGCGTTGCGGCGCTGCCGTTGGCACGGGTGCAGACACAGCCGACCGGGTTGAAGCTCTCGTGAATGCTGGGGTTGATGTCGTTATTGTTGATACAGCCCATGGACACAGTAAAGGCGTTATTGATCGGGTACGTTGGGTTAAAGAGAACTTCCCACAGGTAGACGTTATTGGTGGAAACATCGCCACGGCTGATGCCGCCATTGCACTTGTCGAGGCAGGCGCCGATGGCGTTAAAGTAGGAATTGGTCCTGGCTCAATCTGCACTACTCGAATCGTTGCTGGCGTAGGGGTTCCTCAAATCAGCGCCATTGCAAATGTATCCGCGGCACTAGAATCTTATGATGTGCCTCTTATAGCCGACGGCGGCATCCGTTACTCAGGCGATATTTCAAAGGCGATCGTTGCCGGAGCATCGTCAATTATGGCGGGTGGTATGTTTGCAGGTACCGATGAATCACCCGGTGAAGTCGAATTGTTCCAAGGGCGAGCTTATAAGAGCTATCGTGGAATGGGTTCAATGGGAGCGATGTCTCAATCTCAAGGTTCAAGCGATCGATACTTTCAGACAGTCGAAAGCGGCGTAGAAAAACTGGTACCAGAAGGTGTAGAAGGGCGTATAGCCGTTAAAGGGCCTATCTCATCAGTGATACACCAAATGATGGGTGGTTTGCGAGCATCGATGGGCTACACGGGCTGTAAAACAATCGAAGAGATGAGAACGAAGCCTGAGTTTGTTCAAATTACAGGTGCTGGCATGACGGAATCGCATGTTCACGATATTCAGGTTACAAAAGAAGCACCTAATTACCGCATGGGTTAAGTGCATCATCTATAGTTATTCTTATCAATAAATACCGCGCTGAAATGGCGCGGTTAATTATTTAGCCCTCTATTAAAAGGTTAGGTTATGAGCCAGGTTAATATTCATCAGCACAAAATACTGATTTTGGATTTCGGTTCGCAATACACGCAGCTGATAGCACGCCGTGTACGTGAACTAGGCGTATTTTGTGAAATTCGTGCTTATGATATGTCCGATGAAGACATTAAAGCGTTCGCGCCTAAAGGTATTATCTTATCAGGTGGACCAGAGTCTGTCGGCGCGGCTGACAGCCCACGCGCTCCAGAAATTGTTTTTAACTTAGGGTTGCCGGTATTGGGGATATGCTACGGCATGCAAACCATGGCTGAGCAACTTGGTGGTGCAGTAAGCACTTCTAACGAGCAAGAATTTGGATACGCTGAAGTTAAGGTAGAGCCCGCTGGCAAATTGTTAGCCGATCTTAAAGATCGCGAAACCTTGGGTGATTCGTTCTTAGATGTTTGGATGAGTCACGGAGATAAAGTTTCTGTGATGCCTGAAGGATTTGAATTAATGGCATCGACGCCTAGTTGCCCGATAGCCGCGATGGCAAATGATGAAAAGCAATTTTATGGCGTTCAATTTCATCCAGAAGTTACGCATACGTTGCAAGGATTAGAAATTCTTGAGCGTTTTGTGCGTACCTTGGCCGATTGCGATGCATTGTGGACTCCAGCGAATATTATTGAAGATCAAATAGAAACAGTTCGACAGCAAGTGGGCGACCGAAAGGTATTGCTGGGTCTTTCTGGTGGCGTCGATTCTTCAGTGGTTGCGGCTTTGTTGCACAAGGCCATAGGCGATCAATTAACCTGTGTGTTTGTAGATAATGGTTTGCTTCGACTCAATGAAGGCGACCAAGTCATGAAGCTTTTTGCCGATAACATGGGCGTGAAGGTTATTAGAGCCAATGCTCAATCGCGTTTTTTAAATGCGTTAAAAGGTGAATCTGATCCAGAGGCAAAACGTAAAATCATTGGTCGTGAATTTATCAGTGTATTTGATGAAGAAGCCAGCAAAATTAAAGATGTAGACTTTTTGGCACAGGGTACTATTTACCCTGATGTTATTGAATCGGCTGCCTCTAAAACCGGGAAAGCGCATGTTATTAAGTCGCACCATAATGTGGGCGGTTTACCCGATGATATGAAAATGGATTTGGTTGAACCCTTGCGTGAGTTATTCAAAGACGAAGTTCGCAAAATTGGGTTAGAGTTGGGCTTACCTTACGATATGGTTTATCGTCATCCGTTCCCAGGGCCTGGCCTAGGGGTTCGTATTTTAGGCGAGGTAAAAGAAGAGTACGCTGATATTCTTCGATTGGCGGATGCTATTTTCATGGAAGAGTTGCATAAAGCCGATTGGTACCATAAAACTTCTCAGGCCTTTGCTGTATTTATGCCAGTGAAATCGGTCGGGGTTGTCGGAGATGCACGTCGTTATGAGTGGGTGATTGGAATTAGAGCGGTTGAGACAGTCGACTTTATGACGGCACATTGGGCGCACCTTCCTTATGAATTATTAGGCCGAGTCAGTAATCGAATCATTAACGAGATTAAAGGCGTGTCACGCGTGGTTTATGATATCTCCGGGAAGCCGCCTGCAACCATTGAATGGGAATAACGATCTTCATTGTTTAATGCCCAGGGCCTGCATAAAGACTTGTAGGCCCATTTTTAACTCTAAACCCTAAGTTGAGCTCTTGTGAACAGTAAGCACGAACTTTACATGCAACGCGCGTTGGCATTGGCGCAACAAGCCGCCAGCGAAGGCGAAATTCCTATTGGTGCCGTTGTTGTTATAGAAGATCGTATCGTCGGCGAAGGCTATAATCAAACCATTCAACGCAGTGACCCAAGTGCTCATGCTGAGATGGTCGCTATTCGTGCTGCGGCGACACATATAAATAATCACCGATTGGTCAATTCTACGCTGTATGTCACCATTGAACCCTGTACAATGTGCGCCGGATTGTTGGTTCATAGTCGAATTGAACAGCTAGTTTTTGGGGCGAGAGAACCTAAGGCTGGTGCCGTTTGTTCTGCGATGAATGTTAACGACCAGACTCACTTCAATCACAATTTTCAAGTGATCGAAGGTGTTCTCGCTCAAGATTGCGCCCATGTTATGTCGAGCTTTTTTAAAGCCCGACGTCAACAGAAAAAAGCCTTAAAACAAAAGGGCACACTTTAAGCGCATTTCTTGTTGGGCGAGCCAAATTAACGATCTTTATGATGAAATGAGGTTTTCTTGAGCACGCATACACTGACGTTTAAGCAAAAATCGTTGCGCCTTTCTCCAATGTATTTGTTCTTTTTTACATTGTGGGGGGTATTTTTACCTTACTTGGGTCGATTTTTGTTGGCCCAAGGTCTATCAGAACAAGAAGTGAGCATTATCGCCGCCGTCGTGACGGGCGTGAACATGTTTGCCCCGTTCATGTTCAGTTACTTTTCTGACATGCTAGGCCGGCGTATGATTTTTATCCGGGCCGGTTATGTTATTTCCGGTGTTATGTATGCCGCAACGCTTTATGGCGAAGGTTTTTGGTATTTTTTAACGGTATTTGGCTTGTTAGCGACATTCTTAAGTGCCGTATTACCTCAAATGGAGGCCATTGCTTTAGATGTTTTAGGCTCTGAGAAAAGCCGTTATGGTCAAGTTAGGTTATGGGGGAGTGCGGGTTTTGTCATCATTGTTTGGTTACTGGGAATTCTGTTAACTACCTATTCTGTGCGTATCTTACCGATCATTGGATGCAGCTTAACGGTGTTGATGTTTGCCTCCACCTTTTTTATCAAAGAAAAGCCTCGTAAAACCAAAGAGCAGCAAGCCGAAGATGCTACTTCTAACAGGGCTTTCAAAGTCGATTGGTGGCAAGTGGTTGTATTATTGTTGGTGCTGATTTTTTGGCAGTTTGGCATGGCTCCTTACAATACGTTTTTCGATATTTATTTACAGCAGTTTGGTTATCCTGCCAGTACAATCGGGTTTCTGATGAGTTTTGGTGCCTTATGTGAAATTGCCGTGTTCTTTTTTATTGCCTCTTTCTTTAGGCGTTTCAGTGAACGCAGCCTAATGACAGTCGCTTTGGCATTAACGGTTATCAGATGGCTAATGACCTATGCGTTGCCTGAATCTTTTATCGCATTAGTGTTCGCCCAGACGTTGCACGCGGCCACTTTTGGCGTGGTTCATTCTGTTGCTATTCATCGAATTGGGCATTTGTTTCCTGATAGCAAGGCTGGTTTAGGGCAGGGGCTATATGTTGCCATTGGCACAGGTTTTGGGTTATCAGTTGGTAATGTCTTAGCTGGGCTTATTTGGACAGGCAGTGGGGTTGTCTTTATTCAAGGCGCGATATGGGCGGTACTGGCTACATTGCTGACTTGGTTTGGGTTTAAAGACAATGAGCGCGCCAATTAAGTCGCGCTTTTTTGTTTAAATCAATGGATGGCTACGCTTAGGTTTAGCCAAAGTATCACAATACATTTTTATATAGTGTTTTACTGATTTACTCCAAAGAAAACGTTGAGCCATGGCATTTGTTTGCATTTGCTGCCATAACATAGGCTTCTCATGATATACATTCAAAAGCCTCATCGTTTCTTTCAGTAAGGCTTGCTCTGTGGGTTCTTCAAAGCAAAAGCCTGTTGCCGATTTAACATTGCGTTGTGCAGCCGACAACGGTGTTACCGAGTCTTTTAGACCGCCTGTGCTTCGTACTAGTGGCAATGTGCCATATCGCAGGCTATAAATTTGATTCAGTCCGCACGGTTCAAAAATAGAAGGCATCAAAAAAGCATCACCGCCAGCTTCCATTCGATGCGAAAGACCCACGTTATAGCCGTTTATAAATCGAACTTGATCGGGATATCGATGCTGGAGACGGTCGAGCTCATCGGCCAATTTTTTATCACCTGACCCAAGAATTGCGACTTGGCATTTGGAGAATTGAAGTAAATTCCAAAGCATGGGTATAAGAAGGTGAATGCCTTTTTGGTCGGTTAAACGGCATATAGCGACCAATAATGGCGTTTCTGAACTTTCTTCTAGCCCTAATTCCTTTTGCAAATTCGCTTTGTTAGCGCTTTTACCTGGGTCAGTCGGGGTGGCGTAATGATGATTCAAATGAGAGTCTTGTTCTGGATCCCATTGACTGTAATCGCACCCGTTTAAAATGCCCGTTAACTGAGGTAACGCAGAAAACTTGAAATGAAGCCCATGGCCGCCTTCGGGAGTTATCAACTCAGCCGCATAGCCTGGACTGACAGTGCTTACTGTGTCGGCAAAGCTTAACGCGCCTTTCAGCAGGTTAATTTGGCCGTGATCTTCAAAATCTTCTTGTTGGTAAAAACGCTCATGAATGCCCACCGTCTGATGCCAATGTGCTTGAGCATGGCCCTGATAGGCTGCATTGTGCAGTGTTAACACAGATCGGGTGTCTTTAAAAAAGTCGTCTCCTTTAAAGTGCTCCGCGAGATAAAACATAGCCATGGCAGATTGCCAATCATTGCCATGAACAATATCGGGTTGCCATTGTTCTGATTTAGCATAATGTAACGCGGCTTTTGATAAGATTGAAAACCTTAAAATGTTGTCATCATAGCCATGTTGGCCATCGTCATAGATGCCTAGGCGTTTAAAAGTAGGGTGCTCAATGGCAATGGTCGGTATAGAGTCGTGCTGACCCGCTCGGAAACTTATTTCACAGTCGTAAAAGGCGCTGAGTTCTAAATGGAGTTGAGTGCTTGGCCAAGATTCCCAATGCGTTTTAGTTGTTTCATAGGCGGGCATAACAATGCGGACATCGTGACCTAATGAAATAAGCGTTTTTGGCAACGCATAGGCAACATCGGCTAACCCACCGGTTTTAATTAAACCTTCAACTTCAGAAGCAATAAATAAAATCTTTAACGGTTGGCTAGATTTACTCACGGTAACTCCTAGTGTCGAGCTGCAATAGGTAAGTGAAAATTTATAAAATAATGGTGTCGGTGTGTGAAACAGTGATGCTTGTTAGAGCGTTTGGGTCTACGGCACTAAAGAATACGCCAGAATCCCATGGCTGGTCACGATTCATGTCATACATTACCGCCATGATGACTAATAAAATTACAATGGTCAGAAATAGAAAAAGTTTTAACTTCATAACTCTTTTTAAAATAATTAATGAACCTGAAAGGATACGCAACTCAGGCGTTAAATCAAAGCAGTAATTTTTATACTTAAATGGGCGCTCAAAGTGCGAATTTACTTAAAAACGATGGTTAAATCGGTAATAAATTCTATAACCCATTAATGGGTGTCTGGTATTATATAGACTGTTTTTATTAGGGTAGAGGGTTTGTAATGTCTAGCAGAAGTTTAACGGCTGTTGTACTGGGTTTAGGGTTGTGTTCGGTGGTTGCAGCAGAGAATATCGTCTATTCAGCAACGGTTAAACAATTAAACGCACACGTATTATTTGATCAAACTCTCGAAGGTTCTGGTCTGGTAACGGTCAAGCCAGACTCATTTACGCAGGCATCGGGCGATGTCGATGCGCTCAAACAGTGTTTATGGTCTGTTAATGTTAATCTCGAAGCTGAAAAGCCAGTGTTTAGCCCCGGAAAAATGATCTGTATTGGTCCCAAGCAAGAGGTTTTAGAAGCCATTCCTCAAGGAACCGTTGAAATGGAAGGCCAATGCCTTACGGATTCATGCAGTCAGTTTGAAGTTGCTGAAAATACCGCGGTCAGGTTAACTTTTAGCGCGCCTTTAGGCTTATCACTCCAACCCAGAAACGAACGTAAATAGTTTCCTGTTTACTAACAAGCACTTTGAGTGTCACTTAAGTGCTTGTTAATCGTAAGATTGCTTCTTTTTCCAACTGTCTTGATCATCCACCATATGTTCCATTTGATCGGCCAGTTTTGCCGTACTTTGTTTAGAGGACTCTTCTCTGGATTCTCGCCAATCTTCTATTAATTTATTTTGGCTGCTTTGAATGACTACCTGTTGCTGCTTAAATTGGTCTTTATGTTTAGATTCATCAATAGTTGAAAGGGCCTTTTGATAAGCGTTCTTTGCTTCGCGATACCTTTTTTCTTTAAGAAACGCTTTGGCGCTGAGTTCAAAAAACTCAACCGCCGTTTCATCCAGTTTAATTTCAACTTGCTGAAGCATTTTTTCAGCGTGGGCTTTATTTAATCGGCCGGTTTGGTAATTGCCCTTTACAAATTGATATAAAGATTTTAATAAACCTCGATAAATACTGGTTTGATCCGGCGTCAATAACACACTGGGAGCCTTTACCGGTCGGCTTTTTACTTGTTGTCGTTCAGTCGTAAGCTCATCAATTTCAAGCTGCAATTCTTCAGTTTTATAAGTTGAAATTGTCAGTTGGGTTTTTAAATTCTGAATAATAGCTTGGTAGAGGAAATCGCGTAATTCAGCTGAAAGGTAGTTGCCAGGCAATGTTCGCAATAGGTTGTTCAGGCGCTTCTTTTGAAGCACCAAAGAGCGAGCCCGATTATTTTTAGATTCCAAGGCACGATGACGTGCTTGAGATACCATCATTGCGATAATGATCATTGAAAATACGGCAATAATGCCTACGGCAATGATGGTTGTTGTACTGTCCATGCGTTTGCATTGCTCTTTATGTTAATACATAAGAGTTTAGCGGCTGATACTACGTAAAGTGAACAGTGAAAGGCAAAAAAAAGAAAATAACCGTTTAAAATGCTCGAAATTTATTCATTCACCACGTTTAAATGCGGCGTAGCCTCCGTATTATCTTCAGATTGAGGACCATTTTGAGTTAGGTCGATCATAGTTTGACGTAATGCATCGAGTGCTTCACGTAATGACGACTCCTCTAATGTGAGCTTTTGGTGTTTTTCAGAGAGCTTGGATCCTTCCGTAACCTTAAGCTTAGCTTCCTCCCAATTGTCTTGCTCTAATAATTCAATGACTGAACTTTTAAGGTCTTCTAAAGACTCAGTTTCAACCAGTTTATCGAGTACGGCATCTAATTTTGAATTGAGCTTGAGCATTTCTTTGGATGCGTTAGCCATTTGCTCTCCTAGTGCTTTATAATTCATTGTCATCTCTCGCGTTATTGAGTGGTAAATTATACTGTATATTCATACAGCTAATTTCGCAAGCGCTAATATTTTTTTGTCTTCTGGGTGGTAAATTTATGCGATTAAGCCAATTAAAAGCCCCCAGTCTTTCAGTTCGAATGTCTTTATGGCTATGGCTTCTCGCCGAAATATCCATTATTTACTTAATAACAAATCAAATTATTTGGGTTGTGATTGTTTTTTTCATGGGACCGCTAATAGCGATTGGCGCTTTGTCTATTGTTTCTGGCTTTATCATTAACCCGATAAAACTTAATCTTAAATCGTTTCTGATGATGTGGTTTGGCGAATGGCTGAGCTTTATGGTGCTGTTTCGTGGGTTACAATTACTGCCTAAAAGGTGTCATATAAAGTCTAACGAAGTGGCGCATCGGCACGTTATTTTTGTGCACGGTTTTTTTTGTAATGCAGGCATGTGGGCTCCATTGGCGAGAAAATGTGAACGACTCCAATTCTCAACTTCGTTTGTCGAGATGACACAATTAACAGGCTCACTTGAAATGCTGGCCGATGAGTTACAAGTTGAAGTTAAGCGACTAAAAGATAAACATCCAAATACTGAAGTTTCCGTCGTTGCTTTCAGTATGGGTGGGCTTGCCGCTCGAGCTTGCCTGTTACGGTTTGAGCATATCCCATTCAGGCTTATTACGGTTCATTCCCCCCACAAAGGGACTCATTTAGCTTGGTTTTTCGCCCTGTTAGGCGCAAAAAATGCTCAGCAAATGGTACCGGGGTCAAAATGGCTAACGCAGTTAGAAAGTAAAGATGCAGCGCGAGGCTACCCCTTTAATGTACTATGGTCAAAGCATGACACGATTGTGATGCCGGCGAAGTTAGCAGATTATGGGCTTTCTAAAGATGAAGAAGAGGGCAAAGGGCATTTATTTGCGGCTATAGACTCTGAGTGTCATCAAATAATAGTTGAGACATTGTTAACCGGTTCAACTTACTAAAATCATTTTATTTACCGAAGTAACCAAGCCATAAATCATGACAAGCGACGATTTTGATCAAAAAGTTAAAAAACAAATGGCAGGCCATAAGCCAACGCTCCTAGAAACTGAAAAAAAGCATGCCGCTGTGTTATTGCCCGTGTCATTAAGTGGTGAGCCTTCCGTTATCTTAACGATTCGAGCCGCGCATTTAAAAAGCCACCCTGGTGATGTTTCTTTTCCTGGCGGTATGGTCGAATCGTTTGATGGCAGTATTGAGGCCGCTGCCTTACGAGAAACTCACGAAGAAATAAACTTAAAGCCTGATGATTTTCAAGTTCATGGCCGGCTATCATCCGCGTTATCTAAAAATGGAGTGGTTGTTCACCCTGTGGTTGGCACTATTAAAGATGCCAGCAGCTATTTAGCGAGTCCTGATGAAATTGCGAAAATATTTGAGGTACCTTGGCAGTTTTTTGCTGAAACGACGCCTGAGTTAACGCCTTTTAATCGTCACGGAATAGAAATTCAAGTGCCTCATTTTTATTATGAAGGTCATCACATCTGGGGGCTAACGGCGATGATTTTACTGGAATTTATTAATATTGTAGAAGGAACGCAATGGCCACTCCCGCCTTTTCATCAGTCAAAAGTGTATAGTCGCTAGTGGTTGAATTGACCCTATGTTAAGATTTATTGACGAAAGGATTGTGGCAATGGCAATAGAGAGTTTATGCAAACGAATCGCGTAATGGTCATGGTCGCTTCATTTGAGCGACATCTCGAAGCAGAAAGAAAAGTAATATACGAAGCTATAGTAGGCCAAAGAGGGCTTCCTGTTGGTTTGTCTTTTCCTTCTATGCCCGCTAATTACTTATTAAAGCTGAATGCACAATGCCTTGCCGATGCTGACTACTTATTTCTCCTTTTAGGTAAAGAATACGGTCCAGTCACTGAAAAAGGTACCAGCCATTTACATCAAATCTATGCCGCTGCTCAGGCCGCTCGTAAGCCCATCATCAGCTTTGTTTATCAAGGCGAACATATCATGGGTGTTGACCCATTTGATCAAAAGCGCCGTGAGGGGTTTATTGCTTCCTTGCAAAAAGGCGATGTATTTTATTGGTCCAATAACGATGAACTTCGTGATGCAATAGAGCGAGGGCTCGAGCTGGTGCAAGAAAACCACCCGTCTCCAGGTTGGTCAAAAGCCGCGGAGGTGGCTCAAACCGAACCCAATAGAAAAGTCGATCAAGATATTATTGGTAAGCTTAAAGCGCAAATAGATCATTTAAAGCATAAAATAGAAAAAGCGACCAGCCCGTTTCAACACAAAGCCCTAGATTTCGATGTTGATCGTACGCCTTGGCTTGCCGAATACAGTTGTAATGCCTTTCGCGAAGGGCGATTAAAACAATTTAACGGTACCTTAAGATACGATATTACCGAAGTGTTTGATTGGCTATCGGCTGCGCTGTTATCGCCTATCTCCGAGGTTCGTGTTCAAGCTTTACTGGCGCGCAACATTCACTCGGATGTATTAAACGAGGCGAAAAGCACGTGGCGAGGGTGTCATGCCGTTTCCGATGTGAAAGTAGACCAAGTTTGCGTAGATAAATTAAAGAAGCGGTTAAGGCTAATGGGTATTGTTGTGTTCGATGATAATGGTCGTTGGCGCTTAACCCAAGCCGCCGAAACCTATGCATTGATGCAATCTGAAAGCCGATAACGGGCAAGAATTCTAATAGATAGTACGCTTTGGTTCACAGGCAAAACTGACGCTCACTGCACCTTTTCCAAGGTTGAAGGCCGCCGTTTGGCTCATCATTGAATGCACTAGCTTTCCCCCACGATCTTTCACTTCCTGATGAAAGTTATCAAACCCTTGTAATATTCTTAATTGCGATAAAGAGCCCGCATAGCTGATGTTCACGATATGATTGGTTAGCTTCGTGTGGCTCAGTTGCTCAAATAGAAAATCGAAGTAATCATGGTGGCGATCTTTTATATCGACCATTCGACCAATGGTGACTTCTTCGGGGTGGAAATATAACACGGGGTGCTTACCCGATATTTTCAGTTTCTTGAGTTCTAACCAGCTGAGGCGGAAAGGGGCTCGCACAAGCTCTGGGTGTTTCTTCCCAGGCAGCATAAAGGTTTTAATATTTGTTTTGAATTCATCTAGATGTTGTTTAACTTGGTCTGCACTTTGAGCTTTTTCATGCCTTAATCTTAATGCTTCATATAAGCTCACACCATAGCCCGTGAGTACCTGCTTTGATTCGACAACCCTAACTTTAAAAGGCGTATAAATGCTGGCCTTTTCTCGACGCTGTTTAATTTCATGGTGAAACTCAAAAAGCGATTCTCTAATGATGTGTAAGCTATCGCTAAAGCTTTCATCTGGAGCAATGATTATTAAATGGTCAAACTCGTAAATAAGCTTGTTGCAGACGACGTCGATAAAATTTTGTCGAGAGATGCCAATTTTCTCACAGTAAAATGGCTGTTGTTCCGTATAAAAATGAGAAAGCTCTAAGATTGAGCGATTAACAAGTTTCACCCCGCTAGAGTCTGAAACCTCTACCGGCAAAACGGTTACTTTATAGTTTTCCAGCATGGAAGCTGGTAGATCGCAACTGGCCGTTACTACGAAGCCAACGTTTTTCATAAAGCTCTCTAAATATGGGTATAAATGATGTTGAGAGAATCATACCACTAAGTTAAGAAAAGTGTGAATGAGCGAAGCAGGGGGCTAATCGGTAGTCTTTTGAGAGTATTCACATAAGTCTTCAATGATGCAGCTTCCGCATTTAGGTTTGCGGGCAACACAGGTATAGCGCCCATGTAGAATGAGCCAATGGTGGGCATCTAGTAGAAATTCTTTCGGTATTAGCCGTATAAGTCGTTTTTCAACTTCAACAACGTTTTTACCCGGCGCTATTTTTGTTCGGTTACTGACTCTAAAAATATGGGTGTCTACGGCCATGGTAAGTTGACCAAAGGCGGTATTGAGAACCACATTGGCCGTTTTTCGACCAACACCAGGCAGTGCTTCTAAAGCCTCTCTTGTTTGCGGTACCTCACTGTTGTGCTGCTCAATCAGCATTTTGCACAGCTTATGAACGTTTTCCGCTTTTGCATTATAAAGACCAATGGTTTTTATGTACTCTTTCAATCCATCGACACCCAGCGCATAAATAGCTTCAGGGGTATTGGCGACAGGGAAAAGTTTATCCGTGGCTTTGTTCACGCCTTTGTCCGTTGATTGAGCCGACAATACAACAGCAACTAGCAATTCAAATGGATTTCTGTAATTAAGCTCAGTTTCAGGGTTCGGGTTTTGTGCTTTTAACCGAGTAAATATCTCGGTGCGTTTTAACTTATTCATAACTAGGCAATGGTACCTGTCACTCTAACTCGTTTACTGCCCGCAACAATGGCATCGGCTTGCGCAGCACGTTTCTTTTCACGCCTATCATCAATGTAATTTTTGACCGCGATTATGAGCCCTAAGCCAACAAAAGCGCCAGGCGGAAGCACAGCAAATAAGAAATCGGTGTAACCTGGAAATAATTCAATTTGCCAGCTTCGAGCGGTTTCACCAAATATGAGGTGCATATTAGTGAACAAAGTTCCCTGGCCGATAATTTCTCGCATGGCGCCCAATACAAGTAACACGGCTAAAAAACCGAGTGACATAAACAACCCATCTAGGAACGAGGGTAGCAGAGGGTTTTTTCTTGCAAAGGCTTCAGCTCGGCCCAAAATAGTGCAATTTGTCACAATCAGCGGAATAAATATGCCCAAAACCTGGTAGAGCTCGTAGGTATAAGCCTGCATTAGAAGCTCTGCGCAGGTGGTAAACGAGGCAATGATCATTACGAATGCGGGCAACCGAATGGCGTCAGAAACGTAGTTGCGAATGAGCGAAACTGCGATATTAGAACCTATTAAAACCACCATTGTCGCTAGGCCTAAGCCAAGGGCATTCACAACCGTACCCGTTACGGCCAGCAGTGGGCATAAGCCAAGAATTTGTACTAACGCAGCGTTATTGGACCAAAGCCCATTTTCGGCAATGGTTTTTACAGAGACTGTCATTATTTAGACTCCGATGAATCGGGTTGCATGGCGAGCAATGAGTCTTTGTTTTGTTCAAAAAATAAAAGGGCTTTATAAACAGCTTTAACAATCGCTCGCGGTGTTATTGTAGCTCCCGTCATTTGATCAAACGCGCCACCATCTTTTTTAACTTTCCAACCAGTTTCCATCGGGTTCATTAAACTGGTTTGCTCGAAGTTGAGAATCCACTGCGATTTTTCAATCTCAATTTGATCGCCTAAGCCGGGCGTTTCTTTGTGTTTGGTTACTCGAACACCTGTAATAACGCCTTTTTTATCGATTCCTACAATAAGACGGATACCTTCAGTGTACCCGTCAGGGGCGATAACAGGAATAATAATGCTTTGAACTTCGTTATTGGCCTTCACTTGATAAAACGACTGCTCGTTTTCAACATTTAATAATAAAGTATCGCTAATGCCTGCTTGTTGAAATGACTGTGCGCTCTCCAAAAGATTGTCAGCATCGATTCCATCAGGGAGTAGCGATAACAGTAAGCGAGCTTCGAAAGCCTTTTCGTTTTCTACAATAGTGGTTTTAGTCAACGTTTGCGTTACGGCAATTATACCCGCGGTGAAAAGTGCAAATATCGCTAAGCCAATGGCCGCTTTTCGAATCGATTGAGAAAGCGTAATTTTAGTTTCTAATTCGGTGTCGCTCATTTTTTGTATCCTTTTACAGCATCGGAATGGCCGTAAACGCGTGGTCGAGAGTAGTGATCAATCAACGGGGCTGCAAAATTCATAATTAATATCGCAAAAGCGGTGGCATCAGGGTAGTTACCCCAAGTTCGAATCGTGTAAATGAGAACGCCAATGCCCGCGCCATATATTAGCTTCCCTTTGTTGCTGGTAGCCGCGCTGACTGGGTCTGTGGCAATAAAGAATGCCGCTAACATTGTTGAGCCGGCCAACAAATGTAAGTGGAAAGGCACTCTTAAATCGGCGTCGGTGCTAAATAAAACGGCCATTAGCGCGAGCGCACCTAAAACACCGAGGGGGATATGCCAAGTGATAATTTTTCGGTACCAAAGCCAAACGCCCCCCAGTAAAAAAACGATATTGACGGGTGTCCAGCCTGGAGCACCAAAGCTTGATAATAATGGGCTTGATAAAACTTCACTGGCGGTCAGTCTTTCAATGTTGAGTTTGTAGTAATCCAGAGGCGTCGCGCCGGTAAACCCATCGACTGACTCTAAATTAATTCCAAAAATAATCGACATACTTTCAAGGAACCCGCTTGGGCTTTCAATGCTAGCCCAGCGCGTAGTCATAAATACTGGAAGAGAGATTAACACCATGGCGTATGCAACCATTGCAGGGTTAAATGGATTCTGACCCAGCCCGCCAAACAGGTGTTTACCAAAAATTGCTGCTACCGCACCGGCAATGACTGTCACCCACCAAGGGGCTAACGGGGGCAGTGCAACTGCCAATAAAGCGGCGGTGACAATGATTGAACCATCTTTAAGAAAGAATAGTACCGGTCGTTTGCGCAGCGCTAGAATGACAGCTTCAACACTCAAAGACGTGATTAGTAGAAGTAGCAGGTTAATGGCGTAGCCAGCGCTGAAGTAATAAACCAAACACGCAAGGCCCGGAATAATAGCGATAAAAACAGAGAGCATAACTTTGCTGACGCTGTTTTGGCCTACAGTGTGTGGTGAAGATAGTGACATCATGATTCATTATCCTTTGCTTGCGCCGCTTCTTTTGCTTTACGTTTAGCGGCCGCACGCTCAAGCGCGGCTTTAATTGGGTCGTCTTTTGCTGTTTTGGCGCTAGCGTCCGCTACTTCAGGTGCTTTTTCTTGTGCCGCTTTTTTTGCAGCCAGTGCTTTTGCCGCGGCTTCAGCACGTGCTTTTCGGCGCACTTCTTTTTCAAGCTTCTCGCGTTCAAGACGAGCTTGTCGTGCTTCAAAGCGCATGCGAGCACGTTCACTTTGGGCATGATCTGCGGCTTCTTGGCGAATCTCGCCTTTGGCATAACGGTAATATTGCACCAAAGGAATCCGGCTTGGGCAAACATAAGCGCAAGCTCCACATTCTATGCAATCATTAATATTGTGAAGCTCGGCGGATTCTAATTCTCGATTCTTGGCCGCCCATAAAAGTTGCTGCGGTAATAACCCAGCAGGGCAGGCTTGTTCACACATTCCGCATCGAATGCAGGGGTTATCTGGCATCGGCGCAGGCAATTCTTTAGCAGTTGGTGCGAGCAAGCAGTTAGTCGTTTTAATCACCGGAGCTTTTGTGCTTGGTACGGCAAAACCCATCATAGGACCACCCATGATAATGCGATCAGCCTGTTTTAGGTTTACACCGGCATAAGATAATACATCGTCAATAGAGGTGCCGATGAGTACTTCATAATTGCCTGGTCGTTTTGCAGCTTGGCCTGTAACCGTCGTGATGCGAGAAATCAGAGGTTCGTCTAAAACGACTGCTTTATAGAGTTGATAAAGTGTTCCCACGTTTTGACACAAAAGACCAAGGTCACTGGGTAGGCCGCCGTGAGGGACTTCTTGGCCTGTTGTTAACTGAATCAGTTGTTTTTCACCACCTGAGGGATATTTAGTGGGGACGACAGCAATAGCTATAGTTAAGTTTAAGTCGTTAGCGGCTTGTTCAAGTGCTTTAATGGCCTCGGGCTTGTTGTCTTCGATACCAACAATGATGTTGTCGGCTTCGAGTAGCCATGCTGAAATTTGTGCACCCCTTAGAATGTCGATGGCTCTTTCTTGCATTAAGCGGTCATCGGAAGTGATATAGGGCTCACATTCAGCCGCGTTCACTAAGAGCGTATGGATAGGCGTATGTTTATTGCGGTATTTGATATCCGTAGGGAAACCGGCGCCACCCATGCCCGCCAAACCGGCTTCACGAACCCGAACCAGAACTTCATCAATGGATCTCTCTTGCCAGTTAGGCCATGGGTCTTGGTCTCGCCAAGCGTCTAAACCATCGGCCTCTATTTGAATGGTCAACCTTGGTAAACCGGATTCATGGGCAAAATCATGGTCTTTAATAGAGGTAATTCGTCCAGAAGTTGGGGCGTGTACATTGGCAGAAACGCCTGATTGTGCCTTGGCGATGAGTTGGCCTTTGCGCACGGTATCGCCTAGTTTCACAATGGGTTCAGCTTCTGCACCAATGTGCATACTTACCGGAACCCACAGTTGTGATGGAACCGGCATGACCTCTATAGGTGTCTGATTCGATTCATTTTTGTGCTGTTCTGGGTGAATGCCGCCCGGAATAGCCCAAACGCTGCTGCGCGCAATGATTGCCGACTGGGTCATGCTGCTTCACCTGTGTTGGTTTGTTGTGCGGATGGCGATGTTTTATCGGTGGCAATAATTTCCAGTGAGCTGAACGGTTTTTCAATATGCCAGTTATTAGGCGTAACAGCGACCGGAACCATATCAATACAATCGACCGGACAAGGCTCAACACAAAGGTCACAGCCGGTGCATTCACTTTCTATGACCGAATGCATTTGCTTGGCCGCGCCCAAAATGGCATCAACAGGGCAGGCTTGTATGCATTTTGTGCAGCCAATACATTCCAGCTCGCGAATAACGGCGACCATTTTCGTTTTTTCTTCACCATGCTCTGCATCTAATGGCATGGGCTCAACATCGAGTAAATCGGCTAATGCGTGGATGGTGGCTTCACCACCCGGCGGACATTTGTTGATGTCTTCTCCGTTGGCTATGCCTTCTGCATAGGGTCGGCACCCGGGGTGTCCACATTGGCCACACTGAGTTTGCGGCAATATGTTGTCTATTTCGTCAACAATTGGATTGCCTTCAGGCTTAAATTTAACCGCGGCAAAGCCTAACAATGCGCCAAATATGGCCGCCAAAATAAGTAGCGTTAAAACTGCAGTAATCATCATTAGCTAGCCACCAACCCGGCAAAGCCCATAAATGCGAGCGACATAATGCCAGCTGAAATCAAACCTATGGCGGCACCTTTAAACGGAGTGGGAACATCCGCAAGATTGATTCGTTCTCTCATGGCCGCAAATAAAACTAATACCAGCGAAAAGCCTAATGCAGCACCAAAGCCGTATAAAAAGCTCTCGATTAACGAATTTTGTTTGCTGATGTTCAACAGTGCAACGCCTAGAACCGCGCAGTTAGTAGTAATTAAAGGTAGGAAAATACCCAATACTCGGTACAGCAACGGGCTGGTTTTTCGTACCAGCATTTCGGTGAACTGCACCATAAACGCTATGACCAAAATAAAACTGATGGTTTTTAGATAAGTTAATTCAAGGGGTAGCAGCAGGTAGGTGTAGACCACGTAGCTCGCAACACTCGACAAGGTTAAAACAAAAGTAGTGGCCGCAGACATACCAACCGCTGTTTCAAGTTTATTTGAGACACCCATAAAAGGGCATAAACCCAAAAATTGCACTAGTACAAAATTATTGACCAGTACGGTACCTACTAATAACAGAATGTAATCGCTCATCAAGACAGGCTACGTATAAAAAGACGGCGCTATTATCGTGAGTTTTGATATGTCAAACAAGGGGTTAAGTCAAATGTTTATATGGTTTTTTGGAATAAGGACAGGTTAAAAGAACGGCTGCCCGAAAGGGCAGTCCGTTAACTTCTAGTTTTGAGCTGCAAGCTGCAAGCTACAAGTGAACAGAAGGAGTTTAAGCCTAAGCTTTCAGTAGTGACCCATGGAGAAAGCTCCTAATACTGATTCTGCTTGCAGCTTGCAGCTTGCAGCTTGCAGCTTGCAGCTTGCAGCTTGCAGCTTGCAGCTTGCAGCTTGCAGCTTGCAGCTTGCAGCTACTAACTTCTAACTTTATTAAGAAACTTTCGTTCCTGGTGGAATTTCGCTATTGCCTTCTAGTATCCACAAGTCCTTGCCTTCGCCTGCCGCTAGAACCATGCCTTCACTCATGCCAAAGCGCATTTTTCTTGGTTTTAGGTTGTACACGAGAACTAGGTTTTTGCCGACTAGGTCTTCAGGTTGGTAGTGACTTTTAATGCCACTGAACACCTGACGGGTTTCACCGTTGCCAACATCGAGCTGTAATTGCAGCAGTTTATCAGCGCCTTCAACATGATCGGCTGCGATCACTTTAGCAACGCGCAGATCTACTGTGGCAAAATCATCGAATTCAATTGTACCGTCATTAGTGGATGGCTTATCTGCTTTTTTAGCTTTAGGCTCTGGTTTTTTCTCCGCTTTAGCTTCTGGCTTTTTGCCTGATTCAATAGCGGCATCAGCTTTGCTGGCATCAATAAGCTGCTCAATTTGCGTCATTTCAATACGGGTCAATAGTGGTTTGAACTTGTTGATGCTGTGTTCGGTTAACACCGTTTCTCGATCGGTAAAGTTTAGGCTGTTTACGTTTAAGAATGAGCAAACTTTGCCATTCAGTTCCGGCAAAATAGGACCTAAGTAGATCGCAATTAAGCGGAATAGATGAATGCCCATTGAACAAACATCAAGTACTTCTTGTGCTTTGCCTTCTTCTTTAGCCATGGCCCACGGTGCTTTGGCTTGAATATATTCATTGGCTTTATCAGCCAAAGCGATAGTCTCACGCACCGCTTTACTGTATTCACGTTTTTCGAATAAATTCGAAATGGTGCTGCCAGCGGCGATAAATTCTTTTAGCATTTCGGGTTCGGCGACATTGGCCGATAACTGACCGCCTGCTTTTTTTACAAAGCCGGCACAGCGGCTGGCAATGTTGACGACTTTGTTTACTAGATCGGTATTTACCCGTTGGGCAAAGTCTTCAAGGTTTAAATCAATATCTTCCACACCAGAGCCTAATTTAGCAGCGTAATAATAACGAAGGTATTCTGGGTTTAAATGCTTTAAATAGCTGCTAGCCTGAATGAAGGTACCGCGCGACTTCGACATTTTTTCACCATTAACGGTGATATAGCCGTGAGCGAACACGCCATCAGGTGTTTTGAAGTTTGCACTTGAAAGTGTTGCCGGCCAAAACAACGCGTGGAAATTGATAATGTCTTTACCAATAAAGTGATAAAGCTCGGCTTTGCTGTCTTTAGCCCAGTAGTCATCGAACTTTAAGCCTTCGGTGCGGTCACACAGGTTTTTAAAGCTGGCCATATAGCCGATAGGTGCATCGAGCCACACGTAAAAATACTTGCCCGTAGTACCAGGAATTTCGAAGCCAAAGTAAGGTGCGTCTCGGCTGATATCCCAAGCTTTTAGACCAGAATCTAACCACTCTGAAAGTTTATTGGCGACGCTGTCTTGTAAAGTGCCTGAGCGTGTCCACTCTTGTAAAAAGTCTTGGAATTGTGGCAAATCAAAAAAGTAGTGCTCGGAGTCTTTTTCAATAGGTGTAGCACCTGAATAAGCCGATTTAGGGTCAATTAGCTCGTTGGGCTCGTAAGTGGCGCTGCACACTTCGCAAGCATCGCCATACTGGTCTTCTGCCTTGCATTTAGGGCAGGTGCCTTTAACGAATCGATCGGCCAAGAACATTTCTTTAACAGGGTCGTACAATTGGCGAATGGTTTTAACTTGAATATGGCCGTTTTCTTTTAAGCGTCCATAAATTAGTTCAGATAACGCTTTGTTTTCTGGTGAGTGCGTACTGTAGTAGTTATCGTGACCAATCAAAAAGCCTTGGGCGTCGGCCAGGTGATCTGCATGCATTTTTTCAATCCATTGCTCTGCAGTCATGCCTTCTTTTTCGGCGCGCAACATAACGGCTGTGCCATGCGTGTCATCTGCACAAACATAGTAGCAGTTATGCCCCATACTCTTTTGGAACCGCACCCAGATATCGGTTTGAATTTGTTCCATCATATGCCCAAGGTGCAATTGACCATTGGCATAAGGAAGGGCGCTGGTGACAAGAATGTTGCGTGGTTCGCTCATGAGTATGTGCTGTCCTGTTAGTTGTGGGTAAAAATCCGAAATGATGGGTTTTTAAAGCCGAATTGCTGATTCTACTGAAATTCGCGTTAATGACAACGGCAATTGACCTTAGAGCAAATAATCCTTGTAAAGCCGTAACTTAGCCTCATATAAAGGGCTAATTGGCATTTTAAAAGGTTCGCTTCATGGAAAACGTTAAACGCATTATTGCGGTCGCATCTGGCAAGGGTGGTGTTGGTAAAAGTACAACCGCTGTTAACTTAGCTTTAGCCTTAAAAGCTAAAGGCCATTCTGTAGGTTTGCTCGATGCTGATATATATGGTCCTTCAATTGGGCTAATGCTGGGTGTAGCAGAAGGTACTAAGCCGAATGTCCATGAAGGCAATAATTTTGAACCTATAATTGCGCATGGCTTGCAAACGATGTCTATGGCCTACTTAGTAACCGATAAAACGCCCATGGTATGGCGCGGACCAATGGCCTCAGGCGCACTGCAGCAAATATTGAATCAAACCCGTTGGGATAACCTAGATTACTTAGTTATCGATATGCCGCCTGGCACGGGTGATATTCAGCTCACGTTGGCACAAAAAGCCAAAGTAGACGGCGCGGTCATTGTGACAACTCCACAAGATTTAGCGTTGCTGGATGCTCAAAAAGGCATCGAAATGTTCCAAAAGGTTAAGGTGCCGGTGCTAGGTATTGTTGAAAATATGGCTGTTCATGTGTGTAGCCAATGTGGGCATGAAGAGCACATATTTGGTCAGCAAGGTGGGCAAAAATTAGCGGATAAATATGAAGCGACTATTTTGGGTCAACTTCCGCTCGACATAAATATTCGCACAGAAACCGATAATGGCATACCCACAGTGGCCGCAAGTACCAACTCGAAGAACCGAGACCACTATCTAAGCATGGCCGACAACGTAATAGCCGAGTTAGCTAATATCGACAATGATGATGGCCCGGTTATTACCTTTAGCTAATTGAACAAAGGGCACCCGTTTTAAAGTAGAGATAAGAAGTCGCAAGGCGCACACAAGTAAGATAAACGAAAGTGCGCTTAACCAACTTGACAACAACAAGTGAGTCTAGAATTTTTTTTTGCTTGCAGCTTGCAGCTTGCAGCTTGCAGCTTGCAGCTTGCAGCTTGCAGCTTGCAGCTTGCAGCTTGCAGCTTAAAACTTCTTTTTCCTTCCCAAGCTCACTGCTACAATAGAGACAATCACTTCGTTTAAGGAAAAACACTTTGATCATCCCCGTATTATTAGCTGGAGGCGTTGGTAGTCGATTGTGGCCACTGTCTCGAGAGCTGTTCCCAAAGCAATGCATTAATCTAGTTGATGTAAACGAAAGTTTAATTCAACAAACGGCCTTGCGAACACAGCATATTGGCTTGTCGGAAAACCCTATTGTAGTGTGCAATGACGAGCACCGCTTTATGATTGCTCAGCAAATGGCCGAGTGCGGAACGCAAGCTGATTTAATTCTTGAGCCAGAAGGCAAAAATACAGCACCCGCTATTGCATTGGCGGCTTTTCAGGCTATAGAGCGCGATGCCAGTGCCATTATGCTGGTATTACCGGCCGATCATGTCATTAAAAATGAGCAGTTATTTGGTGAAGCTATAGAAAAAGCGATTGAACAGGCAAAAGCCGGTAAAATCGTAACTTTTGGAGTGCAACCCGCTTACCCAGAAACAGGTTATGGTTATATTCAAGCCGCTTCTAAAAACGAAGTTAGTGATGTTAAAGCCTTCAAAGAAAAGCCCGATTTAGCCACTGCAGAATCCTACTTAAAAGAAGGCGGCTACTATTGGAATAGCGGTATGTTTGTGTTTTCAGCTCAAACCTACTTAGACGAGCTTAAAGCATTGCAGCCAAATATTTTCAATGCCGTTAAAGCCGCATACTCAGGTAAGCAACTCGATTTAGATTTTATTCGAGTTAACGCCGAAGCTTTTGCAAAATCGCCCGCCGATTCTATCGATTACGCGGTTATGGAAAAAACCGATAAAGCGGTCGTTGTGCCATATACAGGTGATTGGAACGACATTGGCGCGTGGGCGGCCCTATATGATTTAGGCGAAAAAGACGCAAGTAACAATGTACTGACGGGCGATGTATTAACCCACGAAGCAAAAGGTAACTTAATTCGTGCCGAAAGCCGTTTAGTAGCCGCGGTTGGGGTTGATGATTTAGTTATCATCGAAACAGCCGATGCTGTTGCCGTTATGCCAAGAGAAAAAGCACAAGATATTAAACATATCGTAAACCAGTTAAAAGACTCTGGCCGAACCGAGCACCAAACCCACGTAAAGGTTTATCGCCCGTGGGGCAGTTATCAGGGCGTCGACAGCGGTGAGCGCCATCAGGTGAAAAACATCACCGTAAAACCTGGTGAAAAACTCTCGGTACAAATGCACCATCACCGAGCCGAGCACTGGATAGTAGTAAAAGGCACTGCAAACGTTACGATAGGTGAAAACACTCGACTAGTGAGCGAAAACGAATCGGTGTATATCCCCATAGGCGCAACTCACGCCCTAGAAAACCCTGGGAAAATCCCGTTAGAGTTGATAGAAGTGCAAACAGGCTCTTATTTAGGTGAAGATGATATTGTGAGATTCACTGATCGGTATGGGCGGAAGTAGAAGGGCAGAACGGCGCCCTTACGGGCGTCCGCGAGTTTCAAGCTTCAAGCTGCAAGTAAATTCAAAAGCAAAAGATGCACCCCCCGTATTTCGTAGGAGTCTTCGGAGCTTGCGGAGAGACGAAAGGGTTAAGCAGAACGGCGCCCTTTGGGCGTCCGCGAGCTTCGGGCTGCGAGCTGCGAGTAAGTTCAAAAGCAAAAGATGCACCTCTGTATTTCGTAGGAGTCTTCGGAGCTTGCGGAGAGACGAAAAGTTTTACTTGCAAACAAAACCAAACAATCCGTAAAATTTGCCCGCAGCCCGCAGCCCGCAGCCCGCAGCCCGCAGCCCGCAGCCCGCAGCCCGCAGCCCGCAGCCCGCAGCCCGCAGCCTAAAACTCTGTTATCGACATCCCCCCCATAAGCAAGGATAATACCCACCTTTAACTCTATCGAATCATAAAGGGTAGTATGGCGCGTAAATTTAAGGCCTTTTTCGGGCTGCTTGTTCTGTTTGTAGTGGTCTGCAGTGCCATAATGGCTTTGAACTTGGCAACTGGCTCACCTGGAGAGGGCTTGTTAGCCAAAATATACATTCCTTTAGCGTTTATTAGCCAAGCCTTTGCCTTTTCACTATTGCTAGCCGTGGTACTACTGCCATTCTTACTTTTACCCTTGCCTTTTGTTATTTCTCTATACGCAATTTTGGCAGGTACTACTTGGTTGCTGTTAGCCGTAGATGCTTGGGTGTTCAGCGTGTATCGGTTTCATATAAATGCCTTCTTTATAAAGATGTTATTTGTTGACCGTGCCGGTATGGGCGTGGGCAATGGAATTCTGCTGGTGGGGTTTGTTGCTTGGTTTGCTTTTATGGGGTTCACCTATTGGTTAGCGACGAAAGCTTTAGTTATATTAAGCAGGTTAAGAACAGGGCTTATCTTTAGTTTTTTGGCCGTGTTGTTAGTTATTGGGCAGGGTATACATGCGTGGGGATATGCCCACAACATGGGCGCTATTGTCAGTCTTACGCATACAGTGCCGTGGTATACGCCGTTAACGGCGACCACTAAATTAAAACAATTAGGCTGGTTTAATGAAGCCTTGGTAGAAGACAACCTCGTGCTTAAAGAGGGCAAGGTGAGTGGTTTTAACTACCCCGCAGAGCCCATTCAGTGCGTGGCAGAGAACACGCCAAATATCGTCATAGTTTCAGTAGAAAGCCTTCGATTCGATAGATACACCCCTGAAATTATGCCAAATATCACTGAAATTGGCCGAGAGTCGCTCTATTTTAGCAACCATTTAAGTACGGGGACGGTAACCGACAGAGGCGTATTCGGGTTAATCTATAGTCTGTCTCCAGTGTTCTTTAACAGTGCTATGGGTGCTGGCAAGCAACCGGCTTTAATAGAAAGCACTCAACAATTGGGTTACCAACATTGGGTGTTAGCCAACCAAGATATAGAAGTAAATAAACTCGATACGTTGTTGTTTAATGGTATTGAACCGTTACAAAGCCAAGGTAAAGGCGCAGTTTATGAAGGTGATGCCAATTTAATTAAACAATTTAAAAAGCAGCTCGAAGCTAACCCAGAAGGCCAGCCGTTTTTCAGCTTTCTATTATTTAACGGGTCACATTTCCCATACTGGACGCCACCCAATTACCCAAGCCCGTTTTTACCGGCTGAGCAGCTTCGTATTTCAAAAGTAAAGGATGACACCGAACCAAAGCCCTACCTAAACCAATACTCAAACTCTATTCATTACTTAGATACTTTGGTAGGCGAGTTAAAAGCAACGCTGCAAGCGAATAACCAGTGGGAAAACACCATAGTTGTGATCACCGGCGACCATGGCGAAGAATTTAAAGACCAAAACGAACCCTATTGGGGGCATGGCAGCAACTTTACCCAATACCAAACCCAAGTGCCGCTCGTTATTCATTGGCCGGGCAAGCAGCAAGAAGTTAATTACCGAACTTCTCATGAAGATATTGCCGCCACCTTGGTGACCGAAGCACTAAGCTGTGATGTAGCGTTTGAAAGCATCTCAACCGGCGAATCTCTATTCAGCGATGCTCAACGAGTGAATATAGTGGCCAGTTATGTAAACCAAGCCATCATAGTGGATGATTCGGTGAATGAGTTATTACCTGGCTTTGTAAAAAGCTACAGTTTGAAAAGCGTAGATGACAAAGTAGAAACACCAGTTTCTGCAATTAAAGGTGTTCAGAAAATCTATCAATATTTTAGATAAGGGCTAGTTGCAAAAATCAGATATGAATATTCGTTTGATAAACATAATAGCGTTCATGCTAGTGGCCACGCAATCTTGTGCGAGCAACGCGCAACTGAACAGTGCCTGCTCAACTAATTGGAAAATAACGGGCTACTACACGCCTGTAGAAAGTGAATATAATGGCAAAAATGCAACCATAACCGTAACAGGCATAGGCACATTATCTTTTAATCAAAGTTTTCTAAAAGATGTAAAAATGGAAGGCTGGGGTAAAACCCGGCATGATTGGTACTTAGGCTATTATGGCCAGCGTTGGCATAAAAGCAATAAGCCCCTAAACGCTTTAGGGCAAGCGCTGGTAATTGGTACTGCCGCAACAGACCATAAATATATAGGCAGTGGCCAGCAGTTTTATGTTAATTCTAGCGCTGAGCTATTACAGAAACAGGTGTTTAAAGCGGGAGATGTTGGTCAAAAAATCAGAAAAAAGCATGTCGATATTTATACGGGTGAAGGCAGCCTAGCAAAGATTCAAACTTGGGAATTAACAGGCGAAGGAACCATTTGCCTCATATAATTAGAAAGGATCATTGATGTTAGCAAGTAGATTAAAAAACACAGTAATAAGGCTTCTGTTGAGTGTTTCTCTAACGAGTTTTGCGCTCCCAGTGTTGAGTAGTGAAGTAGGGCGCTATGAGCAAATAGTAGAGCTTAATCGCAAGGTGTTGTTTCTGTTGTCTTCCGGTGCCGATAACGCCGTGGCGACACAACGGGACACCTTCATCTCACGCAATTACTATTACTATAAACAGCAATTGTTAGAGCAAGCATTAGATGATTTTCTAACCTTGCCTGCCAATGAGCGTGCCATTAAAGTAAATCAATTTTATAGCTTCTTACACAGCGACCAAGTAAGAGCAGCCGATGCTATAAGTTTTATCGATCTTATCGATAATCTATTGTTAGAGCACAGCCAAGCACCTTATTTAAGCCAAACAGAGCTGCGGCAGCTTCGCCAGTTAGAACAGCAAATTTTAGTCATCCAAGATACCTATCAAACAGATATTACAGAGCTAACCAGCGCATTGGTTACACGAGGGTTAGAGTTAGAACCTTGGCAAAATTATTTAGATTTCTTGCAAACGCAATATACACGCAACGATATTTATGAAGAGTTTAATCAGCAAGCACCTGCCTTAGAGCAACCCGCCGTTCGTGGTGCTGAAGATAACAGTAAATCGGATTTAGTATGGGGTTATGGCATTCCAGATAAAACCGTGGTCTTAACTTTTGATGACGGTCCACACAACCGCAACACCGCTGCAATATTAGATACGCTAAAAGAGTTCAATGTAAAAGCCTATTTTTTTGCAGTAGGTAAAAACGTAGGCTCGGTTAACGGTGATGCTGTGAAACTGAGTAAAAGTTCAGCGCAACTGCAAAGAGCGTTAAGTGAAGGTCATATATTAGCGAACCACAGCTTTAGCCACCCCGTACTAACAAAGCTTTCTGATGATAAACAAAAGAAAGAGCTAGAAGACACCAATACATTGCTTAAAACGGTCTCGGGTATAGATGTGACCAGTTTCCGACCGCCTTATGGAGCTAAAAACGATCAGCTCGTTCAGCTTTCGCGAGAAACGGGCATGCGCTCTATTATGTGGAATATAGATTCAAAGGACTGGGCAGACCCAATGCCAGAATCTATCGTAAAAAGAGTTATGGCCGATCTCGCCACAAAAAAGAAAGGCATATTACTGTTTCACGATATACATAAACAAACTGTTCAAGCCTTACCTGAACTGTTAAAAGCCTTAGACGAAGAAGGCTATAAAGTAGTCGATATTGACGGTAACCCATTCGACTCTGTTAATAATAAAAAGCCAGCCGAACAACCTACCGCAGCCCCTGTGGCCAGCCAGCTTTACGGTAACAGTTGGGCGTTAGTTATAGGCGTTAACAAGTATCGATATTGGCCGCAGTTAAGCTATGCGGTAAACGATGCACATGGCGTAAAAGAAGTGCTACAAAATAAGTATGGCTTCGAAGAGGAACGTATTTTTACCTTACTGGATGAAAACGCCAGCCGAGAAAATATAACTGAGCATTTAGCCAATATTTTATCCGACCCAGACCGTGTAAAACCAAACGACAGAGTGTTTATTTTTTACGCTGGCCACGGTATGACCCGAGTATTACCTTCGGGGCGCAACCTTGGGTATATCATCCCATTTGATGCTGAGCTGGATAAATTTCACAGCAAAGCTATTTCAATGACACACCTACAAGACTTCTCAGATATGATCCCAGCGAAGCACGTTTACTTTGTGATGGACTCTTGTTACAGCGGAATAGCCTTAACTCGAAGTGGTGGTCGAGCTGCGCGCTCTAAATATTTAGAAGAAATTGCATCAAGACAAGCTCGACAAATTCTAACCGCAGGCGGTGCCGATCAAGAAGTGGCCGATGGCGGTGCAAATGGGCATTCAGTATTTACGGGGATGTTACTACAAGGGCTGGAAGGCGCTGCCGATTTAGACCAAAATAATATAATTACCGCCTCTGAGCTAGGTGCCTACGTTTCTCCACGAGTATCTGAAAACTCTAACCAAACACCGGCCTTTGGTAACCTGGTGGGCAGCGAAGGAGGTGAGTTTCTATTTGAACTCGCACCTGTGAATATTTCAGATGCCTCTTTAAGCGAAGAAGAACGATTAAAAGCTGAAATATTAAAGCTCGAAAAAGAAAACATCATTTTAAAACGACAAATTGCCGAACTTTCTAATACTCAAATTGCGCATAACTTAGTGCGCGGCAGTTTAGAAGACATTAGCCAGTTATCGCTTACCCAACGCAAATTAAAAGCCAATGAACACCATGGCAAGGGGTTAAAGTTCTATACAGAAAAAGATTACAAAAATGCCTTAAGCGAACTGCATACCGCTTTAATGTATAACCCTAGTAACCCAGGCATAACCAACGATTACGGCTTTGTGTTGTTTAGAGATAAGCAATATAAACAAGCCCTTTTTTGGTTAGAAAAAACCATCGAGTTAGATGCCAAGCGTATACCAGTCTATTTAAACATTGCCGATACCCTAGTAGCGTTAAACCAATTGAGCGAAGCGGTGCCATATTATCAGTACTACTTAGAGGTATATCCAGACAGTCCATTGAAAGATCGAGTAGATGAGTTTTTAAATGCGCGTGGATAAAGCTTTGCAAAAAACCAGCGGAGTACAAGCCCTGTTGGCATTGCTGTTCATAGTACTTGTAAGCTTAAGCGTATTAAGCAAACCGATTCAGCCATCGGTTGAGTTTAAAGCGCCGGCTTTGCCTGACCTGGCGGTGCAAAAAACCATGCAATCATTAGCGCTACCTTCAGAAACAAAAATGGTACACGCCTCTTATATTGAGCAACTACCCAATAACCGGCAGCTACTTTACTGGTTTGGAGGCAGCCGAGAAGGGCATAAAGATGTGCAAATTTACCGTGCAGTTGTGCAAAATGGTGAAATTGTAGAGCCGGTGAGTGCTGTGCTATCGGCCCCCATGCTCAGTGAGTTATCAGGCCGTTACATTAAAAAATTGGGCAACCCAGTGGCTAAACACCACAACGGCAAGCTTTATGTGTGGGTAGTTAGCGTAAGCGTGGGTGGCTGGGCAACCGCTAAAGTAGATATGTTGATTTCTGAAGATGAAGGCAAAACCTTTGTGTACGGAGAAAAGCTAAATACTTCGCCGTTTTTTAACATCAGCAACCTAGTGCGCAACCCACCTGTAGCCACAAGCCAAGGCTTTATATTACCAGCCTACTTTGAACTTAACCGTTTAGACCCGCTTTTCATTCACTTAGACACAAACATGCGCATGCAGCACGCTCAAACTTTGCCGATGAACGCTATTCAACCCATTTTGATTCCAAATATAAAAGATAACACCGCCAAAATATTTGCAAGACCAATTGAGCAAAAAAACATACAGGGCGGATTATGGAATCCAGACGGTAGCCGTTGGGAGGTTAGCGGAATAGAAAGCCTGCCTAATGATTCAGCCGATTCGGCCGTAGTGCAAATAGGCGAAGATAAATTATTAATGGTACATAACGGCGGCAACGGGCGAGGGCAGCTGTATTTGAGCATTTCAGAAGATGGGGGTGAGCATTGGCAGATTGCGAAAACCCTAGAAGACCAACCAGGTGAACGCTTTGCATACCCATCAATGATAATTGGCAGTGATGGCATGATTCATATTAGCTACACCTATAAGCGCCAGCACATTCAGTACATTCGCGCCACAATACCTGCTTTATTAGCGGAGGCTCAATAATGCTCGCTTACTTATATGCCGTGTTCGATTTACCTTCGGTAACAATTCTTGCGCTAATCGCCATTAACTGCCTACCAAAAAAAGCTCAAGCACTTTTAGGTGTATCCCAGCAAACAAAGCTAATAGCGTGGCACTATTTTGGGTTGCTTAGCCTAGTGGTTATAGTCAGTTACTTAATGGGTGCAACGGCATTGTATGAGTTGGGTTATAACTATGTAGTAATAGTATTCTTGCTACCTATTCTGGTGTTTGCTATCGCAACGACCAATTTAGCATTAACCGCGCTTATAATAGTTCAAGTCGGGGTGTGGCTGATATTCAGCCAAAGTTACTTAAATTTATGGGATGCATTGGTTGGCGAGCTGTTGTTGATTGGCTATTTGGCGATTCTAATTACAAAGCTTTTGAAACTTTCGATAAATACCGTAAAAACCTATTTGAAATTAGAAAAGCCCTGATTTCAGCTACGCCATCAAGGTGTTAACATGCAGCCATTAAATCGTTTTAAATTAAAGGAGTAACAATGAAAATAGCAATAGCAGGGACAGGCTATGTTGGGCTTTCTAACGCTATGTTGTTAGCACAACATAACGAAGTGGTAGCGGTAGATATTATCGAAGAAAAGGTTGCGATGCTGAATAAAAAGCAATCACCGATCGAAGATGTAGAAATAAGCGATTTTTTAACCAATAAAAAGTTAAATTTTACGGCAACACTCGATAAACAGGCCGCCTATGCAGACGCCGATTACGTAGTGATAGCCACCCCGACTGATTACGATCCAGAAACCAATTACTTCAACACCAAAAGTGTTGAGTCTGTCGTTGCGGATGTTATGGCCATTAACCCAGCAGCAACCATGGTTATAAAATCGACCGTTCCCGTGGGTTATACACGGCAATTAGTTGAAAAAACAGGCAATAAAAATATTATATTTTCGCCTGAGTTTTTACGTGAAGGAAAGGCTCTGCACGATAACCTATACCCAAGCCGAATAATTGTAGGTGAGCAAAGCGAGCGAGCTGAGAAATTTGCCGAATTGTTAAAGCAAGGCGCTGTTAAGCAAGATATATCGGTGCTGTTTACAAATAGCACAGAAGCAGAAGCCGTAAAGCTGTTTTCTAACACCTACCTAGCCATGCGCGTAGCCTATTTTAACGAGCTAGACTCTTATGCAGAAACTCACGGCTTAGACTCAAAGCAAATTATTGAAGGCGTAGGGCTAGACCCGCGCATAGGCAACCACTACAACAACCCAAGCTTCGGTTACGGCGGTTATTGCCTACCAAAAGATACCAAGCAACTGTTAGCCAACTTCCAAGACGTACCTAACAACATTATCGGTGGCATAGTAGACGCCAACACAACCCGTAAAGACTTCATCGCAAACGCCATATTAAAGCGTAACCCAAAAGTAGTGGGTATTTACCGCCTAGTAATGAAAACAGGCTCCGACAACTTCCGAGCATCGGCCATACAAGGCGTAATGAAGCGTTTAAAAGCCAAAGGTATAGAAGTTATCATCTTCGAACCAGCTTTTAAGGAAAATAATTTTTACAACTCTAAAGTGTATACCGACCTAAGCGCATTCAAAACCGCTTCCGATGTAATCGTAGCCAACCGCCGTTCGGAAGACCTACTAGACGTAGCCGATAAAATATACACAAGAGACCTATTTGGCAGCGATTAAACCAATACACTAATTACCAAGTAGGAGTCTTCGAAACGCGGTGAAGGTGCGACAAATAAACATATATGTCGCGTCTTCATTGCATTCCGAACACACCTATAAACCACCGTTTTTTGTACTTTTAGGCTTCGTGTTAACCCAAATCTTAGCCATTCCCTTTTGAACTTACCCGCAGCCCGCAGCTAAAACCCCCCCCCAGTGCTTGCCCCTAACAGATAGCCCCTATATAATCCGCGTTCAACTCATGAACACCTTGAATTTAAAGGCGTGACAAGCACGACATGCTAACCGATGAACTCCGATATAAACTGCTAAAAGCACTTGAGCAGAACCCAAACTTAAGCCAACGGCAGCTTTCAAAAGAGCTGGGAATTAGTTTGGGTAAGGTAAACTACTGCATAAATGCTTTGTTAGATGTAGGCTTGATAAAGGCACAGAACTTTAAAAATAGTCAAAATAAGCTAGCCTACGCTTATGTTTTGACGCCTAAAGGCATTGAAGATAAGGCAGAAGTTACTACTCGGTTTTTGCATAGAAAGTTGAGAGAGTATGCTGAAATAGAGCGTGAGATAGAGAATATTAAGGCCGAGCTAGTAGAAGGTAAGCTAGTTTGAATGGATCTGTGTTGAATTAAGTTGTGGGCTAAGTATTGCTCTTTTAGATAATTCGATCAGGCATTTTAGTTGTTATAAATTAAATCTAGGATGACAATGAAAATTTTAGTGACTGGCGGCGCAGGCTTTATTGGTTCTGCTGTTGTTCGACATATTATTAATAATACTCAAGACGCTGTCGTAAACATAGATAAATTAACATATGCTGGTAATTTGGATAATTTAGCCGATATTAAAGATTCCACTCGCTACACGTTTGAGCAGGTTGATATATGCGACAAGGCGGAGTTAAATCGAGTGTTTAAGCAGCATAATCCAGACGCAGTTATGCACTTGGCTGCAGAAAGCCATGTAGACCGTTCAATTGATGACCCAGCAGCCTTTATTGAAACCAATGTTGTGGGTACATTTAATTTGCTAGAGGCGGCACGTTGTTATTGGCAGAAGTTAGATAAAGCAATGCAGCAAAAATTTCGCTTTCATCATGTGAGTACTGATGAAGTTTATGGCGATTTACCGCACCCAAGTGAACAGGAAAAAGTTGAAGATTGTTTGTTTACTGAATCAACAGCTTACGCGCCTAGTTCGCCTTATTCAGCAAGTAAAGCAGGTTCGGACCACCTAGTTCGTGCCTGGCTCCGTACATACGGAGTTCCTATTGTTGTTACAAACTGTTCGAACAACTATGGCCCGTACCATTTCCCAGAAAAACTTATTCCGCACGTTATTTTAAATGCGCTGCAAAATAAGCCATTGCCAATATATGGTAAAGGTGACCAAATACGAGATTGGCTGTATGTAGAAGACCATGCAGAGGCGTTGTATAAAGTTATTTCAGAAGGGGAAGTGGGAGAAACTTATAATATTGGTGGTCATAACGAAAAACAGAATATTGAGGTGGTAGAAACCTTGTGTGATATCTTGCAGGAGCTCAGACCGACTGATAAAGCCTATCGAAGGTTAATTACACATGTTGACGACAGGTTAGGGCACGATCGCCGCTACGCTATAGATTCGAGTAAAATTGCAAATGAACTGAACTGGAAACCTAAAGAAACGTTTGAATCGGGCATGAAAAAAACAGTGCAATGGTATTTGAAGAATGAGGCATGGTGGCAACGAGTATTGAACGGAGAGTACCAGTTAACTCGTTTAGGTCAAAGTGAATCTCAGGGCGAAAACTTATGAAAGGTGTAATTTTAGCAGGTGGCTCTGGTACACGGTTATACCCAATAACTCTGGGTGTATCTAAGCAGCTGTTGCCCGTCTACGATAAACCGATGATTTACTACCCGTTGTCAGTACTTATGTTGGCTGGTATTCGAGAAGTATTAATTATTACTACACCAGAAGACCAAGCAGCATTCAAAAGGCTTTTAGGTGATGGTGGTAATTTCGGAGTTGAGCTGGAATATGCTGTTCAGTCTTCGCCAGACGGTCTTGCCCAAGCTTTTATAATAGGCGAAAAATTTATAGGCGAAGACGATGTTTGTCTAGTGCTAGGTGATAATATTTATTACGGTCAGGGCTTCACCCCTAAGCTTAAAGAGGCGGTGAACAAGTCTAGAGAAGGTAAGGGTGCAACTGTTTTTGGATATCAAGTAAAAGATCCAGAGCGATTTGGTGTAGTCGAGTTTGATAACAATATGAAGGTGCTTTCGATCGAAGAAAAGCCCGCAACACCAAAATCTCATTATGCTGTAACCGGGTTGTATTTTTATGATAACCGTGTAATCAATATCGCTAAGAAAGTTAAGCCTTCTATTAGAGGTGAGCTGGAAATTACTAGTGTAAATAACGCTTACCTAGAGCTTGGGTATCTAAATGTAGAACTGCTAGGGCGAGGCTTTGCATGGCTAGATACAGGCACCCACGAAAGCCTATTAGAGGCAGCGCAATTTGTTGAAACCATTGAAAAACGTCAAGGTTATAAAATTGCCTGTTTGGAAGAGATTGCGTTTAACAATGGTTGGTTGAGTGCTGAGCAATTGATAGCACTTGCTGAACCGATGAAGAAGAATAGCTATGGCCAGTATCTAATGAGTTTAGCTGAGGATTCTCTATGAGTTTGATTAATCTGGTTGACTTGCCAGACTTAGGGGATGATCGAGGTGGATTAGTCTCGATCGAAGCAAACAAACATATCCCTTTTGCTGTTAAGCGTGTTTACTACATATTTAAAACACATGAAGATGTGGCACGCGGTTTTCATGCCCATAAAGAGCTAAAGCAATTGGTCATCTGCGTTTCAGGTAGTTGTAAAATGGTGATGGACAATGGTATTTCGAAAGACGATGTTATTTTAAATACGCCAAAAAAGGGTTTGTTGATAGACAGCTTAGTTTGGAGGGAAATGCATGATTTTAGCGAGGATTGTGTCTTATTGGTCTTAGCAAGTGAATATTATGATGAGTCTGATTATATACGTAATTATGATGAATTCTTGAAGAAGGCGGAGCCATGATGTTTATTCATGCATTAGCAGATGTTCAAAGCAAAAATATAGGTATGAACACGAAAGTGTGGCAGTTCAGTGTAGTATTAGGTGATGCTGTAATCGGTAGGAATTGTAATATTAATGCACAAGTGTTTATTGAAAATGATGTGGTTATTGGTGATAACGTAACAGTGAAATCTGGTGTTCAAGTATGGGATGGTACGCGTATTGAAGATAATGTGTTTATCGGACCAAACGTAACGTTTACTAATGATGTAATGCCGCGATCAAAGCAATATCCAGAGAGGTTCCTAGGGATAACAATTAAAAAAGGTGCAAGCATAGGAGCTAACGCTACAGTGTTACCAGGTATAACTATAGGAGAGAATTCTATGGTTGGCGCAGGCTCTGTAGTAACAAAAGATGTTGCAGACAATGCAATTGTAGTTGGTAATCCAGCAAAAAAAATTAGGTGTTTAGCATGATTCCATTTTTAGACTTAAAAGCCATTAATGCAATGTATCGAGATGAACTGGTTGAGGCGTCTACTCGAGTTATTGACTCTGGTTGGTACATAACAGGCAATGAGCTGGAAGCTTTTGAGCAAGAATTTGCAGCCTATTGCGGAACAAAACATACCATAGGGGTAGCTAACGGATTAGACGCACTAACTCTTACTCTCCAGGCATGGAAAGAGCTCGGTAGACTAAAGGATGGAGATGAAGTTATTGTGCCTACTAACACTTATGTAGCTAGTATCCTAGCAATAAGTGCAGCTAACTTAACTCCCATATTAGTAGAGCCTGACATAAAAAATTACAATATATGTCCAGTTAGAGTAAGGCAAGCTATCTCTCCAAAAACAAGAGTTATTTTGCCCGTTCATTTGTATGGTCGATTGGCTGATATGCCAGCAATTTTAGAAATCGCAAATGAATATGATTTGTTGGTGCTAGAAGACTCAGCGCAAGCCCATGGAGCATGCGTAGATGGAAGAAAATCAGGTAGCTGGGGTGACGCGAGTGGGTTCAGTTTTTATCCCGGCAAAAACTTAGGAGCTTTAGGCGATGCAGGGGCAATTACAACGAATGACGATTCACTTGCTGAAACTTTGCGGGCATTGCGAAACTACGGTTCACATGAAAAGTATAAAAACTTATTTCGAGGTGTGAATAGTCGATTGGATGAAATACAAGCTGCAATGTTAAGGGTAAAGCTTAAGTATCTAGATAAGGAACTACAGCATCGACGAAAAGCAGCTAGTGCCTATGTAGACGGAATTAATAACAATAAAATAATATTGCCTGTTAATAATTTAACCCCTAACTCAGTTGAATTCGACCAGAATGTTTGGCATGTGTTTACAGTACGTTGTGAGCAGCGTGCGTCGTTACAGAAGCATTTAACAGAGCATGGTATTCAAACGCTAATTCATTATCCAATTCCACCTCACAAGCAACAAGCTTATGAAGAAATGAAAGATAAAAACTATCCAGTGAGCGAGCTTATACACGAGCAAGTGTTGAGTTTACCTATTGGACCAACTATCACGTCTGAAGAAGTTAGAAGCGTGATTAATGCCTGTAATAGTTTTGGAGATTAATAAATGGCAGACGTAGTATTTCTGGATTGTACCCTTAGGGACGGCGGCTATTATAATTCGTGGAATTTTTCTGAAGCTTTAATAAATAAATACTTGCAAGCAATGAGTGCAATTAATGTAGATGTTGTAGAGCTTGGTTTACGTTCCCTGCAAAATAAAGGGTTTAAGGGAGCGTGTGCATTTAGTACCGATGAATTTTTGAATAGTCTAAATATCCCAGAAGATTTAAAAGTCGGGGTTATGGTTAATGCGAGTGAATTTGTTGGTGATTTTAAGCAAGAAAGTGTACTAGAGAAGCTATTTCCAGTTAGGGAGCAGGAATCGCCAGTTTCATTAGTTCGTATTGCCAGTCATGTACATGAGTTTACTCAGGTACTACCTGCCGTTAGCTGGCTAAAAGAAAGAGGCTATATGGTTGGTCTTAATCTAATGCAAATTGCAGAATGTCAAGAAAGCGAGGTTGAATTTTTAGCTAAAGAAGCAACAGGATATCCAATTGATGTACTATATTTTGCAGACTCTATGGGTAGTATGAAGCCAGGAAAAATATCTGAAGTAGTAAGTTGGCTACGTAGAGAATGGAGTGGTGCATTAGGAATACATACTCACGATAATCTAGGGCTGGCTCTTTCTAACACCATGAGAAGCATACAGGATGGTGTTAGTTGGGTGGATTCGACAGTTACTGGCATGGGGCGAGGACCAGGCAATTCAATAACCGAAGAACTTGCAATAGAAATATCGGATTTACGTGGTGTTCAACCTAATATGATTCCACTAATGGCATTGATTAGGCAGCATTTTAAACCAATGCAGCAGCATTATGGTTGGGGAAAAAACCCGTATTATTATTTGGCTGGCAAATATGGAATTCATCCTACTTATATTCAGCAAATGTTAAGTGATTCCCGCTATAGTGAAGAAGATGTAATTGCCGTAATCGAGCACCTTAGAGTTGAAGGTGGAAAAAAGTTTAGTTTAAATACACTAGATGCCGCTCGTCACTTCTATAAGGGCTCTCCTGAAGGTAGTTGGTCACCTGTTGATTTATTTTCAGGTCGTGAAGTATTGTTATTGGGTACTGGTCCAGGAGTAGAGAAGCACCGGACAGCAATAGAACAATATATACATAGCAATAAACCGCTTGTATTAGCATTGAATACCCAAAGTGCTATTGATGCCGAGTTGATAAATGTTCGAGTTGCATGCCACCCCGTACGATTGCTGGCCGACTGTGAGGCCCACACAAAGCTTCCCCAGCCTCTGATTACTCCTTATTCTATGCTACCTAAAGATGTACAAGAAGCATTAGGTGAAAAAGAAATATATGATTTTGGTTTAAGTGTTAAGGCTGATGCATTTGAGTTCTCTAAAAAATATTGCACAGTACCATCTTTATTGGTAATGGCCTATGCTTTTGCTATTTGCGCTACTGGTAGTGCTTTGCGAATATTGTTGGCAGGTTTTGATGGGTATGATGGATTAGACCCACGTAATGAAGAGATGAATAATATTGTCTTAAATTATCGAGAATCCTGCAGCAAAGTACCTTTGTTAGCGATAACTCCGTCTCGATACGATGTAGATAAAATAAGTATTTATGGCAGTTTAAAATGAAAAAAAATAAATTAAGTTGCTTCTTGCCTTGTCGTAAAGGAAGTGAGCGAGTAGAAAGAAAAAATATAAAGCCATTTGCAGGGAATGAATATGGTCTTATACAAGTTAAACTGTATCAATTGTTAGGTGTCAAGAGCATTGATGAAATTGTTTTGTCTACAAATGATGATGAAATATTAAGTTACGTTAGTGGATTGAATGAATCACGAATCCGAGTGCATAATAGAGTTGAAGACTTGTCATCAAGTGCAACAAGTACAGATAGTCTAGTTGCTCATGCATTAGATCTGATTGGAGATGGTGATATCTTGTGGACACACGTAACGTCGCCATTTATAAGATTCAAGCACTATGAAAAAATAATTGAAAAATATTATGAATCATTAGACGAAGGTTATGATTCATTAATGACAACAACCGAATTGTATTCGTTTCTTTGGCAGGGAGAGAAGCCTTTAAATTATGATCGGAAATTAGAAAAGTGGCCACGAACTCAAACATTAAAGCCAATTCATGAAATTAATAGTGGCGCCTTTATAGCTTCCACGAATATCTATAAGCAATGTAGAGATCGAATAGGTTATAAGCCTCTACTTTATCCTTTGGGTAAGCTAGTTGGTCATGATATTGATTGGCCGGAAGATTTTGCTATCGCTGAATGCCTAGTAGAAAAAGGACTTCTAGAGTTATGAAGCTGCCACTAACGGAATACAAAACATTAGTATTTGACTGCGATGGGGTTGTTTTAAACTCAAACAAAGTTAAGTCATCTGCATTTTATCATGCTGCATTGCCTTTCGGAGTTAATGCAGCTCAAGATTTAGTCAGTTACCATGTGGCTAATGGAGGAATATCACGCTACGAAAAGTTTGCCTATTTTTTGAAAGAAATAGCTCCTAACGCTGCTAGAAACATAAGTGGCCTTGGCTTAGAAGAGCTTCTGAAAAGTTATGCGTTAAAAGTTAGAAGTGGATTGCTTTCGTGTGAAATAGCAGGGGGACTTTTAGAATTAAAAGCTAGGACAAAGGGAATACCTTGGCTTATTGTATCTGGAGGGGATCAAGATGAGCTACGAGAAGTGTTTAAAGAAAGGAGTCTGGGTGATTTATTTGAAGGGGGCATATTTGGAAGTCCAGACGATAAAGAACTAATAATTGAACGTGAGGTTCAAGGCAATAATATAGCTCTTCCGGCACTATTTATTGGGGATAGTAAATATGACTATAAAGCAGCTTGTAGCTCTGATTTAGATTTTATTTTTATAAGTGATTGGAGTGAGGTTTTTGATTGGGAGAAATGGTGTGCTGAGCACCGCATTTCTCATTGTAATAATATCGCGTCTATCAATAATTAAGCGAATATTGAGTGTAGTTTACCTGAGAATTATGATGTCTAAAGCATTGTTAAAGAAAATATATATCAAGTTTCCTTTTGGTTTTAAAGTATATGTTAAGGATCTGATTGTTTTTTGCATTGCAAGTCTTCGTGGTGCAAAAAATATTAAAAGAATTTTATTTGTTAAGGATCATCCAGAGGTTTGTGTTTTAGGGAATGGGCCTAGTTTAAAAAAGGATATGTTAACAATAAGTAAGCGAATTGGAACTCATGATTTTATATGTGTAAATAATTTTTGTGATGATGACTTGTATATAGTACTTAAGCCAAAGGTATACGTGCTGCTAGATGCATATTTTTTTAGTGAAAATTCCCATGAAGATTGGATTGTTCGAAGAGAGAAGACTTTCACTATTATAAATGATCGAACTGATTGGGCTATGAATATAGTAGTGCCTCATAACGCTAATGTATCTATTATTAAAGAAGTAATTAAGAATGAGAATGTAAATATCATAAAGGTAAATACTCAAAACTATTTTGGAAATACATTAACAGGGCTTGCAAAAAGACTATTTGATATTGGATTTTATGGGCCGCCTCAAATTAATGTTTTGATCTATGCGATCTATTTACCAATAATTGCGAAATATAAAGCAATATATGTATATGGTGCCGACCTAAGCTTTCATAATGATGTTGAGGTTGATCAAGAAAGTAATGAGCTATTTATTACGTTTAAACATTTTAACGAAGAAAACAAAGTTGAAAAATTAACAAAAAATCCTGAAAAAATTCACAAGTGGCGAATGGGAGAGTTATTGGAGTTAAGTGCTAATACATTTTATGCTCATGAAGTGATAAGGGACTATGCAAAAACTAAAGATATTGCGATATATAATGGGTCTGATTATTCATTGATAGATGCATATCCAAGAAAAAAATGAGATGCGCACTAAGAATAGGGCGCTAAATAGCTTAGATAGATATCGTTCTAAATTAACAAGTGGTTGATTATTGTTGTTAGAATTATAATTGACAAGAGATAAAGATTGATTATTGGGGCCTTCTTTAAGCAGGCGAAGTAAATTGCAAAGATAATCCTAGGTGTAAGTGTTTTAAAGCCGAGTTCTATCTCTTGTTAATAGCTATTATTCCCCTCATAAAAAGAGTTAAGCGAAAGTGTCAGATTGTTCTGTTTTTTTATATGTTCTAATGGTGTGATTAACTTAACTATCAATAGTAAAATTGTCTTAGGTGAAGTACTAAATGATCAAAGTTATTGTCCAGTTGTTTTCTTTGTTAACGGTTGATCAAAGGAATAAGTTTTATTTGCTGCAGTGTTTAGTTGTATGTATGGCAATCATGGAAATGGCAGGTATTGCTTCAATAGCTCCATTCATGGCGCTGGTTGGAAATATAAGTTTAGTATATGAAGATAACTTTATTGGTTATATGTATACCCGTTTTGGGTTTACAGATCCGTATGAGTTTCTTTTTTTCGTCGGTCTGATCGTATTAGCTGCATTAGCAATTTCAGCATTTGTTTCCATGATTACTGTCTGGAAACTTGCCATGTTCGCTGCACAAATTGGCACTGAGATAGGGGATCAATTGTATATGTATTATATGAGACAGTCTTGGTTGTTCCATTCAAATACGAGTACAGCTGAGCTTACAAAGAATATTTCTTCAGAAAGCATTCGGATTACGGATCAAATTATTCAGCCGTTAATGCAGATGAATTCTAGATTCGTACTGGCGCTCTTTCTGACAATAGGTATTGTTGTTTATAAGCCGCTAGTTGCGTTGGTGGCAGTTTCTATTTTTCTGATAGCATACTTGATTCTTTTTAGGCTGGTGCGAATCAAACTCGCTATAAATGGTCAGATTATTTCAACCTCATTAACTAATCGATTTAAGTTATTAAATGAAGGGCTAGGTGGTATAAAAGATATTCTTTTGTTGAATCGGCAGAAGTATTTTGTTGATGAGTTTAAAGAGTCAGGTAGGCAATTTTCAAGAGCCCGAGGGCGTACGAATGCTCTTTGGCAGGTTCCTAGGTATTTTATGGAATTCTTAGCGTTTGGTGCAATGATATCCTTGGTTCTTTATTTAATAAGCAGTAATAATGGAGAGTTGGGAGTTATTTTACCAGTGCTAGCTGTTTATGGGTTTGTAGGGTTTAAATTATTGCCGGCGTTTCAGTTGATCTATGGCTCAATAAGTCAGATAAAAGGTAATGTTGCAGCTTTTGAATCCGTTAGCGAGCATTTATTTCTTTCTCAAAGAGAAGAGGCTGATGAAAAATTAGAAAGTAATGAGAGTGTTAAGCCTTTTCTTGAAGGGGATGTAGTGTTTAAAAATGTTAGTTTCACCTACCCTAATAAATATAAGCCCGCTCTTACGGAAGTTGACTTAATTTTTCCCGCCAAGAAAACTGTAGGGGTTGTTGGTGCCTCCGGGTCAGGTAAATCTACTCTCATTGATATTTTGCTATGCCTGATAAGCCCTGCAAAAGGTAGTATGGCTGTAAATGGTATTGATATTAGTTCTGAAAATAAAAGGACATGGCAAAACTCTATTGGCTTTGTGCCCCAATCTATATTTCTTACTGATGGTACAATAAAGCAGAATGTAGCATTTGGGGTTCCGGAAAGCGATATTGAATCTGACAAGGTTAAAGCTGCTTTAAAGTTAGCTCAGTTAGACGACTATATTGAGACTTTAGATTTGGGTATTGACACACCTGTTGGTGAAAGAGGCGTACAGTTGTCAGGAGGGCAACGTCAAAGAATCGGAATCGCTAGAGCTTTGTATGATAATGCCTCAGTCCTTGTCTTCGATGAAGCAACCAGTGCTTTAGACGGTATAACAGAAAGAATGATAATGGAATCCATACATTCTTTAAGTGGAAAGAAAAGTGTAGTGTTAATTGCTCACAGACTACAAACAGTGAAGAAGTGTGATGTGATCTACTTTATAGACAATGGTAAAGTTGTTAGCACAGGAACTTTTGATGAGCTATATGAAAATAGTTCCCAGTTTAGAAAGATGGCTGACCATTCATAATGCGTAAATATGGAAGATTAAAATTTGAATCTTAATAAGTGCTCAATCGATAAAGACATTACTATGATAGTAAATAGTTGTAATGACTATGGCGATGTAGTGCCACTTTTCTTGGCGGCTTTGAAAGAGTATTGGCCAAGTTGGGATGGTGATATTATTATAAATAATGAAAAATATTTAGAGGTAAATCACCTTACAGACTTAAAAAGGAGAGAGGTCACTTGGGGGAAGCGGCTACAGCTCATTTTGCAGTCTATACAAACCAATTACGTTTTAATGGTATTTGATGACTATATCCTAGAGTCTAAAGTTAATGTGTCTAAATTCAATGAGTTTATGGAAATCTTAGCCAAAGATGAAAATCAAAGTGTATTTTATCTTAATGCTGTGTGTCTCAGGGATCATTCTGATGATAAAGTGAGTAATTTTAGGATTCTAAAGGATAAAGTCGATTTTAGGATCAATTCAGCCCCGGCAGTATGGCGAAAAAATGATCTGCAAAGTTATGTAGGGGAAAAAGATAATCCATGGGCGTGGGAAGTATTTGGCACCTATAGGTCCTTTGGTGATGGTAAAGTATTTTGCTCTCCTAGCAGTGTGGAAAATAATCTGTTCAATTACAACTATAAAAAAGGAGGTGCAATATATAGGGGTAAATGGGTTAGAGAGGTTGTAGTCGATAAATGTGAAAAGTATGGAATAGATATTGACTTCAACAAGAGGGGATTTACTGATGACCTTGCGAATGAAAAAAGGACTTGGTTGTGGAAAGTCAAATTTATTTGGTTAGGTTTTAGAATGGTAGGATTTAAGTCGCTTTATTATTTTATTGGGTATGTTAGAGCTAAGGCTAAAGGTAATGCGTAGTTTCACATTTTGTGTGTTGTGCTTTAATCATGAAAAATACATTATTGAGCATTTAGAAAGTATAAAATTCTTAGTCAAAACATATGGCAAAGATTACAAAGTAAAACTATATATAAGCGATGATGCTTCGAATGATAGAACGGTTGAGTTTGTAGATTGTTGGTTAGCGGATAATGGCCATTATTTTGATGAGATAGTTAAGTTTTACAATTGCGACAACTTAGGAACGAGTAAGTGTGTAAGTAATATGAATGAATTGATCACGAGTGATGTTGTTAAAATCACAGCAGGAGATGATGTATATTCATGTGAAAATATTTTTAAATACGCTTTTGATAACATTAGTGTTGATGTTTTTTCGGGAGTTCCTCTACTGCTCAAAGACAGTAAGATATCTAAATCCTGGGTTGCTATTGTTAATATTATCGCTACTGCAGTAATCGGGCAGAGGAGCAGTTTTCGTAGTAGTTTAACAAGAATTGGATTCTTCAATGCACCAAATATTATTTATAATGCTAAACATCTCAAAAGCCTTAATTTAAATAAGTTTTTAAAAAGCTTTGATGTTGTAGAAGATTACCCTATACAGGTTGCAATTTCTGAAAGCTCAACCTCACGATATTCGGTCTGTGATCGGACTTTTGTATATTATCGACGAACAAGTAATTCTACCTATATGGTTGCCTCTAGTAGATTTGCAAAAGACCAAATACAATTGTTCGAATACTTAATCGATACCGCCCAAAGCCGTACTTCAAAATTTTTACTAAAAAATAGACTTTATTGCTTCAAACAAAAATATTTCTTTGTACGCAAAGTTTTTAATTTTTCAATATGGATCTACCTGATTCGCTTGGCTTTTAATGCTCCGAAAATATTGCTTCGAGTTATTGGCTACTACCATTGTTCAAGTTTAGTTTTACACGAAAGGCACTATGAAATGATAAGTAAATGTGCCGCCGATTTTCATATCAGGCTTAACAATTAGATGCTATATTTTATCCCGATTCTAATTTTAGAGTTTTATCTATGTTTGACCCTATTGGTGTTTGCATTTGGTCCTATTGACTATGAGTTAGCAACACCAGTTTTGTTTTGGCTGTTGATGGTTTTATACCTAGTTTCTTTTTGTGTTGGTTTTTTAATAGCCTACTTAATTAAGGGAAAACCTAAGCAATTTAGTGATTTTTATCTAGGTGATGATAAAAGTACTTGGTATATGTATTTTATAATGATGGCATCATTTGTAGCATCGGTAGCAAGTTTTAGCACTGTGTCAGTTTTTGATATCTTAAATCCTCAATTTTGGTATCAGACGGTTTTTAATGGGATTGTAGATCCAGGAGCCCAATATAGGCTAAAAATAGAGCGATTTCAATCTGGAGCTGAAGCTAATAAAATCCTAAACATCTTGTCGGTATTCATATTGTTCGCCAAATCTCTAATTATCCCGATGTTGGTTTTCATGTGGCATAGGCTCGCTTTCACAATGCGATTTTTAGCATTGCTAATATCCCTGATTCCTGTGCTGTCTGGTTTTTTCAATGGTACGAATAAACCAGTTTTTGATTTTTTAATTTTTTATGCAGCATCTCTTTTTGTATATTTTATATATAATAAATTTAGGTTTGGCAGCTATAAGCTAAAGACTCGAAAGTTTTTTATAGGGGTATCTATAGTAGCTTGTGTTGGCGCATTTTCTTTTTTTGGACTGGTAATCGGTGGGCGAGGGGGAGAGGTTTCATATATTGAGAGTACATCAATGTTGGGCGATATTACAGTAATCAATAGAAGTTTAGCTTCATCTAATCCCATTTATTATGCTTATGTATGGTTTACCAATTATTTAGTGCAAGGATATTACGGTTTTTCCCTTTCTTTGCAGCAAGAGTTTGAAACTACATTTGGGTTCGGTCATTCGGTCTTTTTGATGAGACAGCTAGAGTGGTTGACAAATATTGATCTTACAGAATTAACATATCAACATAAGATTGATGAGTTTTGGGGAGAGTCAGCCCAATGGCATTCGCTTTATAGTCACCTGGCGAATGATGTTCATTTTTTCGGAGTGTCGTTTTTATGCTTATTTATAGGCTTTTTCTTAGCAAGAGTATGGTTCTCAGTATTGGATAATGGTTCGTTTTATGGCGCTTGTTTAATACCATTGTTCGTATTGTTGATATTTTTCATTCCAGCTAACAATCAAATATTTGGGTTCTTAGGTACTTTTTCTTCCTTTTCGATAATCACCTTGCTTTGGCTAAAAGAAGGTAAAAGTTTAATGACAAAACGAAGTGATTTATAGTGCATTTCAAGTGTAATTAAAATTAAACTGAAAGTTATAAGCGTTGTTAGAATAATTTAGGTTGGCTTAAAGTTATAAAATATTAAGCTTTCTTAATCAATCGTTGATTAGCTGAATGATATTTTATTAATGTAATACCATTAATCTATTTGGGAAGGTTCTATTGGAAAGGTGTGTTGAGGATATGTTGTTTATAAAATTAATCTACTTTCATAGAACTTTTTAGTTTTATTCTAAATTATATATAAAAGGTGAATTTTATGTTTACTGGCAAAACATTGTTAATCACGGGTGGTACAGGTTCCTTTGGAAACGCTGTTCTCAAAGGCTTTTTAGATTCCACCATTGCGGAAATTCGTATTTTTTCGCGTGATGAGAAAAAACAAGATGATATGCGTAAGCGTTTCTCAAACCCTAAGTTAAAGTTCTATATTGGTGATGTGCGAGACTATCAAAGTATTTTAAATGCAACCCGAGGTGTTGATTATATTTTCCACGCGGCGGCTTTGAAGCAAGTACCTTCTTGTGAATTTCATCCAATGGAAGCGGTTAAAACCAACGTTCTTGGTACAGAAAACGTACTTGAAGCCGCGATTCAAAACCAAGTGAAACGTGTTGTTTGTTTAAGTACCGATAAAGCTGTCTACCCGATAAACGCAATGGGAATATCTAAAGCCATGATGGAAAAAGTCATGGTGGCGAAGTCTCGTAATGTAGATGAAACTAAAACAGTAATTTGCGGTACTCGTTACGGTAACGTGATGGCATCGCGTGGTTCTGTTATTCCATTGTTTGTAGAGCAAATACGTGCAGATAAGCCGTTAACTATTACTGACCCGAATATGACACGTTTCATGATGACGCTAGCCGATGCGGTTGATCTCGTTTTATACGCGTTTGAAAATGGTAACAACGGTGATTTGTTTGTTCAGAAAGCACCAGGTGCCACTGTTGAAGTATTAGCTAAAGCATTAACTCAAATTGTAGGTAAGCCAGGGCACGAGATAAATATTATTGGTACTCGCCATGGTGAAAAGCTCTATGAGGCACTTTTAAGCCGTGAAGAAATGGTTTGTGCAGAAGACTTAGGTGACTATTATCGAGTTCCTCCAGATTTACGCGATCTTAATTATGGTAAATTTGTTGAGCAAGGAGAAGAAAAGATCTCGATAACTGAGGATTATAACTCACACAATACAAAGCGATTAGATGTCGAAGGTATGAAGGAATTGCTGATGAAGTTGACTTTTATGCCTGCTATTAAGCGTGGCGAAAATATTGCGGCAGAGGAATAGTTATGAAAGTCTTAATAACGGGTGCAAACGGATTTGTAGGCAAGAATCTTCAGCTGCATTTGTCTGAGCGTGTTGATGTTGAAGTAAGCTGTTATACTCGCGAGCATGATATTTCTGATCTTGAAAATTTAATTTCTGATGTTGATGTTGTTTTTCATCTTGCGGGTATTAATCGCCCAGAGAATCCTGCTGAATTTAAACAGGGTAATACTGATTTAACAGAAGCATTATGTTTAGCGTTACAAAACGCTGGTAAGAGTATCCCTATTATTTATAGCTCCTCTATTCAGGCCGCTGTTGAAAATCCATACGGTGATAGTAAGCGTGGAGCTGAAAACATATTGCTAGATCATGCCGATAAGAGTGGTTCACCGGTATTTATTTTTCGTTTGGCTAATGTGTTTGGTAAGTGGGCACGCCCAAACTACAACTCAGTAGTTGCGACCTTTTGCCATAATATTTCACAGGGTTTACCTATTCAGGTAAATGACCCTGCTGCCAAAATTAATCTTGTTTATATTGATGATGTTATTTCTTCATTCTTACAAGTAATGGATGGCCAGATTGCTGGTACAAATATAGGTAGCAATTTTGTAGAAGTAGTGCAGAAATATCAGATTACAGTTGGGGAATTAGCCGCTCAAATACAATCATTTAAAGAAAGTCGCGATACGTTAATAACTGAAAATGTTGGCTCTGGTTTAGTTCGAGCGTTGTATTCTACTTATGTAAGCTATCTAAAACCTAAGCAGTTTAGTTATCAAGTCCCTAAGTATGGTGACGAACGCGGTGTGTTTGTTGAAATGCTTAAAACCAAAGAAGCTGGGCAATTCTCTTTCTTTACTGCGCATCCAGGTATAACTCGTGGCGGGCATTACCACCATTCAAAAACGGAAAAGTTTTTAGTCATAAAGGGCAAAGCTTGTTTCCGTTTTCGTCACATGTTTACCGGCGAGTTTTATGAATTACACACCGATGGCGGACAGCCAGAGATTGTTGAAACGGTAACAGGCTGGACTCACGATATAACTAACGTTGGCGACGATGAAATGGTCGTTATGCTATGGGCCAATGAAATTTTTGATCGTGAAAACCCAGACACTTACGCTAAACCTGTTGGCACAGAAGCCTAAGAATTACAGTTATTATTAAACGGATAAAGTTTTATGTCTATTAGGAAAATGAAGGTTGCTACTGTAGTAGGAACACGCCCTGAAATTATTCGTTTAGCACGAGTAATGGCTAAGTTAGATGAATATTGCGAACATATATTGATTCATACCGGTCAAAACTACGACTTTGAATTAAATGAAATATTTTTCCAAGATTTAGGCATTCGCAAGCCAGATCATTTTTTAAATGCTGCTGGTGCCAGTGGTGCTGAAACCATTGGTAATGTGATTATTGCTGTTGATACAGTATTAGCTGATGTTAAGCCAGATGCTTTGTTAGTTCTGGGAGATACCAACAGCTGTATGGCTGTGATTCCAGCTAAGCGACGCAAGATTCCAACCTTTCATATGGAAGCCGGTAATCGCTGCTTTGATATGCGCGTTCCTGAAGAGATTAACCGCAGAATTGTCGACCATACGGCTGATATTAATTTAACCTATAGCACAATTGCCCGAGATTATTTATTACGTGAAGGCCTATCGCCAGATTTGGTGATAAAAACGGGCAGTCCAATGTTTGAGGTTTTGAATTATTATCGTGAAGGAATAGATAATTCAGATGTTCTTGATCAGTTAGGTTTAGAGGCAGGTAAGTTTTTTGTCGTTAGTGCTCACCGTGAAGAAAATATTGAATCAGATAAAAACTTTTACAAGTTAGTTGATGTGCTGAATACAGTAGCTGATCAATACGGTTACCCTGTAATTGTTTCTACTCATCCAAGAACTCAAAAGCGAGTTGATGCACTTGGTATTGAGTTTCATGAAAATGTACGTTTACTGAAGCCATTAGGGTTTAAAGACTATAACAAGCTTCAGCTTTCTTCTAAAGCCGCTCTATCTGACAGTGGTACTATTAACGAAGAATCATCTATTTTGAACTTTCCTGCCCTTAACCTACGAGAAGCACATGAGCGACCAGAGGGAATGGAGGAGGCTTCAGTGATGATGGTTGGTTTAGAAGCTGAACGTGTTATGCAAGCACTTCAAATACTTGAGAGCCAGCTAGGCGGAGAGGAGCGTAACTTAAGGTTAGTAGCAGATTATAGTATGCCTAACGTGTCTGATAAGGTTGTACGTATTGTGCATAGTTATCGTGATTATGTATTGCGCAATGTGTGGAAGCAGTATTAATGTCAGATAAGAAAGAGAAGATTGCGATTATTAATCGTAGCTTTTGGCCTGTTTACCCCGTTATAGGAGAGGCGCTTCTTAGGTATGCTGAGCGTGAGTCTTTTCATTCTAATATTTGCGTTATAATGCAAGATCATGCAAATATTCGATCTCAGTTGTTAAAACATAAACGCGGTGATGGGGTAAGGTTTTTTCCATGCAAGGCATGGTCTGTGTCTGGAAGCGGCGTAATAAGACGTGTTCTAGACGCGATTTTTTTTATGGTCTGGGTGTTGCTTGTTTTGATATGGAAAAGACCAACTAAGGTTTATGTTTCAACAGACCCGCCTGTATTGGTCCCCTTTATAGTAATGGTTTATTGCAAATTCTCATCGTCAAAATTCATTTATCACATACAAGATATTCACCCTGAAGCAGCAGACGTAGTCATTCCAGTAAATAAGTTTATGTTCAATGCTCTAAAGGGCATAGATTCTCTTGTTATACGTCAGGCTGATCTATTAATAACAATTACAACTGAAATGAGGGAAGAAATAAGAACGAGATCTCATACAATAAAGCCAATCGCTATTCTCTCAAACCCTTCTGTTTCATTTGAGCAAAGTAGTTTATCTCAATCAAAGAAACTAGGATTTACATTTTGTGGAAACGCAGGGCGCTTACAAAGAATCCCATTGCTCATATCTTCTATCAGTAGATATTGTGACAATGGTGGTAAACTACCATTTGTATTCGCAGGTGCCGGTGTATATGCCCAAAGTTTAAGAGATTTAGCAAAAAAATATCCAAATGTGGAATATTTAGGCCAAATTTCTTCGGAGGAAGCAGCTAAATTAAGTTCTACATTTACTTGGGCTTTGCTGCCAATTGAAGACGAAGTGACAAGGTTTGCATTTCCAAGTAAATCATCTTCATATGTTTTTTCAGGAGCCTTTATTGCGGCTATTTGTGGTGAGCACACCAGTGTCGCAGAATGGGTTTCTGAAAATAAGCTCGGAAGTATTATTCCAGCTGATGCGGATTCACTATTCAAGTTTTTTCAACAGGTTGAAAAGGGAGGAATAGATTACAGTATTTTCAATATTGAGCGTGAAGAGCTGAAAAGCAAGTTAAGCTTTGCGGTTTTTATTAAGAAACTTACTAAGCTTATAAATTTAGAGAGGAGTGCCTATGAGAAGTAAAATTTTAATTACTGGGGCCTCTGGTTTTTTAGGTTCCGCAGTGGCTAATAATTTAACGGAGAAAAATCTTGTTTTAACTGGTCGAGTAAATCGTTTAAATCTGCCTAGTTTCTATATCAAAGAATTAACTAGTACGGAGAATTACAAGGACTGTTTGGCGGATGTAGACACCATAATTCACTGTGCTGCTCGAGCACACTTAATGAACGACGAATCTGTCAATCCATTAGCTGAATATCGCAAAGTAAATGTAGAAGGCAGTGCAAATCTTGCGAAACAAGCTATTGCGGCAGGTGTAAAACGGTTTATTTTTATTAGCTCTGTTAAAGTTTCAGGTGAATGCACGACGGGTTCACAGCCCTACACCGAAGATTTGCTTCCAGCTCCAGAAGATGCTTATGGTCAATCTAAGCTCGAAGCTGAGAAGTTGCTTAAAGAAATTGCACATGAAAGCGATATGGAGCTTGTTATTATTCGTCCACCCTTAGTATACGGCCCTGGTGTTAAAGCTAATTTTTTAAGGTTGGTTAGGCTTTCTAATTTGCCCATTCCGCTACCGTTTGGGGCAGCAAACAACAGGCGAAGTATGGTTTATATGGGTAACTTGGTAGACTTTATATCCCTTTGTCTTTCACACCCAGCAGCCGCTAATGAAACTTTTTTAGTGTCAGACGGGGAAGATTTGTCCCTTCGAACCTTAATTAGCTATATTCGTAAAGCACTGGGTAAACCCAGTTGGTTATTACCATTCCCAGTACGCCTTTTTAGAATAGCAGGAAAGCTAATCGGTAAAAGTAGTGTCGTAGATCGCCTATTTGGTGATTTACAGGTGAATTCATCTAAAGCTGGTGTATTATTAGGTTGGAAGCCGCCTTATAGTGCGGAAGAAGGTATTAATAAAACTGTTCTAGATTTTCAAAGTAAAAGGAACTAGCGTGTTACGTTTTTTAGATATTGTGTTTTCATTTATTGGTTTAGTTTGTGGTGCGCCTGTGCTCCTTGTTATTTATGTAATAGGTCTATTTGATACTGGCTCGCCAGTTTTTAAACAAGAACGAGTGGGTCGTCATAAAAATCCATTTATTTTGGTTAAGTTTAGAACTATGTCTGTTGATACTGCCTCGGTAGCTAGCCATCTAGCCAGTACAGCCTCTATTACTAAAATGGGCGGTTTTTTGCGTAAAACCAAGTTAGATGAGTTACCCCAGCTTTGGAATGTTCTAAAAGGTGATATGAGCTTAGTAGGTCCGCGCCCAAATTTATTTAATCAGTTAGAACTTATTCAAGAGCGTGAAGCCCTAGGAGTTTATAGCGCTCGCCCTGGTATCACTGGATTGGCCCAAATAAATGATATTGATATGTCTATACCTAAGTTGTTGGCTGAAACAGATGCAAAAATGATTAGAAGTTTAAATCTAAAAAGCTATTTTGAATATATTTTAAAAACGTTAGTTGGCCAAGGTTCTGGTGATAGGGTAATTAAGTGAAAGCAAAACTCACTGCTAAATACACCGAGCTAAAACGCATCCATAAAAAATGGATCATGGTACTAGCCGATATTGCAATTCTACCTATTTCTCTTTGGGCTGCTTTTTCATTGCGCTTAGGTACTTTATGGCCTAACACTCATATTTCACAATTTTGGTGGCTGTTTGTAGCAGTTATTCCAACGGCCATACTTATATTTGCTCGGCTAGGCTTGTATAGGGCTATTATTCGCTACATTGGCAGTAAAGCGCTGTATGCAGTATTAAATGGCTCTGTGTTAATGTCCTTTGTGGTTTGGTCTTTAGTGTTTATCTCGCGTGAACCTGGCTTTCCTAGATCAATCCCTATTATTTTTGCATTAGTATTAATGGTTTTGGTGGGTGGTAGCCGGTTAGTAGTTCGCTGGCTTTATAATTGGGTAAACGTAAACTTTGCAAGCCGCGAGCCGGTTGTTATTTATGGCGCAGGTGACTCTGGCATGCAGTTAGTGTCTTCATTGCAAAAGGGAAAAGAGTACCTACCCGTTGCCTTTCTTGATGATAACCCCCAGCTGTGGGGGCATTCAGTCCATGGTATTTCAGTGTATTGCCCTGAATCAATGGATGAAATTTTTAAAAGCATGAATATTAAACGGGTATTGCTGGCTGTACCACGGGCAACTAAAAAAGAACGTAAGGTTATTCTGGATAAGTTAGAACCATTCCCCGTTCATGTTCAAACTATACCTGCCATGCCCGATATTGTTGCAGGGCTTGCCACGGTAGATCAGCTTCAAGAAGTAGAATTGGAAGACCTGTTGGGGCGGGATCCTGTCCCACCCAAAAAAGAACTCTTTGAAGCCTGTATCAAAAATAAAGTGGTAATGGTAACGGGTGCAGGGGGCTCTATTGGTTCTGAAATTTGCCGGCAGGTTATACAAGCCAACCCAAATAAATTAATACTTTTTGAACTAAACGAATTCTCTTTATACGCAATAGAGCGTGAGTTGTTAAAAGAAATAGCAAAAAGCAATCTAAATATTAAACTGTTGCCAATACTTGGATCGGTATGCAATGCTAATCGAGTGGAAGGCGTTATTGCAAAATACAATGTAAATACAATTTATCATGCCGCTGCGTTTAAACATGTTCCCTTAGTGGAACATAATATATTTGAAGGTATTCGTAATAACGTGGTAGGCACTAAAACGGTTGCCGAGGCAGCCCATAAGCTTCATGTTAACCATTTTGTTTTAATATCAACCGATAAAGCCGTACGCCCCACAAATGTTATGGGCGCTACAAAGCGCTTAGCAGAGCAAGTTATTCAAAACTTAGCACAGCAATCTAGCACAATATTCAGCATGGTTCGCTTTGGTAACGTATTAGGGTCCTCTGGCTCAGTTGTGCCCTTGTTTCGTAAGCAAATCGCGGCAGGCGGGCCTGTTACCGTCACCCACCCCGATATTACTCGTTTTTTTATGACCATTCCAGAAGCATCTCAGTTGGTTATTCAAGCAGGTGCAATGGCGAAGGGCGGCGATGTATTTGTATTAGATATGGGCGCATCAGTTAAAATTTTAGATTTAGCCCATAGAATGATTGAACTCAGCGGCTTTGAAGTGAAAAACGATGATAACCCCGAAGGCGATATTGCAGTTGAGTTTACCGGGCTGCGTCCAGGCGAAAAGCTGTTCGAAGAATTGTTAATTGGGGAGTCAGTGATTGGTACCGAGCACCCTAAAATACTTCGAGCAAATGAAATATTTGTTGATATAAGTGAAATTGAAAGTAGCTTAAGTGCGTTTGAACGTGCAGAACTCAGCTTTGATGCTAAACAGGCACGTACAGTATTAGAAAAGGTAGTGAGTGGGTTTAAACCAAACTCTGAATTAGTTGATTTATTACAATAGTCACTATTTCGCTTTAAGTAACAACACGATATTAAGCAAAATAACTATTAAAAGTGGTGTTAGTGCTACGTAGTAGGTGGGTATTGCAAAAGACAGTGCCAGCGGGCTTAAAACTGATTGAATAATATTTAAAACTAAGCTCACCATTAACCCAGAGAATACTCTAGCGCCCATACTAGACTCTCTGAGGGGGCCAAAAATAAATGTGATGCCTAAGCAAACTAAAGATAGGGTAAGCAGTGGCTGAACTATTTTTTGCCAAAACTTCAATGCGTACTGGTTATTGTTTAATCCTTGTTCACTTAGATACCGAGTATAAGTAAAAAGGGTAAAAAGTGATAAGTTTAATCCGCTGTTAGTTTTAGTTAATAGAAGCTTTGGGGTCACTTGCATCGACCAGTGTTGAATTTCCGCTTCCACTTTCTCGACGCCAGTTTCTGTATGAATTTTATCTAACGTACCATTGGCCTGCCATACACCCTCGCCAACATATACGAGGCTGTTAAATTTAGTGGTAACGGGCTTTGCATCTGACCGGCTGCTTTCTATACGGTAACCGCCGGTTACTTTTCCATTTTGGTCTAATGCATTAAAAAAATAGAAGCTATTTTGGTCTTTATGCCATACGCCATATTGAGTGCTGGTTTTAGATGCCGCTAAGTCTCGTATTTCTTTTGCTTTTAACTCGTAATATGGCGCGATGGTTTCTCCAAATGCGAAAAAAAGGCATGTCCAAACAATTGGGGCAATTAGGATTTTTTTTACAATTTGCATTTTCATTAAAGTAGCTGATTCGTAAATTACCAGCTCTCTATCGTTAGCCATTTGCCCAGTGGCAAACAAAACTCCAATTAAAATGATGTATGGGGAATATACATATAGCCGTGCGGGCGCTGTATACAATACGTATTGTATGGCAGGGCTGGCAGTATAGGTTTCATTGGTTCTATAGTTTAATTCATTTAAGCTGGCTAGAACTATATCTATGAGCCCCATACCTAAGAAGGCAACTGCAACCGATAAAAACTGAATTTTAAAAATATGTTTGTTAATAACGGTCATGAACGGCTGCCCTTAACTACTTTATTTCTAAATTTCCAGTAGCCAGCATAATGTATGGCAAAGGCTATAAATAAGAACAATAAATGAACCCACCAGTATACTTGGAAAAAGCTTGCCTCACCTCGGTAAACTGGTCTAATGCTTGCGCTGAGCATAAGAGTGTAAAAGCTGTAGCAAAGTAGGGCAGGCAACAGCATTTTAAACTTACCTTCCCTTGGGTTGGTTTTTGCAAATGATAAACCAAGCATGGCCATTACAATCATTATAGGAGGGTACCCAATTCGGTATAAAAATTCAGTGAGCTCCCACTGCCTTTTAGATTCAATAAGTTCTCTATTTGTCATGGTGGCCGACTGCAAGCGGTAACGCTTTTCACCTACCTCGGGTAATAAAAATGCGTACCGTTGGAAAGTTGTATAATTAGATTGAGTTGAATCGAATATACCCTCAAGTAAAGTGCCATTTTCTAGTTTAAAGTAGCGCTGTCCATTGATATTAATTAGCTCGCCACTATCACTCCAAATAAAAATACCTTTCGACGGCTGTGCCATAAAAATATTTTCAATCGGGTTACCGGTTGTTTGCGCATTTTCTAAATAAAAAACATCATCGGAAGAACCCAGTTGGTTAAACTCACCAGCTTTTAGTAGGTCAAATGGGTTACGATTGGATATTTCTCGTTGGTGCTCTAGGGCTACTTTGCTTGTAGAAGGGGCTATAAATAAAGTGATTCCCCATAACATTACACAACCAACAAAGCCAAGAAACAGAAGTGTGTTTCTTATACGCGTAAAGGGAATGCCCGTTGAGAGAATTGCCGTCATCTCATGTTCGGCATACATTTGGCCGATGCCTAATAAAACCCCTAAAAATAGCCCTAACGGAAGTACCTCAACAAAGTAGCTTGGAACGCTCAGTACAAGTATGTACAAAAGGTCACTGAATAGCTCAGTACCATTTGTATCTTCTAAAATTCGAACAAAACGAGTTGATGTAAACAATAGAAGTGCCACTGAAGTAACCGCGGCGGTGGGCATTAACACCTGTTTGCTAATGTACTTTGCTAAAACCATTCTACTTGTCATTGTATTTTTTCATGCCTTTTGCCATTGCACGGGTAATGAGAATCAAATGCTTGGCTTAAAATGGGTGAGCATAAAATTAAGCAAATAAACGGACCCATCCAGAAAAACAAGTAAGATTCAAAAAAGTTCATCACGCTAAATACAATTAGACCATAAACTGAAAACGCACTAAGCCCTATATTCGCGATACTTGAATACTTAACAATAAAGTAGAACGGCGCCAATGCAATAAAAAGCCCTAGTAAACCAAACCCTAAGGTAAACTCAATATAGCTGTTATGAAAGTGACCAAAACTTTGTTTTATAAAAGAAGGGAAGTCGGATTCTTGAATAGCACTTAGCCTCACTTTAGCACCATAACCAATCAACGGTTTTTCGCTAATCATTTCGCCAGCTAATATCCACGTATTTACTCTTATACCTAAGCTTGAGTAAGGAATATTATTCCAGTCACGATCTAACAATGCTTGAATCGTTTGATTTTCACTTAGAATTCTTGTTTTTATGGAATCACCAAATTTTGCGTAAGTGAATACTGCGGAAGTAATGGTAAGCAACAAACCACTAAAAACCCCAGCTATGATGGGTTTGGTTAAATTGATAATTCTTTTGCGCACAATCTTTATTGTTAAGGTTACTATTAGATAACAGAAGCAAATAGCTAACGCTAAAAGTGCTGCACGAGTCTGCGTGCCAATGAGTGCAATAAAACAGAGAACTGATAATGAAATAAGCATTAGTATTGAAAATATTTTTAGTAAACGAGGTTTAATTCGTGCAGCTACTAAAACACTGCTTATTAACCCAATAAATGAAATGCTAAAAAATAATGCAGCGTGCTGGGCGTTTAAGATATTAAAGTCTACTCGATGACCTTGGAACAAAAGCCGAACCGTTTGAAAAAAATTAGGGTCTAATAAACAAGCATACATAAGCCCTGCTAGCGCAAGCCCAAGAAAAATATAAATGGTTCGCAAGTTTCCACCTAGCCACCAGGCTATAGGTATAAACAAGTAGATACGGCTAAGCGGTTCAAAAAGTGCGTATTTTTTGGCTTGCTCAGCATTTTGAAGATAGTTGATTCCAAAAAAAATAATAGGGGCCATAATTGCAATGATCATTAAAATTATGAGGGGTTGTTTTTTAAAGGACCTCCATTGTTTAATGAGTGGGTACAAAAATAAAAGTGTAGCTATGGCCTCTGGCCAACGGTTTAATGACGTTGGCGTCCATATTTTTATAAATGCTGTCGTAAAACAGGCAAGCAAGGCGACCCACACCATGATGTTAGGGCCGCGATCATAACTCGCTGGAAACCATCGATTCACATTTAATGCACTTAACTGTGCACGGTTTAAATTATCTGCGTTAGTCATGTGTTTGTTCTGTGTCTTTGGCATTCGTCGGGAAGTGATAATAGTCTACTAGTGCTTGCCATTGGCTGCGGTTTCCATCTTGTTTGATGTTGGTATGGCCAAGGGCTATCTTTTGACTGAAGGCAATTGGGATTGGCTTTGGGGTGGGTGCTTGGCTTCTGTAAACCGCCGTGCCTTTTCTTAACGCCATAGCTTTAAACCAAAGGTCATCGGCTTTCGGAGTAAGCTGTAAAAATAGCTCTTGATTAACGGTTTCACCATCTAGCGCATTAGGTGGGTATAAAGTACCCCCGTAGCCTATTGCAAGGGTATTAGGCGTAGATTCGCCTGGCTGAGCACTTTTCCAATATTTATAGGGAAGCAATTTACCGTTCGTTTCGTACGCAATATTTCTGCACTCGTGCGCTATAACCTTATTTGGGTGAAGCTTATGCTCATTGAGTAAGCGTTCTAACCAGTCAACCGGGTATATTAAGTCATCGTCACAAGTGACTAACGTGTGGTTTGGGTATTCAGTTAAGGCAAATACTAGTTTTCTGTGCGAACTTGTGCCTGGTTTAAACCTGATTTCAAAATGCGAGCTCTCTAACTTACGTAACGAGTTGGGGATGTTATTTTTAAGGTTTGAATTTAACCATAAAATGATTTTTTCTGGCCGAACAGACTGATTAAGCAAGCTTCGAATGGTAATGCTCAATACGGTAAGACGGCTTGGAATACTGGTTAGTGTCACTATAACAGGTAGACTTGCCGAGCTTGAACCCTCTCCTAATTTTTTAATGGGTGTCAGCATTAATTTAAGGCTAGAATACAGGCTTTTAGGATATTCCTTTAATTTCATAGTTAGCTACGGCAGATAAAAAGCATAGTGTAATGGGCAACAGAGTATGGGCGCAAGGTTCGAATAGTTATGATCAATAAGAAACGTACAAGATACCGTAAATTCGAGCCGTATATTCAATTTAGAAGGGTTATGTTTAAACTGTTTACACCTAAATCGTTTAAACATATGGCTCTTTCTCAACCTTATTTAAAACTTGAGCCAGTGAATGATATCTGGAAAGTATATTGGAAAGGCGGCTTCATTAGTGAAACGGATAGTTGGAATAACCTACGATTGCAAGCACCTGATAACCTGTATTCCATTGCAACTGGACCATCGATCAGCGACCAGCAATTTAATAACCTAGATGGGGGCCAGTGCGTTTTAGTGAATGGTGCCGTTCAATTAGTGTTAGACAATAAAATTTCAACACCTTTAGCTGTGATGGTAGAAGACGCTCGCTTTATTTATGAGCGGTTTGAAATGTTGTTGGCCTTACCTAAGGGAACTCGTCTTTGCTTGGTGGCAAGTGCTATGCATGCGCTAGGCGTAGTAGCCGGTGTAGAAGGGTTAAAGCACTTTAATTTAATGCTCATAGATGGATTTGAAACCCCATATGGCTCACCAAAACGCTCAGTTGCAAGTGCACCCGTCAATAGCTACCGCAAATCAAGCAATGCCAAGCTAAGCCTAGATTTAAATGAAGGCCACTTCGGCTGCGGTACCGTTATGTATTGCGGTATTCAAATGGCGTTCCATTTAAGGGTTAAAGAACTGTATTTAGTTGGGTTCGATCTTACAAACTTTGACCAACCCCGCTTCTATGAAACTAAAGATAACGCCGCTTGGACAGGGCTTCAAAACGCTTATGAAGCACGCATATTGCCAGCCTTAGAGCTAACGATGCAAACCGCAGAAGAGTTTAATATGCAGGTTTATAATTGCAGCCATACCTCAATTATCCCTAGAAGCTTAATACCTTATTCAGATTGTTTGACGAAGTAGGGGCGGTAATGTTTTTAGCTGCGAGCTTTAAGTAGCGTCAAAAGAATCAGACCCTCTCAGTGTGGTTGTGTTTGAGAGGGCTGCTTTAAATGTTGGTTTTATGGGGTGTAGCTGTAGGTAAATTTAACGTTGTATTCTTTGCTCAGCTCTTCTAGGCGTTTTCTTCTTGAGCGCATTCTGTGGGTTGAGCGAGGGTATAAACCAAATTTTGACCAGCGTTTATATTTTGCTGTAGCCATAACTTTGGCATGGCGCGCTTCGCGGCTGGCTTGAAGCTGCTCTATTACGGGTTTTAAGTTGGGGTGTGTCTTTTTAGTAAGGTCAAAAATATAGGTATAGGAGGGCGGCAACTTAAACAACCGTAGGTGTTTAAATTGAGGGCTTTCAAGTAGGTTTTGCAGTACTTTTTGGTCCCATATCTCGGGTGTTTTTACCATTTGGTCGCGCCAAGTACGCAACAGCTCTAGAATTTGTTCATTATAGTTTAAATAAACGGTGCTACTGATTAATTCATTTTCATCTTTATAATGAGCTGCTATGTCTGCATCTAAAGTTTCAAAATACTTTTCTACGTTTTCATGTATAACAGAATCGACATCTAAATAAAGTACGGATTCTTGATGCTTCTCCATTAACTCTAAAATAGCGGTAGGTTTAAAGGCCGTAGCTTTTAACCAATCGGCAGGGGCAATTTCAATAAAGTCGTACTCTACCTTAAATCGCTCCAAAGACTTTTTGAGTAATTCAACATGGTCTTTATAGGTTGTGTCTGTTGTGTAATAGCCAACTACTCTCATGATTTAGTCTTTCCGTATTGCTAAGCGAATCAAAGCAATAAACAACCCGAAGAACCCTGCTAGCACAGTTGCTGCAATAGCGATTAGCTTACGGTTAGGCTTTTCAGCCGTTGCGGGTACCAGTGCTTGTACGCTGGGCTGCACATAGGCAATGTTAGCGGTATCTAAAGCAAAACCTTCAAGTGTGGCTATTTGGCCTTTAATGGTATTTGGGCTTATTGTAGTGATTGTTCTTTTATCTACTTCAGCGGTCACTTTTTGCAAATCACCCAACATAATTGGGCTGTTTTGCAGTACAGAAAGTTCAGCTTTTAATACTCTTGTACCTTTTAAAAAGTCTTCTTCTTTCTGCGGTTGCTCATTTAATAGCTGAACATTGCCGTTTCCGTGTACTAAAGCGCTCCAAGAAGTTGGCTCTTGAATATTAAGCTCGGTAGCAATGGCTAGGGCGGCTTTAAGGTGTTCTATTTTCTGCTCACGCTCCGCAATAGCAGTGCCTTTTAGTTCGTTCAGTTCAGTTTGCAGTAAAGCAATTTCAATATTGCGTTGGCCGTTAATATCATTCGCAAAGTCGGCAGTGGTTTTATTGCTCGCCAGAGTTAATAGTTCGTTCATCCAAAGTGCGGTTTGGCTAGGATTGCTAGATAAAATACTGAATGAAATTTCATCAAATTCAGCTTCTAAACCTTTAATTTCTTCAATAAAGTCATAGGTGGCTGGGGCTATACGAATGCTATTGGCAATGTTAGAAACGATGGTAAAACGCTGTTCAGCCGTTAACGGTTCACCTTTATCATCTACTAGAGCGTTGTGAGCTTCTAAGGCTTGCTCAATTAATTCACGCGATTGAAGGTTCTTTAAAAAGCCACCCAAAATAGTCTGGCGGCTTAAAGGTATAAGGTTTTGAGCAAGTAGTGGTTGAATATGCTTAGTGCTAGGTTTCTCAAAAACTGCTTCCACTCGATACTCTTTTGGCAAAGCCAATGCGATTGCTACGCCCATAACAGCGCCCAAAAAAGTGATACCGCATATGAGCTTCCATTGTGCTAATAAGTTGCGGATTAATTCGCCTAGATCGATTTCATCGGAGTGCGGTTCAGGGCGTAAATGGGCTAAATCTTGTTGAGACATTTAATATACTTCACTGTAATTTAAAAAGCGTAAGATACCATAGTGTGTGTTTGCAGGAAAAGCACTCTCGAACTTAATGCTTTTATGTTCGAAAGAATTACTTGAAATGACCTAAATCAACCTCATTCAGTGTTAGACTTGCAGGCGTTATGTAAATTAATCTATATTATTTGCGCACCAAAATTTAGAAGCAAACCCTAAAGGACTCCTAATGGAACTGACTTGTTTTAAAGCGTACGACATTCGTGGGCAGCTAGGCACCGAACTTAACACAGAGATTGCCTACCGAATTGGCCGCGCATTTGCGACATTCTTAAAACCTAAAAAGGTGGTTGTAGGGTGGGATGTACGCGAAACATCACCAGAGTTGAAAGATGCCTTCGCGCAAGGCGTATTAGATTTCGGCGCAGATGTAGTCGATTTAGGCATGTGCGGAACCGAAGAAGTTTATTTCGCGACTAAATTTTTGAATGCTGAAGGCGGTTGCATGGTTACTGCCAGCCATAACCCCATTAATTACAATGGCATGAAAATGGTGCGCGAAGATGCGAAGCCCATTTCGGCCGATACCGGCTTGGCTGATATTAAAGCCATGGCCGAAAAAGAGTCCTATTCCGAAAAAGCCGAGCAGCCAGGCGAGTTGACGGTTATTGATAACCGTGCTGCCTATGTAGAGCATTTAATGACCTACCTTGATGTCTCTGGCTTGAAACCCATGAAGTTGGTGGTGAATGCAGGGAATGGCGCGGCGGGCCCTACTCTAGATGCTATTGAAGCAGCCTTAAAGGCAAAGGGTGCACCCATCGAGTTTATTAAGGTGAATCACGAGCCAAATGCAGCTTTTCCAAATGGTATTCCTAACCCGTTGTTGCACGAACAGCAGCCAGTAACGGGTAAAGCCGTTAAAGAGCACAATGCCGATATGGGCATAGCCTGGGATGGTGATTTTGATCGTTGCTTCTTTTGGGATGAAGATGCCAACTTTATCGAAGGCTATTATATAGTAGGCTTATTGGCAGAAGCCTTTTTGGTACAAAAGCCAGGCGCTAAAATTGTTTATGACCCTCGTTTAACTTGGAACACGGTTGAAATTGTAGAAGGGGCCGGCGGTGAGGCTATTCAATCGGTATCGGGGCATGCCTTTATTAAAGAGCGTATGCGTAAAGAAGATGCCGTATACGGTGGCGAAATGAGTGCGCACCATTACTTTAAAGATTTCGCCTATGCCGATAGCGGTATGATCCCTTGGTTGCTTATTATTGATTTGCTCAGCCGTAAGCAAACTACATTGAAAGCCTTAGTAGAAGAGCGTATGGCCAAATTCCCAAGCCCTGGTGAAATTAACAGCAAAGTAGCCGATGCCGATGAAGCAATGAGCCGAGTAGAAAGCGAATATAAAGAAGGCGCTATTAGCGTTGAAAAGGTAGACGGGCTTTCTGTTGAATTTGCCGATTGGCGCTTTAACTTGCGTAAATCAAATACCGAGCCAGTAATTAGGCTAAACGTAGAAACACGAGGCGATCGCGATTTAATGGATGAAAAAACCCAAGAGCTGTTAGCGCTCATCCGCCAATAGGCACTAAATATTTAAAAACGAGAAAAAGCCGCGCTAAAGCGGCTTTTTTGTGACCGTATTTGCAGTAAAAAGCTTACACTCTTGACGTTCAGCCTCACGCTGTCAGGATGGCCGTTACTTTTAAATTACCAAGGATAGGTAATGAAATGGACAGTGAAATTTCATTCGATTTGCAATCAGAGCTCATCACTGAAGCGATTGCAAAAAAGACCAAAAAGCCAACATTATTGCCTTTGTCTTTTATTGCCTATCGGCAATTACCTCACCACATTCAACAGCATTACAGAGCTGATAGTAAGCCTTTGTGCAAAGTTGAAAAGGACCAATTGAACTCTTTTCGCAATAACCCTTTGTTAGACATATGGGTGAAAACAGGTCGAAAATGGGTTAAAGAGACTCATTTCTCACATAGATATACGTCAGAATCGATCGCACTTATCCCATTGCACGCCTTACAAGAAGTTAATGGTGAGGCAGAGAGTACGTATGTGCATTCTGAAAGTGCCTTGCAAAGTAGCTTTGCTAAAAAAATTGCCCAAAACTGGGGTAGCGAAAAGTTACGCAGTACTAATGTACATTTATCAACTCAATCAGGCGATGTGCCTCAAGTCTCCATAGCTAATCGGGGGGCCTCTGTTTTAACCAAGGGTGGGAAAAACGTTATTCCCAATATTAAAGATTATGCTTGGCAAGAAGGCGACACCCCTAGTTCAGTGGCCATGGCAACTCGTGGTCACCAAGATGCTCGTGGGTTATTTGGTTTTGATACATTTTATTCAAACAAAAACCTTCCTAGAGCGGGTAACAAAGTACGCATACAGCATGGCTGGAAACTAAACTTGCATGGCCATGCTCAAAATGCCAAGTTTGTCAGGCTATCATGGCATGGTCCGGTTTCTGGGGATCATAGCTTTGTTTTTGAGGGAAAGCATAAAGATGAGGTTATAGATTGGCAGCTCGATGTAGAGTTATTGCCTGGCGATTACACGATAACGGCCCAATCTGGTGAAACAGTAACAAGCCAAAATATAAAAATATTGGGCTCAAAAACCTTACAGTTCGGGCTCTTTTTTGACGGAACGGGGAAGAATTACAACGCCGACAAACATTGTGAAACGGATGAGTTTGAGCCTTCAAATATAGCGAAGCTTTATGAGTGTTATAAGCCAAGTATGGCCACAGGAGTTGGACGCCACTATATAGACGGTATTGGTACGGTAGATGTTGAGAACGAGGTCAAAATCTGCCAAGACGTCGCTCCCGGTTGGAAGGAAAAGCTGGCGCAGGCATTTGGTTATGGAATGAAGGTTCGAATGGAAGAGGCCTACAGCCGTCTAGTTAAGTTCCTTAGTACTATTAAATGTACTGAATTCGAAGTCCTAAATTTACAGATTGATGTCTTCGGATACAGTCGTGGAGCTGCAAGCGCTCGTGCATTCATAAATGATTTTAACAAGCGAACAGAGGCAGGTGGGCTACCCGACCAGCTTCTAGAATTAGATCGTATTAATTTTCGATTTTTAGGCTTATTCGAAACTGTAGGGTCGGTAGGTATACCTGGAGACAAGTTTAACTGCCCGTATAACTTAAATTTAGATTTTAGCAGTGCCAATGCTGTCTATCAGTTGTGCGCGTTACATGAGCAAAGGGCATACTTTCCCTTGAGCAGTATTAAATCGAAACCCGGTCAGTTGACCCCGCATAATTTTAAAGAAGAATACATTCCCGGAGCCCATGCAGATATTGGTGGTGGTCAGGCGCTTGCGGAGCACCCTAAAACAGCAACGCTGTCTAGATTTTTAGTTGGTTATTTAAAAGACAATCAAAAATCAAAACGTAAAGCGGAACGCAAAGTAGTTACGAAAATAGCTAAAGTGAAAGAAAACTATGCCTCATGGGGTGGTGAATTTAATGTGAAACGCAAAGAAAAACTGAATGAGAATGGAAGTGCAATTAATATTCACGTAGAAATCACTCTAATACGAGCCATTAACCCAAAACTTGAGCACTATGCATTAGATAAAATGTATCAGCATGCTC
>NZ_JAUFQI010000002.1 GCF_030409715.1 Reinekea marina
CAATAATTTCTTCAGCCAAATTTCGCTGCTATCATGCCGCGATTAAGCGACCAAAGGCGAGGATCTGTTTCAACATAGTGATCATTTTTGACCGCACTCATTAAGGTCCACAAGCTATTTTCTTTAAACGTATCAATTACCGTTTCTTCACCATATTCACCCACTAAAAAATAATCTGGGTTGGCTTTGACTAATCCTTCAATGGTTGTTTGTACATACGCTTCTGTTTCATCGGGTACGGGCGATCGTAGCCCTAGACGATTTACCACCCCTCCGGCATAGGCTTTTGGTGCATGCATATAGACACCGCGCGCACTCGACACAGCAAACAACAAACTTGCATCGTTATCTATTTGCTTTGCAAAGGCATCCATCTTTTGGCTATGTTCAGCGACTTTTTGCGCCATTTCACCTTCTCGATCGAAAGCACTAGCTACTTTAATCACGGATTTTAAGTTGTCTTGGTATGTTTCACCACGGCTTTTCAATATAAGCGTTGGGGCAATGCGTTTTAGATCTTCATATATCGCTTCATGGCGTTCACGATCGGCAATAATTAAGTCTGGCTTGAGCGAAGCAATCACTTCCAAGCTGGGCTGAGAACGTGAACCTAAAGATACCCAGTCTTCACCTATGCGCGCTCTAATTTGTTCAATAACGCGTGTTTTATCGCCATCATCTGCTACGCCCACAGGAGCAATACCTAAGCTTGCCAAGGCATCGACAAAAGAGAATTCTAATGCCACTACTCGTACTGGAACAGAATCAAGTTCGACAGTTCCTAACTCATCATTCACGGTAATTTGACCAAAAGTTAAACTACTAATGAGTAGGGCAGCACAAAGCGAAACGAGTTGCTTGACCATATTAATCTCCTTCAATTGATAATGGTTCGCATTATCCCTAGATGATAATGAATTGCAACTGATAATGAGAATAAATATCAACAAATGAAATTTAAAAGCATCCAAAGCTGGCTCGCTTAGGCCCATGAAACTACGAGTTGTCAGCTCGTTCAACGAAGGACAATGAAGGACAACGCCTTATTTATGTATAGATAACACAGTGAAGGTTAATTGTAGGGGTTAATTTGGCTAAACTTTATAGGCTATGCGAGCCTTTGCGTAAGAAACCTTATCAGCGAATAACGCCACACACTCATGAAGCGCTGTTTTCATTTTATGATTTATTCCACTAACTGTTATCGCCATTCTTTTCAGCAATTATTTTACGGGCGTTTGCCCATGGGTCTGCACTGTCATCTGAAGGCTTAGTTGAAGGTGTTTTGCTTCGATAATGTGAATCGCTTCTATTGTTAGGCCGACCGCGGTTTGACTTAGGTGCATTCTTCGCTTTACGCTCATTAATACGCTCTAACTCTTCTAGCGTTAACACAACTGAGTCGCGAGGCTTCTGGTGCTCTGGAATGATGCGATCTCTCGGTGGCAGCGCAAACTGCTTGTCGTCTGGTCTTGGCAGGTGCTTGTAGCGGTAAAGGTAGAACGCTTCTAGTTTATGTCGCGCCCATTCGGTTTTTCTGAAGAACTTTACGCTGCCTTTGATCGATGGATTGGTTTTAAAGCAGTTAAAGTTTAAAGCAGCGGCGAGTATTTCCCAGCCATAAAAATCGACGAGCTCCGTTAGCAATACGTCTAATTTGAGTCCATGTAACGGGTTATTTAAATATTGTTCGCTCATCGATTAACTGTGTCCACTGTCATTTTAAAATTAGTCTCTACAGTGTAACTTGTGGCTAAGAATTTTCCATGTTTACTACGATTCGACCATGAGATTGTCCTTTTAGCATGGCCAGCAATGATGATTCAGCTTGGTCTAAGGTTATCTCGGTAACTAAGCTTTCGAGTGTTTCTACCTTATAGTCACTCGCGAGCGCTTGCCATGCTTGAGTTCGAACATCCATTGAGCACTCTACTGAATCGATACCGATTAATCGCACCCCCCTTAAGATGAATGGAAATATCGATGTCGTAAAATCGACTGCGCCGACTAAACCACTGGCGGTGACAACACCATTGTATTGGCACGATTTTATTGCATTGGCTAAGGTATCACCTGCCACCACATCGACTACTCCTGCCCAGTGCTCTTTAAACATGGGTCGGCTGTTATCTAGCAATGTCTCACGGTTAATTACTTCACTGGCGCCGAGACGCTTTAAGAAGTCTTCAGCACTGGCCTTGCCAGTGGCGGCCGTTACGTTGAACCCTAGCTTCGATAATATAGATACCGCGATTGAGCCAACGCCGCCTGTTGCTCCGGTCACTAAAACAGGGCCTTTCTCTGGTGTTACGCCATTACTTTGCAGTGCACTGATCATCAATGCGGCGGTTAAACCGGCCGTTCCGAAGCCCATCGCTTCTTTTGCGGTTAGCCCTTGTGGGCGTTTTAGCACCCACTGCTGGGGAACGCGAATATATTGGCCCAGCCCACCAGCGGTGTTCATGCCTAAATCATAGCTGGTCACGATCACTTCATCGCCTTTTTTGAAGGCGTCACTCTGGCTTTCAACGACGGTGCCTGCGGCATCAATACCGGGCGTATGCGGAAAGATCCGGCTAACACCAGGGTTGCCTGTGGCCGATAACGCATCTTTATAATTAAGCGATGAGTACTGAACTTTTATGAGTATTTCACCTTCCGGTAACTCATCAATGGTGCGCTCGCCGATATGGCGACTGAACTGTTTGTCTTCTGATTTTTCAACGATGAGTGCTTTAAAGGATGTCGACATAATTTCGTTTCCCGCTCTGATTCAGTGTTAATTTATAACAGCATAGATGGGTTCCATAGCCGTTGAGAATACGACTATGGTCTGGGAGGTGCTTTTAATGCAACTTTAAACGAGGGCGAATAATTTTATTGATTCGATCAGACACCATCCGTAACCCTGTTCTCACCCAACCATGCAAAGCGAGTTGATGTAATCGATACAGCGAAACATACATTAGCCGCGCGATACGGCCTTCTATCATCATGCTGCCTTTAGACAAATTGCCCATGAGGCTACCTACGGTTGAGTATCGGCTTAGGTTAACCAGTGAGCCGTAATCCGTGTATTGGTATTCTTTATCTGCTGGCTCCCCTTTTAACTGCCGAGCAATATTCAAATAGACATGCGACGCCATTTGGTGTGCCGATTGAGCCCTTGGAGGAACTTGTTTGCCATCGGGCATGATGCAGGCGGCACAATCGCCAAGGGCGTATATGTTGTTATCGAGTGTGGTTTGCAGAGTAGGCTTTACCTGCCACTGGTTTATGCGATTAGTCTCTAAATCAGACATAGCGGCGAACTGATCGGGAACCTTGATTCCGGCGGCCCAAACGAGTAAATCGGCTTCTATGGCTTGATCGTCTTTAGTAATAAAGGCGCCCGCTTCACCGCGCGCTACGAGCGTATTCGTTTTTACATCCACGCCTAATTCACCGAGTTCTTTATGCGCCGATGCCGATATCCGCTCGGGCAGTGCAGGCAGTATACGAGGGCCTGCCTCTATTAAGCTGATTTTAAGTTGTGATGGCTTTAGCTCATTAAGACCATAGGCTTTCATGGTATTAAAGGTGTGGTGCAATTCTGCTGAAAGCTCGACACCGGTCGCTCCAGCGCCAACAATAGCAATGCGGTATACGGCAGACTTATCTTGCTCCGCATTTTTATTTAGCTTTAGTAGCCCATTCAATAATTTGGTGTGGAATTTTTCAGCCTGCGTTGCAGCATCTAAAAAGAGTGCGTGCTCCTTAACCCCTGGTGTTCCGAAATCATTAGTGACACTGCCTAAGGCTAACACCAGTATGTCGTAATCTACTTTGCGCTCGGGCAATACCTCTTGGTCTTCTTCATCGGTTAATGAGGCGAGTGTAATTGTTTTGGTGTTCCGATCTATCCCGCTCAGTGAACCGAGCTTGAATCGAAAATGGTGATTATAAGCATGGGCTCTGTAGCTGAGCGAGTCTACGCCCATATCTAAACTGCCCGAAGCCACTTCATGAAGTAGTGGCTTCCATAGGTGAGTATTGTTCCGATCGATTAAAGTGATGTTGGCTTTTTTACGTCGTCCAAATTTGCGACCTAATCGCGTCGCCAATTCCAAACCACCTGCACCTCCGCCAACAATGACTATATTCATGTTGCTCTCCCGATCGGTAAAATGTAATTTAATTACATTATGGGCACTTTTTCTCAGCTCGCAACCTAAATTCCACCGTTTTAATTGCAATTCTGTATATAAAACTACAAATTCAATGTGTGCTTACTGTTAAAAGCTATTGAAATAAGCACCCTTTATAATTTCACCCCTTGCCATTTTGCTACGGTAATAATTGTTGTATATTGACGCCGAAACTAAAAATTCTAAAAAGGAATTAGAATGAAACTTAAGCTACTTGCCACCATCACTGCTTTTTCAACTCTGACAGGATGCGCTTCGTTAACTTATCAAGCTACCGTTGAGCCAGAAAAAATAGCCACAGGGTACCGCTGTGATATTAAGGAAAAGGTATCGGCAACTTCAGGGAATACCACCTATCAGTTAATCAACTTAATCAGTGAAGAAGTAAAAGAGGAATCTCAATGTAAACCAGAGAATTTTACTCAGAAGGCCTATTTGCGTTACATCTTAGTAGACTCGGTCAGTGGACAAAAAAAATACGGCAGCCAATTCGCCTTTCGTCGTGAAAACGGCCGCTTTGGCTTTATGGATAACTGGGTTGACCTTAAAGCCATCTATAAAGACTTAGATCGCGACAAACTAATAAACTTTGCAGAAAACCTACCTTACCGTTACGAAGACGAGGTAAACACACCAGACTATGCGTTTTGGTCAAAAACTTACCGAAACAGCGCTAACAATGAGTATATATTCTTACGAAGTAATGGCGATTCCGGTTTGAAACGTACAGTTCGCAATGGAAATAGTTCAGTAGAGCAATGCAGTACCGATGGCGTTACTTGGACAGATTGTTAATGCTCTGAGTGAGTACAATGGAGAAGCCCCCTTGAACTGAGGGGGCAGCATTGTGTTTGAGTCTCTTTAATTTGCCATTGTCGTTGCTAATCTAACGCCGCTTAGGAGTCCATGCCCATATCATTTCACACTGCACGGGCTGCTTATTTTCCCCGTCAATAATGGTCACAGGTACGGTAACCTCACCCTTTTCTTGAGTCTTAATTTGCTCTCTTTGGGCATCGGTTAAATGTGCTTCGGCGGTTATGTTGCCCTTGCAGCGCTTTTCATAATCAACCTTGAGGGTCTTTATCACTGGCACGCTTGAATCGGGCACGTTCATCGCAACTAAATAGCCCGTTGCTGATTCGGCCGCAATAGCGATTGCAGTCGCATGAATACTACCAATATGGTTTTGAACACTGCGCTTATTTTTGATGGTGATGACCGATTGGGAGTGGGTCAGCTTTTCAACGCGAACCTTTGAACGACCGGCGTAAGGGATCATGGTACCGAACGCGGTTGAAAGTACCCATGTACGCATAAATTTAGGCGCTTTTTCTAAGCGCGCTACGGTTTTAGATACTTTATTTAACTGAGTCATGTGGATGCTTTCGAGTTATGAGTGAATGCGGAGATTGTTGATCAGATAACTCCAATCTCCCAGTATTCTTTGCGCGAGTTAAATCCCTGCTCACAAGCACGCTCTTTTATGAGGCCACTCGTGACCTTGAGGCAATAATCACTGTTTTAATGGCTGCGTTAAGTTGTGCCGCAAAATCCAGTAATTTAACTCAGTGTTTTGATACGGCACGGCGACCAAATGCTCTCGCTGCTCCGCTCGCTTGCCTTCGACCAACAATCCAGACAAATCTTTAATCAAAATAGCCGTTTCGGCATAATCTGAATGACCAAACATACTGTCGCTTACTTCAGAGGTATCAATCGTTTCTACACCCTTGGCGACCGTGATGTCTTTACCCGATTCACCTGCGCGTGGGTATTTGCCATGTATGGTTTTAGAGGCTTTTAAGGCGACGTCTTTTGACGATGAGTACAAAGTAATAGGCAGGTGGTGCGCTGATAATCGTGGTAATAAATCTCGTTTAAAATAATCGGCATCAATGTCTGGAGAGGCCAACACCAATTCTCCTAAACACTTTCGATAACTGGGTGAATCGTTAAACAGGTTGATCAACGCCGAAGTGACCAGTCTTGAGCCCATCGAATGCGCAATGATATCGAGCGTTTTTACTTGAGTTTGGTCACATATACTTTTAACTGTCTTTATAAAATCAACTTTACTCCACTCAACATTGGCTTCATCTACCGTATATTGGGCGAAATTCCCCCGAGAAGGCCAGCTAAACGCAAAGGCGAGACCTGAAAACCCCATGTCATGCTTTAACTGTGCAGCAATGCGAATGGCATTTTCAAAGGTGACGTTATAACCATGTACATATAATAGCGCGTGATCGTTTTGCGATTTTTCTGTGTGGCTCACTTCATGAAAGAATTCACTGGGGTTTAACGTACTAACATCGTGTAAGAAAATATTTTTACTCGGATTACGATTAATTCCAACAGGTCCCCAAACAAACGCTAGCTTGGCATCGGCGGTTTGATAAGTTGCTTTGGGAATACTAATTAGCGAAGCACCATAGGTGAGAGAGCCTCGATCATCGGTGATGTTGGCCAGTTTCCCCGGCGATTGAATGAGCCGGTTGGTCGCGTAGTGCACTTCGACAAAATCGAGTTCATCTAGGCTTACTTTATCGGCAATTTGGTATCGCTCAAAGGCACTATTTGCGCCGGCATACTGCAACGTTGGCGTCATAGAACAACTGCTCAGCGAAAACACCAACAACCCCAGCCAAAGCTTTTGATGTTTAAACAAAGAAGTGATTAGAGAGTAAATACGCATTAAAGAAGCCTGTTGCTCGTGACGGATTTGATTGTTCAATGTTATTGTAGGGGCTCACCTTTCGACTGAGAAGCCTTCTTTTCGTGTCCTTGATAAAACTCATTGTAATGACCAGCTTAGCGCTTGTTGCTTTTGCGGCTAATTCCGTACTGACTCGAATGGCATTGGCGCAAGGGCTTATCGACCCTGGGAACTTCACTTTAATTCGCTTAATCAGTGGAGCTATGACCTTGGCGATTATCTGTTTCTTTGTAAATAGAAACAGCGTGCAAGGCGTTTTTACATCGGGAACTTGGTTGGGCGCATTTTCTCTGTGGATGTATGCAGTATGCTTTTCTTATGGCTATCTCCACTTAGACACCGCAACTGGCGCTCTCATTCTATTTACGACAGTTCAGTTAACCATGTTAATAATAAGTTATGTTCGCGGCCAACGGTTTTCTATCATGGAGTGGGTAGGGCTAATTATTGCCTTTATGGGTTTTGTCGTATTGATCTTACCTAACTTAAGCTCAGGTACTACAAGCCTTGGCATTTTGCTTATGGTGGCTTCAGGTATAGCCTGGGGCAGTTATACGCTATTAGGTAAGGGAGCTGTTTCACCCACCTTATTAACGACCGGCAATTTTATAAGGGCTTCAATTATGTCATTGCCGATTATTTTCTTTAGCGCTTCCATACAATATGTAGAGTTTTCAGGCGTCTCGCTTGCCATTGCTTCGGGCGCTTTAGCCTCTGGTATTGGTTACGCACTGTGGTACACCGTGTTACCAAAATTGACCACCAGCCAAGCGGCCGTATCTCAATTATTGGTTCCAGCGCTGGCCGCATTTGGTGGCGTTTTATTTACTGGCGACCGCTTAACAACTCTCTTAATTGTGTCACTCGCCATTATTATGAGTGGAATCTTTATTGTTATAAGAGCTAAGGCGCACTAAACCGGTATATGCGCGCTTTGCTTAAACAGAGCTTTCATGGCAAATGCCGACACGAGCAGAATAATGGCTGCAATTAAAAATCCAAGATATGTCATTTGCGAATGGCTTAGCCAAGCAATCAACACGTAACCTAAACTTTGGCTCATCGTAGAAAATAGTTTTAAACCGCCATCGATACGGCCCCGTTCCGATACATTAAGTTCGCGGCTCATTTTTACCGTTCTGGCGATTCGGTTAAATGAATTAAAAAAGCCAAAAGGCAGTGTAAACACTATTAACAAAAGTGGATTCAAAATAATAAACATAGCCACCAATAGCATCGAGAGTATCAACACGCTGTTAAACATCACTTTTTCAGTTTCAAAATTTTCTAACAGTTTGGCTACACCGATCCCACAAATGAGCGCTCCTAGCCCGTAAGCCACTTTCCAAGCTGCAAAGTAATCGCCTGTTAAGCCCAACTCAGAAAAATAAATTGGTATTAATTTCGATAAAAAGGTTAATACGGGGTATGAAAGGCATGACAATGCTAAAAATATAAAAAATCTAGGCTGGCGCTGAAAAATAGTTTTAGTTTCTACCAGCTGCGCAATAAATGAAGACTTTAGAACAACACTGAGCTGCCGGCGGTAGGGCATTAGCCCGTAGCATAGTGCCGCAATTAGGGAGGCGATCATTGCAAAAGCTGAGAATTCTCGCATTGACCAAATCGACATCAATAAAATTCCCGCCGCCCCTGAGCCGAGCGATGTAGTTTGCATGACCATTTCTAGTCGACCAGAAACCATAGGGTATTCATTGGCGTTGAAGTGTTCTTGAGTGAAGGCTGAGTTGGTACTCCATGCAAAATCACCGGTCCACCAAAAAACCAGCTGAGCGAAGATGAGCACTCCTATGTGCGCATCACCTTTCACAAAACTCATAAAAACCAAGGCAGCCGTAAGCGCCTGTATACATTGAACACCGATAAGGATATTTTTGCGCGAATGACGATCAATATAAGTAGCCAATATGGGTGTAAGCAAAAATGAACCCGCTGTACAAACAAAAGCCGTTAATGCAACCAAAGCGCCACTCGCCCCATTGGCCAGCATAAGCCAAGGCAATGCCATCATAAACATGCCTGAAGACAGGCCATCAAAAAAACGACCGCAGAGAAAGGCGCGATAAAAACTCGTCATCTAGTTTCCTTATGTATTCGTTGCTGTGTATGATGCAGTTTAAAACCTCAAGTTAACTTTAGGTCAAGCCTTTAAGGAGTGTTTATGGAATTAAGTGTGGGCGAAGTGGCAAAGCGTAGCGGAATCTCGGTACCGACATTACACTTTTATGAATCTAAAGGACTAATAACGAGCCGTCGAAATCAGGGGAATCAACGCCGCTATGAACGAAGTGTCCTTCGAAGAGTAGCGATTATTAAAACTGCGCAACAGCTTGGTCTTAGCTTAAAAGATATCGCCCAGTCGATGGCCTGCTTGCCCACCAACAAAGCACCGACCAAACAAGATTGGTTAAAAATGTCTAAACAATGGCAGCATGAGCTTGATGCTCGAATATCAAGGCTTGAAAAATTACGCGATCACTTGGGAGATTGCATTGGCTGCGGCTGCCTATCGTTGCAATCATGCAAACTGCGCAATCCTGACGACATCTTGGGAAAAAAAGAAGTAGGTGCTGTTGAACTCAGTCAACAGTAGCTAAGGCAAATGCTTTAGCTACCGTTCACTAGGTTAGGCGATTATATCTCACCTTCTTTCAATAGCGTTTCCTCCAGTTCGTTTTTGAACTGCTTTTGGTAAAGTTCAAAGTAATGACCCTTTTTCTCTAGCAATTCACTGTGACTGCCTTGTTCGATCAACCTGCCATCTTCTATCACGACAATCACATCCGCATTGCGAATGGTTGAAAGCCGATGAGCAATGATAAAGCTGGTGCGGCCTTTCAGCACTGTGGCTAAGCTCTTTTGCAGGCGAGCTTCTGTTTGCGTATCAACCGACGACGTGGCTTCATCCATCACTAAAATTTGCGGATCATGAATAATGGCGCGGGCAAAACTGATTAATTGTTTTTGCCCTGTAGAAAGGTTTGTCCCCCCTTCTTGTACCTGTGTTTCATAACCATGCTCCATACCCATGATAATATCGTGAACGTTAACAGCTTTTGCGGCCGCTTCTATTTCAGCGTCTGTCGCATCTAACTTACCGTATCGTATGTTTGATCGAATGGTGCCGGTAAAAAGAAACGGTGTTTGCAATACAATGCCTAGATTCGATTGCAGCCATAAAAGACTACGATCTCGGTAATCAACACCGTTAACCAATACTTGCCCTTGGTTTGGCTCATAGAAACGACACAGTAAACTGACGACAGTTGATTTACCGCTTCCAGTTGGACCAACGAGTGCCACGGTAGAACCGGCTGGAACTTTCAAATTGAAGTCTGAGAGTACGGGCTCGTCTGGTTTATATGAAAACTGAATATCTTTAAATTCTATATCTCGAATATCATTTTCTAAACCATCAAGAGTTTGGTGATCCGATTCATAGGCTCGCTTCATTAGTTCAACAACTGCGTCAGAATCTTTAATCGTTGGCTCAACGACTAATAACCCCATAACTCGCTCAACACAGGCGGTTGTTCGCTGTAAGTTGGCCAAGGTTTCACTGACCTCCAACATTGGATCCATCAGTGTACGTGCATAATTCATAAACGCGACTAAGGTACCTAGCGTTAATACACCAGCAAGTACATCAACACCGCCTAGCCAAAGAGCAATACCCACGGCCAAGCTGACAAAGACGTTTACAAAAGGAAAAAATGCCGACGTCAGTAACAGATTATGCATAGATAGCCCGTACATCTTATCGGTATCGACTTTAAATTCTTTTAAATTTTGCTGTTCACGTACCAAGATTTTACTGGTTTGTATGCCTGCAATCCCTTCGTTATATACAGCGGTTAGCCTTGAGTTAGTTTTACGTAACTCACGCGAACTGTTCAGTATTTTTTGATTAAACACCCAAGCCACGCCGGCCAACAATGGGAATAAGGCCAATACAATTAAGGCCATTCTTGCGTCTAAAACAAAAAGCACAATAAAGATCGCCAGAATCATGGGTATTCCCCAAAACAAATCCAGTGTCCCCCAGGCAACTATTCTGGCAATACGGGCTGTATCAGAAGTTATTCGAGAAACCAACCAGCCTACGGCGTTGTTGTCATAAAATGAAAACGATAGAGATTGTAGGTGTTCGAAACTCTCTTTTCTTAGCTCGTACATGAGCGTCATCGACAACTTACCGGTAAGCCGAATAAAGCTTCTAATGCATATCACGAGCACGGCTAATGCAGTAAAGAATACCAGCCCATAACCTAACAGCTGAGCATCCGCTCCTTTATCAGCAATTTCGTCGAAGACTTCTTTTGTAATCAACGTAAAGCTGGCTTCAACACCAGCCGTCGTTAGTGCAAGTGCGATCACTCGGTGAAATAGTTTTTTTTGTGGCTGGTAGCATCGGTTAAAAACCGCTTTCCAGGCGCCTTTTTCAAAAGGCGTACTATTTTGTGTAGCGTCCATCTTAATTCCTTCTCCGTAACAGCTTAAACCGTTACTTTAATTTCCGATTCAAATTGGTCTTTTTGGTCGCTTTGAATTTCCCATAGCTCATTGTAAAAACCATCTCGATGAGTCAATTCGTTATGCGTTCCTTGATCAGTAATCCGACCGTCTTGCATCACAATTATTCGGTCTGCCTTTTGGCACACACTGATTCGATGCGTAATTATGAGCAGCGTTTGCTCACCCTTTTTCTCATGCAAGGCCGAGATAATCTTTTGCTCAGTCGAGGCATCTACAGCACTGAGCGTGTCATCTAGCACCAAAATGGGTGGCGTATTTAATAAAGTACGAGACAAAGTTACCCGTTGCTTTTGGCCACCACTTAAACTCACACCCCGTTCACCAATGACGGTGCTATAACCACCTTGGAAACTTTCAATAGTGTGATGAACAGCCGCCGCTGTTGTCGAATGAACCATTGCGCCATCGCTGGCCTCTAAGTGACTGAACTTAATGTTTTCACGTAAGCTTCGACTGAATAAAAACGGCTCTTGAAGTAGTGTGCCTATTTGGTGACGAATATCCTTTCGAGCAATTGAACTCAGTTCAATACCATCTACTGAAATAGACCCTTGTTCATAATCATGTAAACGCATCAGCAATTGGATCAGGGTACTCTTACCAGCACCGGTAGGACCTACAATGGCTATGGTTTCTCCAGGGGCAACATCAAAACTTACGTCGGTGAGCACTGGGCGATCTTTATCGTACTGAAAGTGTATATTCTCAAATTTTATCGCCCCCATGATTCGGTCTGGTAAAGGCGTAACATTCTGGAGTTCTTCTTCCTCTGGCGCTTCTAATATTTCTTGAATTCGGCCAATCGCTACGGTGGCTTTGCCAGCTTCACTGAGTTCTTTGCCTAACTGTCGAATCGGCCAAATTAACAAATTGGTGTATCCAATGAATGCAAAGTAGGTACCGAACGAAATATGACCTTGCGCGGTTAACCAGCCTCCGCCGATGAGAACAATGCCGCTCTGCGCAATACACAATAAATCTGAGAGCGACCAGAAGTTGGCAAACATACAAATAAGTTTGTAGTTTAAATCACTGTATCGCGCATTTTTTTCATCAAATTTTTCACACTCATAGTCTTGGCGAGCAAAAGCGCGTACCACTCGAATACCGGTAAGGTTTTCTTGGACTATGGTAGTCAGTTCGCCTTCGGCTTCGTCTACTTTCTGAAACAATTCTCGAACTTTTACAAAGAACACCATGCCGTAGTATAAAACTACAGGTACCAATATGAGTGAAAGAACCGTAAGCCACGCATTTTGCATAAACATCAGTGGAATAACGACGGCCATTAAAATAATGGTTCGGCCTATATTCATCACTTGCATGGTTAAAAACTCTCGCAATGTATCAATATCGGATGTGCAACGCTGAAGAATGTCACCACTGTCGGCATTATTTAAATAGCGCTCATCGATGTGATGTAAATGATGGTAGAGTTTATTCCTCAGTTCTCGAACCGTCGTTTCGCAAGCACCTGCGGCGAGGTAGTCTTTGAGGTACATAAAAAGACCGCTCAATGCTGTAACGATGACAATGGCCAAACCGGCTAACCAAAGTTGGTTGGCTAGGGCATCTGGCCCACCGACCCAACTAATTACGGCATCAATCTTGTCACCATTGTGAACACGCGGCTCGGTAATGACTCGATCTATCACTAACTTACCAATGGTTGGTACTAGAAACATAAAGTAACTGGCAATACCCACGCTAATAATTGCGCCGAGGTAGGGCCATTTTTTTTGATGAATTAAATCTATTAATATTTGATTACGCTGTGAAGCTTTCTTGTTCACGTTATCTTCCTTAATGCTTTGTTTTCTAAGACTTTTTCACAACACCAACACGCAAAAAAGCCCGCAATTTAGCGAGCTTTTTAAAAATACGATTAATAGTTTTTGGTCGTATTCGAAAGCCCGCGAATTTATCAGACGGGCAATCGACAAACGATTAGCTACCCGTCAGAAGGTATTTCCAAGCGCTGCAAAGGCGCCGTATGGTACTGTGATTAACATAGTCATATTTGGTTATTCCTATTTAAAACTAATCATTAAAATATGCCGTAAGACGGGTGAGTGTTTTGCACAATGTGCAACTGAGTGTCGACAAAGTTAGAACAAGCCATTCAAAAAGGCAAGCGCTTTTTGGAAAACTTTTTAAATCAGTGTTGCATTTTAAATTTGAAAGGCGCAGTATCACGCCAAATTTCTATCGCCTTTTTCACGGCGTTTTCTCAATTCGGAGGGTTAAATATGATTGTATTAAACAAAACGCACTTAGGATCTGGCGCGTAATTTAACACTCTTTTTAAAAATTACCTTCAGCTTCTCGGTGCTTAACTTTTGCATCGGGCCATCTATTGATGACCCTTTTTAATTTTATTAATTTGGGGTTATACCATTGAACAATCCAAATAAAATGTCACTGACCGATCTCGGTTGGCGACCTATTTTACAACAACAATTAACGTTAGAAGATTTAGAACAAGGCTATGTTGCTCGCGTTGTTAGTGCTCAACGGGATGTTATCGGCGTTTTATCTGAACAAGGCGAGTCATTATTGCCTCTCAGATTATTTGATCAAAAAGATGATCCAGAGTTTCGACCCACGGTAGGGGATTGGGTTTGGGTAGATTTTGAACACAGTCGTGCACGTGTATTCGAGCGTTTAAGTTATTTAAAACGCACGGCGGCTGGCAGCAACCCAAAACCTCAATCGATAGCCGCAAATGTTGATACGTTGTTTTTAGTTAGCTCGTGCAATAAAGACTTTAACGTCAGTAAGTTAGAACGCTATTTGGCTCTGGCATTAGAGGCAAAAATTCCGACAGTGATTGTTCTCACAAAAGCCGATCTGACAAACAGTGTTGAAGACTATGAAGCCCAAGCAAAAAGCATACATGTAAACACACCCGTGGTGGTAGTGGATGCTTTATCTGAAGAAGCGATTGACCACCTTAAACCTTGGCTGGTCAAAGGTGATGCCATTGCCTTTGTTGGGTCCTCTGGTGTGGGAAAATCTACGCTTACGAATGCAGTTCTGGGTAGAGAGGCACAGGCGACCCAAGGCATTCGGGTAGATGATGCCAAAGGACGGCACACTACAACGGATCGATCAATGCACCTTTCTCCGACGGGGACTTGGGTAATAGACACACCCGGTATGAGAGAGCTTAGAATTACGGATGTGAGCGATGGCATTGCTGAAGTATTCGATGATATTGAAGCTTTGAAGTTGCGATGTAAGTTTCGTAATTGTCAACATGAAGGTGATGAAGGATGTGCCATTCAAGAGGCCATTGAGGCTGGCGAACTGACAATGCGCCGCTGGTCGAACTACCTCAAACTACAAAGAGAAGCAGACTTCGCAGCCAGTAATAAATGGCAACAACGTGAGAAGCACCGGCAATTTGGTAAGATGATAAACAACCATCTTAAGCAAAAGAAAACGCTAAAGTACTAGCATTAAAAAAGGGGCTAGCGCCCCTTTAACTGCCTTACTTTACCAGGCCGATTTCTCGTAAGCGTTCCATTAGGTAGTCATGAGCCGTCGTGGGTTCAAACTGTTTCGGATTTTCTTCGGTGACGCATTGAGGCAAGCAATCTAAAGACATATCTGGATTGGCGTGCATGAAAAACGGAATCGAGTAACGTGACGTTTTTCCAGCTTCGCCTTTTGGATTCACCACTCGATGCGTTGTTGAAGGCAGCACTTTATTGGTTAAACGTTGCAGCATGTCACCAACGTTACAAATAATCGTACCTTCGATCATTGAGATGCCAACCCATTCGCCTTTTTTACTGAGCACTTCTAAACCTTCTTGCTCGGAACCGACCAGTAACGTAATAAGGTTAATGTCTTCATGTGCACCAGCACGAACATTCGGTAAGCTCGGATCGGTAATAGGCGGGTAGTGTAATGGGCGTAAAATTGAGTTACCCCAGTTTGCCTTGTCTTCAAAGAAATCCGCTTTTTCACCTATAAATAACGCAAATGCTCTTAACATTGTATTGGCCAGCTTATCGAGCTCGGTAAACAGCTCTAACATGACCGGCTTAAACTCAGGAACTTCTTCAGGCCATACATTCGGCGTCAACTGCGGGTACGGTGGTGTTCCGCTAATTTCACGGCCTACGTGCCAAAACTCTTTTAAATCTACATGGTCTGCGTTTTTAGCAATTTCAGTTCCGAAAGGCGTATAACCGCGAGTACCACCGTTGTCTTTAAAGTACTGTTTTTTAGTGTCTTCTGGCAACGAAAAAACCGCTTCCATAACAGCCATGGCACGTCGAATGAGGTCTGTAGAAATACCATGGTTTTGAATGCCCGCAAAGCCCCATTCTTGGTAGGCTGCGCCTAGTTGGGCAACGAACGCATCTTGGTCTTTCGCAAAACTAGAGATATCAAGTGTTGGTACGGTGGGTTGAGTCATTGTTATTTCGCCTTATTAAAAAAAACCTGCCAAGAGCTTGGCTCAAGACAGGTTGTCTCAGTGAAGCCCCAATCTAACGCTGGGTGAATTCAGTTATATTAGGTACGCTCTTTCACGTACGGTTTACCAATAGCTTTTGGTGCCACAGCTCGGCCAATAAAGCCACCTAATAGGATGACCGTTAAGATGTATGGCAATGCTTCAATCAGCTGCACTGGGATGGTAAATGTACCAATAGCGGCTCCTTGAGTTCTGTCTGCAATAGCTTGCAAGATACCAAACATTAAGCAGGCTAACAGTGCGCCACGAGGATGCCATTTACCAAAAATTAGCGCCGCTAAGGCCATATAACCTTTACCCGCACTCATGTTCGGTAAGAACTGAGCCGTTACCGCAACCGATAAATAAACACCGGCCAAACCAGCCAGAATACCACAAATTAACAAGGCAGAATAACGCATGGTGGTAACAGAAATACCCGCGGTATCTACAGCCGATGGGTTTTCACCTACGGCTCGAAGGCGCAAGCCAAAGCGTGTTTTAAATAATATAAACCAGGTAATCGGAACCATGATAAGTGCCACATAGACCAGCAAAAAGTGCCCGCTGATCAGCTCGGAATAAATACCCCCAATGATAGGAACATCGGCTAACGCATCGGCAAACGGAAAATTAAGTGGTTCGAAGCGAGCATTAATGCCATTCGCAGAATCTACTAGGTTTGGCGTGTTACCACCTTGCTTAAACCAGTAATTACCCAGTGCAGCCGTTAAACCGGCCGCTAAAATGTTAATGGCCATACCAGAAACGACTTGGTCACCGTTGTGAGTAACCGTTGCAAATGCGTGCATCATTGCAAATACAACCGAAACCATTACACCGGCCAAAAGGCCCATCCAAGGTGAGTTGGTTACATAGGCCGCAGCAGCACCGGCAAAGGCCGATGCCAAAATTTTGCCTTCCAAAGCAATGTTTACGATACCAGATCGTTCTGAAAACATACCGGCCAAAGCCGCAAAGATTAGAGGCGTTGCTACACGCAATGTTGCATCTAAAATAAGGATTAAATTAGTGAACGCTTCCATGATTAAGCCTCCTTCGCATCTGGTTTAGTTAACAGCGCAGACAATTTTAAATACGCTTTTTCAACAGGGTGCTTTGTCATGTTTTCTAAGGCACTAGAGAACAAGATAACTAAGCCTTGTAAGACGACGATTATGCGAGGGTCAACGCCGTATTCAAACTGCAACTCACCGCCACCTTGATACAAGAAACCAAATAACAAGCTTGCTAAGATAATACCCACTGGGTGGTTTCGGCCAATTAATGCTACCGCAATACCTGTAAATCCAAAGCCATTGACAAGGTTCAGTTTAATTTGGTGGGCTTCACCTTGAACCACGTTAAGCGCGAAGAAACCGGCTAACATGCCAGAAACCAGCATGGTCATAATAATAGTTTTATCAAGCGGGATACCGGCGTATTTAGCCGCACTTGGGTTTTGCCCAGTGGCTCTAATTTCATAGCCCCAACGGGTACGCCACATAAAGAAGTACACACCCACACAGCATATTAATGCCCAAACTATTGATAGGTTTAAAGGTGAGCGCTGCAGGTTTATGCCTAAAGGCGAAAGCACTTCAGATATTTTTGGAATCCAAGCCGATTGAGCAAAGACCGCACTTTCAACTGACATCGAGCCTTCAACTTTGAAGACTTCTACTAATAGATAACCCATCAAAGATGCTGCAATGAAGTTGAACATAATGGTCGTAATTACAATGTGAGAGCCACGCTTAGCTTGTAAAAAGGCTGGAATATAAGCCCATGCTGCACCAAAAATGCCCGCCGCCATAATGCTAAGCGGTAACAGAATGATGAAAGGCAGTACGTCACCTAAGGCTAAACAGACAATGCCTACGCCCAATGCACCCACATAGGCCTGGCCTTCGCCGCCAATGTTGAATAAGCCCGCCTGAAAGGCAACCGCCACCGCTAGGCCAGTAAAAATAAAGCTCGTTGTGTAATAAAGGGTATAACCCCAGCCGTAAGAATCACCAAAGGCACCATAGGCCATCGTGTTTACAGCTTCAATTGGGTTAATGTCTAAGTACCAAAACATAATACCGGCTGCGAGCGCCGCTAACATGATGTTAACGATGGGGATAATGACTACATAGATCCACGCGGGAATTCGTTGCGCACTCATACGTTGGTCTCCTGCTGCAGTGCTTTAACTTCATCAGGCACAATATTGGCCATCATTAATCCTAAGATTTGTTCATTTGCCTTATCGGCCGGTACTTCACCGACGATTTGTCCATCGAACATCACCAAAATTCGATCCGCTAAGCTCATGATTTCCTCAAGCTCAACGGAAATGAGCAACACGGCTTTGCCGGCATCTCGCATATCGATAACGCGTTGGTGAATGGTTTCAATTGCACCGATATCAACACCACGAGTAGGCTGACCAACCAAAAGTACATCGGGGTCTTGTTCCATTTCTCGTGCAATGACTAGTTTTTGCTGGTTACCACCAGAGAAATTTGCGGCTTTGAGATTTGGGTCTTGAGGACGCACATCCCATTTTTCCATTTTGGCTTTGCAGTCTTCGGTAATGGCTTCGACTTTCGTGAGTAATTTACCGTTGTAGTCTTGATGGCGATGGAAACCAAGAATATAGGCTTGTTCCGCAGGGAAAGAGTTAATCAAACCCATCTTATGTCGGTCTTCAGGAATGTGACCCACTTTTATGTCGCGTATTTCAGAGGGTGTTAACGGGTTTTCTTTAGTGATGGTATGCCCGTTAATGTCGATAGAACCATTTTGCAAAGGCTCAATCCCAGCGATAACATCTAAAAGCTCAGACTGACCATTACCACTGACACCGGCAACACCAACAATTTCACCAGCACGCACGTTGAAGCTCACATTATCAAGGCGAACAACGCCGGCATCGTTTTTCAATGAGACGTTTTTAACGTCTAGCAATACGTCTTTTGGTTCTGCAGGTTGCTTATCAACACGCAACAGAACTTTACGGCCGACCATTAATTCAGCTAAGTCTTCACGGCTGGTTTCGGCGGTTTTAACATGAGCCACCATTTCACCACGACGCATAATGCTAACGTTATCTGTGGCGGCCATAATTTCTTGTAACTTATGGGTGATCAACATAACGGTATTGCCTTGCTCTTTCAGCGAGGCTAATACTTTAAATAGATGCTCTGTTTCTTGTGGCGTAAGTACGCCCGTCGGCTCATCTAAAATTAAGATTTTAGCGCCTCGGTACAGAGCTTTTAAAATTTCGACGCGCTGCTGCATACCCACAGACAGCTCTTGAACCGGTGTATCTAAAGGCACATCTAAGCCATATTCATCGGCTAGGCGTTTTAACTCTGCACGAGCTTTATCAAGACTTTTATCGATTAACTCGCCGCTCTCAGCGCCTAATACAACGTTTTCTAGGGCGGTAAAGTTTTGAATCAACATAAAGTGTTGGTGAACCATGCCGATGCCTGAAGCAATGGCCACTTTTGAATCGCTGATTCGGGTAACTTCGCCATCGATAAGAATATCGCCTTCATCGGCTTCATAGAAGCCATAGATAATACTCATTAAGGTCGATTTGCCGGCACCATTTTCTCCGACAATGCCGTGAATGGTTCCTTTTTCGACTTTCAGATCGATATATTTGTTTGCGTGAACGGCACCGAAACGCTTGTCGATACCACGCAACTCTATTGCGAGTTGAGTTGTCATGACGCACCTGATAGTTGGTTATTGAAAGACTAGACGATTAAAGAACAGTGGTCTGTTTTTTAATAGTCCAGATACGAAAAAAGGCATTGGCTCTTAAGCCAATGCCTTAATTTTAATCGATCTTAGTAGTTACAAGTGTTGTCAGACATGTAGTCGTGAACCTTGATCTTACCAGCGATGATGTCAGCTTTGATTGCATCTACCTTCGCTTTTTCATCTGCAGAAATCAGTGCTTCGTTGTGCTGATCAACCGCGTAGTCAACACCACCTTCTGCTAGACCAAGAACCTGAATACCTGGAGTCCACTCACCGTTTTGAGCATCTTCCCAAGCACCGTAAGCTGCAACACCAACACGCTTAACCATAGACGTTAACATTGTGCCTGGCTGGATGTGGTTTTGGTTTGAATCTACACCAATTGCGAAAACGCCTTCGTCTTTAGCGGCCTGATAAACACCGATACCGGTACCACCAGCAGCTGCGAATACAGTGTCTGCGCCTTTAGAGATTTGAGACTTAGCAAGCTCAGAACCACGAGCAGGGTCATTAAATGCTGTTGGCGTAGAACCTGCCATGTTTTGTAATACAGTGATGTCACCAGAAATGTGCTTAGCACCTTGCTCATAACCACATGCGAACTTACGAATAAGAGGAATGTCCATTCCGCCTACGAAGCCTACAGTGTTTGATTCAGACTTAAGTGCCGCTAATGCACCCACTAGGAAAGAACCTTCATGCTCAGAGAAAACAATAGACTGAACGTTTGGTAGATCAACAACCATATCAATGATGACGAACTGGCTATCTGGGAACTCAGCCGCAACTTTAGTTACTGAAGAAGCCATGTTGAAACCAACGGCAACGATTGGGCTATTGCCACGACTCGCTAAACGACGAAGACCCTGTTCACGCTGCTCTTCGTTTTGTGGTTCAAATTCACGAACGGCAACGCCTTTATCCATAGAGAACTTCTCAGCTCCGTTACGGAATACAGCTTCGTTGAATGATTTATCGAACTTACCTGCGGTATCGTAAACAACCGCTGGGTTAAAGTCTGCTGCGATGGCAGATGCAGACATACCGATAACGGTAGATGCAGCTAAAGTTAATAATGCTTTCATGGAGAGTCCTCTATACGTATTTATTGTTAGTGTTTCTAGTTTACGCGTGGCATACCATTTGGTGGCGATGCCACTTTAAGCTTTGTTGACCATATGGTCAATGGAATTGCTTAAAATTCTTTTTCATTATACACGCTGAATGACCAGTTACATCGCTCAAGTCAACTTTCATTCATCTTTTATTCATAAATGAAATCAACTTCGATCGTGCCTAATTTTATTCACTAGCCTTCTATAAAAGGCACCGGACACTGGTTGGTGGCGTTGTAATCGACCACTTTAATTTTGCCCGACTTAATAGCGTCGCGAATTTTGTTGATCTTTTTCTCATCGCTTTTTGAAACCAAACCGCGGTTGAAAATATCCAACACCCAATCAACACCATTTTCGGCGAGACCAAGCTCTGTAACACCTGGGTTCCAAATGCCTTTTTCAGCATCTTCCAGAACGTTATACGCAGCAATGCCAACGTTCTTAACCATTGACGTTAACATGGTGCCGGTATGTAAAAAGTTTTGATTAGAATCTACGCCGATAGCGTATACATTAGAATGGTTGGCCGCTGCTTCATAAACCCCATTCCCAGTACCACCGGCGGCGGCATAGATCACCTCGACACCTTGAGTAATCATTTTACTGGCCAGTTCATTACCCTTTTCCGGAATCGAAAAGCCCGAAAAATCGGTAGAAGCCATACTCAAATACACTTGAATATCATCATTAATATAGGCGGCACCTTGTGCGTAGCCACAACCAAAACGGCGAATAAAAGGTAAATCTACACCACCGATGAAACCAATTTTATCGCCCTTTGCTTTTAACGCCGCTAACGCGCCAACCACGAATGACCCTTCGTGCTCTTTAAACACAATTGATTGAACATTGGGTAAATCGACTACGGAATCAATAATAGCAAACTGAGTATCGGGAAATTGTGGCGCAACTTCTTGAAGAGCCGATGCGAAAGAAAACCCCAATGCAATAATAGGGCTACGACCCTGCTTTGCTAAATTGGTCAATTGACCGACAAATTCATCCGGAGAACTCGGGTTCGCCTCAACGAGATTTCGACCATATTCGGCCTTAAACGGCACAACCCCTTGGCGATACATGGCCTCATTAAATGAGCTGTCGAATTTAGGCGCCTCGGTATAGACCACCGCTGGGTTACTGGCCAACGCTAACGGTGCAATTACAGCAACTATGGCGCAGGCGATCGATTTTAAGTTCATATTATTTTTCTCATTAAGGAGTTGGTACAGCCACGTCAATTTACATCCATGCATTTTATCTCAACGACCTTGTCCAAAGATTGACCGATTATACAGTTATTTCGACGATATCAAAAACAATGCAAGACAGTATTGAGAATCGTCAGTCTTTTGTGAGTTTTTTACATCGGACAGATGATTTCACCTGTCTCAATCTGATTCCAGTTCTTAATCGACACCCGATCAAACCTCTCTAATTGACCACGATCAACATGATCTGTAGCGCCGACCTTGTGCAACAAGGCTGTCATTACAGATTCAGCGCCACGAGTTGCGCCATCTTCACATTTTAACGCTATAGCTAATTTGAGATCTGGAATAGCGGCTATATAGACGCCTTCGGCACCCACTTTCAAAAACACTCGCTGGCCTAAAGCTTCCATCATTTCTGTGCAATATCGCTTTGTACCTGCGACCATGAACGGGTTATTCACTACCGCATTGAACATGGTTCTACACGCTTTTTGTCGCTCAGCTGAAAGATTAGAAGGATCTGCAAATTTTGCAAAACCTAAGGCTAAGTTGAACAAAGGCATCGCCCATGTAGGTGCAGAGCAACCATCGGGAGAATGCGGCAACGTTGAAAAGTCTATTTCACACATTTGCCCCATAGTGTCTGCAATGGTTTGCTGAACATCGTGCTCCACCTGTATGTAACCTTTAGAGTCTACGTTTAGTAGCTTTGCCAAACCCAACATACCGGCGTGTTTACCCGAACAGTTATTGTGCAAGTTATTTGGCGTTTCACCTTTACCTGCAAGTTCATAACCTGCTTCAACAAACATGGGCCAATGGTGCCCACATTCGAAATCTTTCGGCGTATGCCACAGCTTAGCTAGCATTTTCTGTACCGTTTCGGTGTGTCTTTGCTCGCCATTATGTGAAGCACCTAAAATAGCGATCTCTTGCTCGGTAAAATCGTATTTTTGCGCACCGCCTCGCTCTAAAAATGCTAAAGCTTGCAGCGCTTTAATGGCACTGCGCGGATACACCAATGGTTCCATATCGCCCCAAGAGTGGAGCGTTTCACCCGAGGAGTTTACAATAATTGCTTTAATTTGGTGCGCAGATTCGGTAATGCCACCGCGTTTAACCTGTACATTGATAGCAGGGTGGTTCATAAGGTGAGGCTCCATTGATTTTGGCTTACCTTAGTACGCATTAAGCCGTTAAATCAATCCTTTCACCTTTAATGACGTCTTTGAATCGCCTACTAAATGGGATAAAGTAAGCTCAAACAACAAGAGCTTTCATCGTGCAGCTAATTTTTTTTCAACAAACAAACGACAGCAGCCAGTGGTATAACCACGATTACCGCCTGTCTAGCGCCTGCCTACACTTCTAATCTCGCTTTAAAAACGACTGAACTTTAATGAACTGCCAACGCCTTTGATGTGTTGGCGGGTTACGTTTATTGATTTTAAAAAGAGCTGAAACATGAAAAGAATTCCTGAACCCTTTCGTATAAAAATGGTTGAACCCATTAAAATGACCACCCTTGCAGACCGTGAGGTTGCCTTGAAGGAAGCGGGCTATAACCCGTTTTCACTCAAAAGCGAAGATGTGTATATCGACTTACTCACCGATTCAGGCACCGGCGCAATGAGTGCAAACCAATGGGCCGGGCTTATGATAGGCGATGAGGCCTATGCCGGAAGTCGCAGTTTTATCAAGCTTCAAGATTCGGTTCGCACCTTATTTAAATACCAACATGTGATTCCTGTGCACCAAGGTCGCGGCGCCGAGCAAATTTTATTCCCTACGCTAATCGAAAAACGCCAAAAGCAATTTAAAGCCAACCATGAATCGGGCGAGTTTAAGCCCATCTTTATATCTAATTACCACTTCGACACCACCGCAGCGCATGTTGAATTAAGCGGTGCAAAAGCCATTAACACGCTAACGCCAGAGGCGACCAACACCGCACAATGGTTCGACTTTAAAGGCAATTTTGATCTGCCCCAGTTAGAAAAAACCATTAACGACGCCGGTGCCGCCAATGTGGCCGGTGTCATTATTACCATTACTTGTAACTCCGCGGGCGGCCAACCCGTCGCCATGGCAAATATTAAAGCCGCCGCTACTTTGGCGCGTAAGCACGGCATTCCTATCATTATTGATGCCGCACGCTTTGCTGAAAACGCCTGGTTTATCAAACAACGCGAAGAGGGCTATGCCGATGTGGCCATAGGCGATGTAATTCGCGAAATGTTCGCCTATGCCGATATGTTTACCATGTCGGCCAAGAAAGACCCCATGGTGAACATGGCGGTTTGTGCTGCTTTAAAGACAATGAAGAATTGTTTAAAGCCGCACAAGTGTTGTGCGTACCGATGGAAGGCTTTGTTACCTACGGCGGATTAAACGGACGAGACATGGAAGCGCTAAACGTAGGTTTATGGGAATGCGCCGATGAAGACTTTTTGCGCTACCGCATTGGTCAAGTGGAATACTTGGGCGAACGCTTGCGCGAAGGCGGCATTCCTATTCAGTACCCAACGGGTGGGCACGCGGTATTTTAGACGCGGGCAAGCTATT
>NZ_JAUFQI010000003.1 GCF_030409715.1 Reinekea marina
CTGACGATTCGTTGCCGAAGGCGCTCTAAAAAGGAATATCGATTAGGTAATGACGTTAACGGGTCTTTCTGGTGAATAAACGAGAGGTTCGGGGCGGTAACCAGCAGGCTAAATTCAAAAGTGCGACATATCTTTGCCGGCCATCACTGTTGAGTGATGTCAGAGTTAAATACAAAGACTGGCCTGACTGGGTTTGCGATTCTACATGCGATTGCCATCGACCATCGATCAACAAGGTTTGTTGGATTTGCTGAGTATCAATATTTGCTGTGTTGGGAAGAAGTTCGAATAAGGAAGTTGGTTTTCTAGAGACGTGCTCGTTAAATTGCAGGTTGGCGTAGATCAGATTGAAGTAGTTATCAAACACCGCGACTGGCTGCGAAAGCTCATCGACTATGTCTCTGTAACTGGGTTGATATAATGCTTCACTACGGCGCACAACTACTAAACCTTTTAAATCGCTACAATACGCACCTATCAGCTAATAGTTGTGCGAATTTTGACCTATTGTTATTAATGAATTCTTTCCTTTAAATTCAACAACTTACTAATTCAACCTGATAACTTACTTTATTGTTGCTATGAATACCAGAACGCCGCAGCCGAGGCAAGCAATCTGCACAGTTGGTAACGAAAATAAACGGTTGCGCATGGAGCCTAGCGCACAATTCAGTTAGAATGAGCGCCCTTTAATTGAGCCACTTAAAATATTCATGCAAGTCTCTGATTTTGATTTTGATCTACCCGATGCCCAAATTGCTCGGCACCCCACTCCAAACCGCACCGGAAGCCGTCTTTTACATTTAGATGGACCGACCGGTGATATTCAGCATTTGAATTTTCCTGACATCGAGTCACTGGTAAATCCAGGTGATTTATTGGTGTTAACAACACTCGGTCATACCTGCGCGATTATTTGGTCAAAAGGTCTCAGGTGGCAAAGTTGAAGTATTGGTCGAGCGTATGACTTCGGATCATGAAGCTGTGGCACATATTCGTTGCAATAAAAGCCCAAAAGCAGGCACTGTTTTGCAAATGGAAGGCGATATTAAACTGGAAGTAACCGGCCGAGAAGAAAACCTATTTTGCATTCGATGCTCGAATAGCGAGCCATTAGTCGATCTATTAGAACTACACGGGCACATGCCACTACCGCCTTATTTAGAGCGCGAAGACGACGACACCGATAGAGAACGCTATCAGACAGTATATGCTCAGCAAAAAGGCGCCGTAGCCGCACCAACGGCAGGCTTACATTTTGATGATGAAATTTTAGCTAATCTTAAGGCAAAAGGCGTCAACACTGCTTTTGTCACACTGCATGTTGGCGCAGGCACCTTTGCCCTGTAAAAGCCGATAAATTAGAAGACCACACCATGCATGCGGAATGGATAGACGTTCCAGAGCATGTTGTAGAAGAAATCAAGAAAACTAAAGCCAAGGGCGGTCGCGTTATCGCGGTGGGCACAACCAGCGTACGCTCTTTAGAGAGCGCTTCTCAAAACGGTGATATTGAGCCTTTTACGGGCGATACTCGTATATTTATATACCCCGGGTACGAATACAAAACTGTGGATGCCATGCTCACTAACTTTCACTTACCCAAGTCGACCCTTATTATGTTGGTCAGCGCTTTTGCTGGCACCAAACATGTGATGGATGCGTATCAAAGCGCCATTACAAATAATTATCGCTTTTTCAGTTATGGTGATGCCATGTTCGTCACTAAAAACGCGAACTGCCATGCACAAGAGGACACCCAATGAGCCGCAGCTGCTTCATGAAATTTTCACTTCACAATACCGATGGCAAAGCACGCCGCGGCACATTATCGTTTCCACGAGGTGAAGTGCAAACACCAGCCTTTATGCCAGTAGGCACTTACGGCACAGTGAAAGGCATGACACCCAAAGACATCAAGGAAATTGTGCTGAAATTATCTTAGGTAACACCTTTCACCTTATGTTGCGCCCGGGCACTCAAGTGATCAGCGAACATGGCGATTTGCACGACTTTGCGCAGTGGGACAAGCCAATTCTGACCGATTCAGGTGGTTTCCAGGTATTTTCACTCGGTAAACTGCGCAAAATCACCGAAGACGGGTAACTTTTCAGTCGCCCGTCAACGGCTCAAAAGTACACATGACTCCAGAAAGCAGCATGGAAGTTCAGCGCGCATTAGGTTCAGATGTCGTGATGATTTTTGATGAATGCACGCCCTACCCTGCCACGCATCAAGAAGCTAAAAAGTCGATGCAAATGAGCTTACGTTGGGCTAAGCGTTCTAAAGCCGCTCATGGTGATAGCCCTTCGGCTTTATTTGGCATTATTCAAGGCGGCATGTATGAAGACCTGCGAGAAGAAAGCCTTGAAGGCTTAAATGAAATAGATTTTGATGGCTATGCCATTGGTGGTTTAAGTGTAGGTGAACCGAAAGATGAAATGATCAAGGTTCTAGACTACCTACCAGCTAAGATGCCTGCCGATAAACCACGGTATCTGATGGGCGTCGGCAAACCAGAAGATTTGGTCGAAGGCGTTCGGCGCGGTGTGGATATGTTTGATTGCGTGATGCCAACCCGTAATGCTCGTAATGGTCACCTATTTGTAACCGATGGCGTAGTAAAGATTCGAAATGCAAAGCACCGCCACGATACAACATCGCTAGATCCAGAGTGCGATTGCTACACCTGCAAAAACTTCAGTAAAGCCTACTTATATCACCTCGATAAATGTGGTGAAATGCTCGGTGCGCAATTAAACACGATTCACAATCTTCGTTATTATCAGCGACTCATGGCCGAACTGCGATTAGCCATTGAAGAAAACCGCCTAGATGATTACGTAAATGACTTTTATGCACGTCGTGGCTTGGAAACGCCGCCATTGGCACCATAAAGTTTATAAATAACACCCTAACAACTAAAAATTGAAACTTGGAGTATCACTGATGAAAAAGATTTTAGCCGCTATTTTAGCGCTTGTACCTGTTGCCGCGATGGCACAAACCGTTCCAGCTCAACCGAGCCCGTGGCAGTTACCTATCATGTTGGGTATTTTCTTCGTTATTTTTTGGTTCATGGTTTGGCGCCCACAGTCTAAGCGTGCAAAAGAGCACAAAGAACTGTTATCGGCGATCAGCAAAGGTGACGAAGTAGTTACAACTGCTGGTATTGCGGGTAAGGTTTCTAAAGTAACCGATGATTACGTTCAGGTTGAAGTATCACCTAACGTTGTTTTATCTTTCCAAAAAGCGGCTATTTCGGCAACGTTACCGAAAGGCACTTTGAAAGCAATCTAATAAAACCAGGCTGCGATACGTAACAAAGCGTTTGTAAAAACCTGACACCTCGTCGGGTTTTTATTTTACTGACTTTGACGTTGGTAAAATAAAAACCTGAACAACGTAGCCACATTTACAGCAAGGAACGACCATGCTCAATAAATACCCATTGTGGAAATACCTGTTAATTGGCTTAGTGCTGGTGCTGGGTATTTACTACAGCCTGCCTAACCTTTACCCGAATGACCCTGCCATTCAAGTACGCGGTGCTAGCGCAGGCTTAATCGTAACCGACGTAACACTGAATAAAGCCGAGTCTGTGTTAGAAGAAGCCAATATTGAATACTTTGGTGGCGAAGTTCAGGGTCAATCTTTGTTGATTCGTGTCACCAGCAATAAAGATCAACTGTTGGCAAAAGCCGCGTTGCAAAAAGGCTTAGGGAACGATTACGTCGTCGCCCTTAATTTAGCGCCGACCACACCGAGCTGGCTCACAGCGCTAGGTGGCAAGCCGATGGCATTAGGTCTAGATCTTCTGGTGGTGTTCACTTCTTGATGGAAGTGGATATGGAGAAGTACTTAGCATCTCGCTTAGCTAACTTTGAATCCGATATAAAACGCAACTTGCGTACCGAAAAATTCGTTACCGTGCCGTTACTGTCAGCGGCGATCGCACCATTCAAGTGATTTTAGCGGATGAAGATCACCGAGATGCCGCAACCACATGGTTTAGCCGCAACTTAAATGAATTTACTCGTTCAAATACAACCGCACGAAACCTTCCAGCGATAGACCTTACCTTAACGGAAGAAGCCGTTACAGCGATGGAAGATTACGCGATTAAGCAGAACCAAACCACACTGAGCAACCGAGTAAATGAAATAGGCGTCAGTGAGCCATTGGTTCAACGCCAAGGTCGTAACCGCATTGTAGTTGAGCTTCCTGGTGAACAAGATACCGCTCGCGCCAAGAACATTTTAGGTAAGTCTGCAAACTTAGAATACCGAATGGAATCTCAAGACGGCAGTGGCGAGCTTTATAAATTTAAAGACAGCAATGCCACGGCAATGTTAAGCCGAGATATCATCGTAACCGGTGAAAACGTTGTAAACGCCAACGTAACCTATGACGAAAATGGCCAACCTTCTGTTTCTGTCACCCTCGACAGTGCCGGCGGTGCTCGTATGGGGCAGAACACAAAAAACAATCTTAAAAAGCGCATGGGTGTTTTGTTTATTGAGCAAAAGGCCGAACTTTTAGGGTATGAAACGGTTAACGGTACACAGGTTCCGCAATACCGTAACTACGAAACTAAAGAAATTATTTCTTTGGCGACGATTCAAGGCATCTTCTCATCACAATTCCAAGTAACAGGCTTAGACAGCTCTGAAGAAGCTTCAGAATTGGCACTTCTATTACGCGCTGGTGCGTTAGCCGCCCCAATGACCTTTGTTGAAGAACGCACTGTAGGACCAAGCTTAGGAGCTGAGAACATTCAAACTGGACTCATGTCTGTTGCCATTGGCTTCGGCTTAGTCATTTTGTTTATGCTGGGCTTAGCGACGAGAGAAATTATTATTAATTCAACAAAAAGAAATCCAACATGCACAAGAACTCGAACACGAAATTGATGTGAGAACGGCTGAGTTAAGAAATACTAACGAGCGCTTAAGAAAGGAAGTATCTGAACGAATCTTAACCGAACAACAATTAAAAACCACGCAACAAGAGCTCATTCATTCCGCTAAGCTGGCGGCTATAGGCCAAATGAGCACTAATTTAAGCCATGAATACAATCAACCCTTGGCAACAATGCGTACTTATGCTGAAAATGGACTAAAGTTTTTAAGGCTCAATAAGTATGAACAAGCGATGGATAATTTTGAACGAATAATACAACAAACCGCACGTCTTGGTGATCTTTCAAAAACATTAATGTCTTTTGCACGTAAACCTTCTGAAAAACAAAGCATTGTAAATATGTACGCCTGTGTAGAAGAAGCATTTATGTTGGTACAACCTCGAGTTAAATCAAAAAAAATTATTTTAAAGCACCAAGTACCGAAAACCGCGAAGGTTTATGGCAATGCGATTCAACTGAGCCAAGTGATGCTTAATTTACTCAGTAACGCTATAGATGCGGTAACCGATGCGCAGCATCATTTAAGTTCACCTCAGGTTTTAGTGAGTTTTCAAATAACTGAAGCGTATATAGACATATCAGTAGAAGATTCAGGAGACGGCATAGACTCAGCTAACCGAGACTCTATATTCGAACCATTTTTTACATCAAAGAAATCTGGAGCCGGCCTAGGATTAGGGTTATCCATCGTTAAAGACATCATTAAATCTCATGGTGGCAAAATAGTTACCCGTCAATCACAATTAGGTGGGGCTTGCTTTACTATTTCCCTTCCAAACAATAATCACAATTAAGTGAAGAGCACTGAATAACAATGACAAGAACAACAGAATTATCGGTTCAAGCGACTATCTGGCTTACGGATGATGACAATGATTTGATCCATGCGCTTCAACAGGGGTTGGAGCTAGAAGGGTTTAACGTTCGAACAGATCTTGCTGCGCGAGAAATTCTTTCACACCTATCAAGTGATTCATTCAGTGTGGTGATCAGCGATATTATGATGCCAGATTTGACCGGAATGGATTTTCTATCGAAAGCCATTGAAATAGATTCCGCCATTCCTGTAATTCTAATGACCGTCATGGCGATGTACCGTTAGCGGTTGAAGCGATTCAAAAAGGAGCTTATGATTTTCTCGAAAAACCTTCCCTATTTTAAGCTTAGTCGAAGTTGTTAAGCGCGCAATTGAGAAAAGACGTTTAGTATTAGAAAATCGAAGCTTACGAGAAACTATTGATGATCATAATCCTATCAGTCAGCGCCTAGTCGGCAGATCACCAAAGATGGCTTTACTGCGCGAACAAATTTTAGCCCTGTCTACGACCAATGTAGACAGCCTAATTATTGGAGAAACAGGGTCAGGAAAAGAAGTTGTGGCTCGAGCCATTCACGATTTCTCTCAAAGAAAAGAAAAACCCTTTGTAGCCATTAATTGCGCAGCCATACCCGCGGATATCATTGAAAGTGAATTATTCGGTCATGAACAAGGAGCGTTTACGGGAGCGACAAAAAAGCGGATTGGTAAACTTGAGTATGCCGCGGGCGGTACAGTATTTTTAGATGAAATCGATTCAATGCCTTTGGATTTACAAGCAAAAATTTTACGAGCGATTGAACAAAGGACGATTGAACCGTTAGGTTCTAATAAATCCGTCAATCTAGATGTAACCTTTATAGCCTCCACCAAAGAAGACCTAGAAACCCTTTCCAACAACCAAGAGTTTCGAATGGATTTGTATTACCGTTTAAACGTAATACGTTTCAATATTCCGCCTCTACGCGAGCGGACAGAGGATATTCCCTTGCTATTTTTTCACTTATCAAGGATTGCAAGAAGCAAATACCGCAGAGATATACCAGAAATATCACCTAACTTAGTAGATCAATTATGTAGATACCCTTGGCCGGGTAACGTTCGCGAGTTAAGAAACTACGCAGATCGGTTCGTTTTGGGCATGTGGAACGGTTTTATTGAAACTAGAGAAGAGTCCCAATCGGTGACTTAGCCACACGCCTTCAGCAATATGAGAAAACAGTCATTGAACACGAATTGATAAAAAATGGCGGCTCTCTAAAAGAAACCTATTTATCCTTAGGTTATCTCGCAAGGTCTCTACGACAAGATTAAAAGACTGGCCATTCAGACAGATCAATTGATTGATCCACAAGACATGATGGGTAGCTAGCTACCCACTAGCTATCATCGATCTGCTGTTCATGTGTCATCTCCTACACATGAAATGGATCTTTAATCATGAGTAGCCCTACTTCTTCGTATGTATTAGCTGTTTGGCACACCTATTGCTATTTTACTTTCCAATTCCGCGCTTCGAACCAGTTGCACGGTTTTGTTAAACAAAAACAATAAATCAATAAGGGCAATTCAATGACTATTAAAAAACTAGCACAAGTTTTGGCTACCGTTACCTTTGGTGCTACCGCTTCTTTAGCTGCTGCGAACTGCGACCCAGGTGAAACTGTTGTAAAGCTGAGCCACGTAACGGGTGGCACAACGCACCCTAAGGTAGTTGCGTCAAACAACTTCGCAGAGCGTGTAAACAAAGAACTCAATGGTAAAATGTGTGTAGAAGTATACCCAAGCAGCACCTTGTTTGGTGACAGTAAAGAATTAGAAGCACTTTTATTAGGTGATGTTCAACTTTTAGCGCCTTCGCTCTCCAAATTTGGTTCTTATACTGAAAAATTCGGTGTGTTTGACTTGCCGTTTATCTTTAAAGACATTGATGCTGCCATTCGCTTTACACAATCGAAAGAAGGCATGGGCTTACTCAATGAAATGGAAGATGTAGGCTTTGTAGGTTTAGGTTATTGGATGTCGGGCATGAAGTACTTCTCAGCCAACAAACCATTAATAGAACCAACGGATGCGAAAGGGCTAAAATTCCGAGTACAAACATCCGATGTTGCTAAGGCAATGATTAAAGCAATGGGCGCGTCGCCACAACCTATGGCGTTCTCAGAGGTTTATGGCGCGCTTCAAACTGGCGTTGTAGATGGTCAGAAAATACTTGGTCGAATATTTATACTAAAAAATTCTTCGAAGTTCAGGACAGTGTCACGGAAACCAACCATCAATTATTGGCATATTTGTTCATGACCTCTCGTGAGTTTTTAGATAGCCTAGATGATGATGTTTTCGCGAGCAATTTATCGCCATTGCTAATGATGTCACGCTTCAAGCTAACCTAGAAGTGAAAGAAAAAGAAGCCAATAACCGTCAGAATATTTTAAACGGCGGTGGTGTCATCAACGTATTAAATGCAGCCCAACGCGAAAAATGGTGAATGCAATGAAACCTGTTTGGAAACAATTGAAAAAGCCATCGGTAAAGACTTAATTAACGCCGCTGCAGGCTCTTAAGTAATTCTATGACTATAGGCTGCGATACTTATTGCAGCCTATTCCCACCGGTTACAACTAAAAATTTAAACCGTCATTACTTTTTGCAATCCAACGCGTAACGAGGAGCAGCCATGTCGAGTTATTGGCCTCACATAACGTTACTTTGCCTCGTAGCCGCTTTATGGCTACTTGAGCTTAGATTTTACAAAATCATGCATCGACTAGAAGAAAACTTCTTGGTGTTAATTATTGTTTCAATAATGGCCGTATCATTTGGTCAGGTTATAGCACGATACGGTTTTAATACCGGTTGTCAGCCGCACTAGATTTAATACGCTGATGTTTTCATGGTTAATTTTGTTTGGAATGAGCTATGGCATTAAAACAAACCTACATTTGGGAGTAGACATTGTACTCAAAGCACTTCCTAAACCAGCGGAAAAAACACTCAGTTTATTTGGTGCCGTATGCGTAATAGCCTACGGCTTAATTTTACTCGACAGCACTTGGGTTGCCATGCTGGGAGTTGATGTACGTGGCGGTGCCATTGTTTACTGGGCGAAAATGTACAAAATTGGTATTGGCGCTGAAGAACTGCGCTACCCCGCTTGGGCTCAAGAGCTATTCGGACTTCAACACCGCGTTCATCGTTGGTTGTGTTACTTGCCTTACCACTAGGCTTAGCCTTACTAGTCCTAAGAGGAACACAAGCATTGTAGACATTTTAACGGGCAAGCGAGCAGCACTCATCAGCGCACATGAAGCTGAAGAATTAGTTGAAGAAAATAAAAATATTTTGGCGGAGACTAATGTGGAAGCTTTAATTTATTCACAATGGTGTTGGGTTTACTATTTGCCGGCGTGCCGGTCGGTATTTCGTTAGGTCTTTCCTCCAGTTTGTTTGTAACGTTTATTTCTCACGACTCTTATCGTCTGTAGCTATCTCATTATTCGGGTTGGAAACCACTATACCTTACTTGCCATTCCTTTCTTTGTGCTTGCTTCAGCATTCATGTCGACGGGGGCGTTGCAAAAAGGCTAATAGATTTTGCTATTGC
>NZ_JAUFQI010000004.1 GCF_030409715.1 Reinekea marina
CCCTAGCAAGTCAAGGCATCGCTTTTGAATCGAGCGCCAGCTTCTACTTTATCGCTGTCGTTACGTTTACTACAGGCACCATGTTTATGATGTGGCTGGGTGAGCAGATAACAGAGCGCGGTATCGGAAACGGTATTTCTTTGTTGATCTTTGCGGGTATTGTTGCCGGTTTACCAGGCGCGATTGGTCAGAGCTTTGAATCAGCTCGTTTAGGTAACTTGAGCATAATTGCATTACTGTTGATTGGCTTATTTGCTATTGCAGTGGTTGCTTTTATTGTCTTTATCGAACGTGGCCAACGTCGCATTACCATTAATTATGCCAAGCGTCAGCAAGGCCGTAAGGTCTTTCAGGCGCAAAGCAGTCATTTGCCTTTAAAGGTTAATATGGCTGGTGTGATTCCGCCGATCTTTGCATCAAGTATTTTGCTGTTCCCAGCATCACTTGGTAATTGGTTTGGGCAGAAAGAAGGTTTCGAGTGGTTGCAAGATGTAGCTTTATTGCTAGGTCCTAACCAGCCCTTGTATCTCGTAATGTTTGCACTAGCAGTGGTTTTCTTCTGCTATTTCTACACTGCGATTACCTTTAATCCAAAGGATGTTGCAGAAAACTTAAAGCGTAGCGGTGCGTTTATTCCTGGGATTCGTCCTGGTGAGCAAACTTCTCGATACATTGATGGTGTTTCTGCACGTTTAACATTTTTTGGGGCTTTGTATATCACCGCTGTTTCACTCTTACCGCAAGGTTTAGTGATGGCCGCTAACGTACCGTTCTATCTAGGTGGAACTTCGTTATTGATCGTAGTGGTGGTCGTCATGGATTTCATGGCGCAAGTACAGAGTCATCTCATGTCGCATCAGTATTCATCATTGATGAAAAAGGCGAATTTGAAATAACCGAGCATCTCTTTGAGAGCCGGAAACTGGATGGAGTTAAGCATGAAAGTACGTGCATCCGTAAAGAAGATCTGCCGAAACTGCAAGGTTATCCGTCGCAATGGATCAGTTCGCGTAATTTGCGCAACAGACCCAAAGCATAAGCAGCGTCAAGGGTAATTCAGTTTATTTGGATAGTGCTTGATTTTAGTTTAATCTAGCGCTATTCTTTCGCGCCCTCAGATTACTGGGGGTTTTTGTTGGGGCGCATTAACGCTGCCCCAGTTTTATTACTAACGGAGAAGTTGAATGGCCCGTATAGCAGGCGTCAATATACCTGACAATAAGCATGCGGTGATTTCCCTGACTTATATCTTTGGTATAGGCCGCACCCGTGCTAATGACATCTGTAAGTCTGTTGGTGTTGAACCAACGACCAAAGTGTCAAGTCTCGATGAAGCTAAGCTTGACGAGATTCGCGCTGCAGTCGGAGAATTCACTGTTGAAGGTGATTTGCGCCGTGACATTCAGATGAATATCAAGCGCTTAATGGATTTGGGTTGTAACCGTGGAATTCGACATCGTCGTAATCTGCCCGTACGCGGACAGAACACGAAGAATAACGCGCGCACCCGTAAAGGTCCTCTGAAGCCTATCAAACGATAAGTTTGATTTGAATTAATTTACATAGGAAATCGAAGATGGCAAAGCCAGGTACGAAGGCACGAAAGAAGGTGAAAAAGCAAGTAGCGGATGGCATTGCGCACATCCATGCTTCTTTTAATAACACCATCGTGACTATCACGGACCGCCAAGGCAATACCCTGAGTTGGGCAACTGCTGGTGGCTCCGGTTTCCGTGGATCACGTAAGAGCACTCCTTACGCTGCACAGATCGCCGCTGAGCGAGCTGGAGTAGCAGCACAGGAATATGGTCTTAAGAATTTAGACGTGGAAGTTAAAGGTCCAGGTCCAGGTCGTGAGTCTGCGGTACGAGCATTAAACGCGGTGGGTTATCGCGTCAGTAATATTACTGATGTAACACCGATTCCACATAACGGTTGTCGCCCGCCTAAAAAGCGTCGCGTTTAATTAAGGAGACAGAAATCAATGGCACGTTATATTGGTCCTAAGTGTAAGCTGTCTCGTCGTGAAGGCACAGACCTCTTTCTAAAGAGCGGCGTTCGAGCACTTGATTCAAAGTGTAAACTCGAAGCGGTTCCTGGAGTTCATGGTGCACGTCGTGGTCGTTTATCTGATTACGGTGTACAGCTTCGCGAGAAGCAGAAAGTTCGTCGTATTTACGGTGTGTTAGAAAAGCAGTTCCGTAACTACTACGCAGAAGCCGCTCGCCTTAAAGGCGCAACAGGTGAAAACTTGTTAAAGCTTTTAGAGCAGCGTTTAGATAATGTTGTTTATCGAATGGGCTTTGGTGTAACTCGTGCGGAATCGCGCCAGTTAGTATCACATAAGGCAATTTTGGTGAATGGCCAGACGGTTAACATTCCGTCATACCAAGTTAAACCAGGCGACGTAATCTCAGTTCGTGAAAAGTCTACTACCCAATTGCGCATCAAGAATGCCTTGGAAGTAAATGCATCACGTACTGCAGTTGTTTGGTTAGAAGTTGATAGCAAGAAAATGGAAGGTAAGTTCAACTCTATTCCAGAGCGTGCGGAACTTTCACAAGATATCAACGAAAACTTGATTGTAGAATTGTACTCTAAGTAATCTCACTGCAAATAGGGGCATCTATGCAGCGTTCAGCCAACGAGTTTTTGACACCACGTCACATCGATGTGCAGGAAATCAACGCAAATCGCGCTAAAATTACGCTTGAACCATTAGAGCGTGGTTTCGGCCATACCTTAGGTAATGCGTTGCGTCGTATTCTGTTGTCGTCTATGCCAGGCGCGGCTATCACCGAAGTAGAAATCGACGGTGTATTACATGAATACAGCACAATCGAAGGTGTTCAGGAAGATGTGCAAGAAATCTTGCTCAACCTGAAAGATGTGGCTGTTAAATTACATGAAAGAGATGAGTGCACACTTACTTTGAAAAAAGCAGGTGCAGGCACTTTGACCGCTGGAGATATTCAGCTTGATCATGGTGTTGAAGTCGCTAACCCTGACCATGTGATCGCTCACTTGGGCAGCAGCGCAGACGTCAGCATGACTCTGAAAGTTACTGTTGGTCGCGGTTACGTACCAGCAGAAGCCCGCAGCAGCGAAGAAGACGAGAGTAAACCGATTGGTCGCTTGCAATTGGATGCGACATACAGCCCAGTCGTTCGTGTAGCTTACGCCGTAGAAAGTGCGCGTGTTGAGCAACGTACAGACCTTGACAAGCTGGTTATTGAATTAGAATCAAACGGCACATTAGATCCTGAAGAAGCGATTCGTCGTTCTGCAACGATCTTACAGCAACAAGTTGCTGCGTTTGTCGATTTAGATCACCAAGCAGAAGCGGTACAAGAGAAAGAAGAAGATAAGATCGATCCTATCTTGTTGCGCCCTGTTGATGATCTAGAGCTAACGGTTCGTAGTGCTAACTGCCTAAAAGCAGAGAACATCTACTACATTGGCGATCTGATTCAACGTACAGAAGTTGAACTGTTAAAAACACCGAACTTGGGTAAGAAATCTTTAACTGAAATTAAAGACGTTCTTGCATCCAAAGGTCTGTCTCTAGGCATGGTTCTAGAAGCATGGCCACCTGCAAGTTTAAAGAATGATGACAAGGTTCTCGCGTAAGCGGGGCCTGTCTTCTGGCTGGTAAGGAATTTAGAAATGCGTCATCGTAAAAGTGGTCGTCACTTTAACCGCACCAGTGCTCACCGAAAAGCTATGTTGCAAAATTTAGCGAACAGCTTGTTTGAGCATGAAGTGATTAAAACGACCTTGCCTAAGGCGAAAGAATTGCGTCGTGTTGCAGAGCCTCTAATTACATTAGCAAAGAATGATTCAGTTGCTAATCGTCGTTTGGCTTTCGACCGTACACAATCGAAAGAAATGGTAGGTAAATTGTTCACCGATTTAGGTCCTCGTTATAAAGAGCGTCCTGGTGGTTACTTGCGTGTACTTAAGTGCGGTTTCCGCGCTGGTGATAGTGCACCAATGGCAATCGTTGAACTTGTTGACCGTCCTGAAGTTGAAGCTGAATCAAGCGAAGACTAAGGTCAGAGTTAACGAAAAAGCCCAGCTAAGCTGGGCTTTTTTATGTCTGCAGATTGCGTAATATTTGTACCGTTTTATCGGCTCTCCATTGCATTTCGAAGCCTCCTACCAGAACAAAACACAAGCCTTTCTTGTAGGAGCTTTAGAAGCAAAGCGAAGAAGCAATAGTTAAGCACGGCCTTATCGGCTCTCCATTGCATTCCGAATCCTCCTACCAGCACAAAACACAAGTCTTTCCTGTAGGAGCTATCGAAGCAAAGCGAAGACGCGATGGTTAAACACCGCCTCTTAGGCTCTTCATTGCACTCTGAAGCCTCCTGCCAGCACAAAACACAAACCTTTCCTGTAGGAGCTATCGAAGCAAAGTAAAGTATCGATAGTTCGATACTGAAGCAATTCCTATAAAAAGGTTGCGAACCTCCATACAAAATTTATTCTTTCTGGCTTGCAGCTTGCAGCTTGCAGCTTGCAGCTAGACTACTACCTCAATCCAAAGCCCTAGGCATAACCCGAAGCCAAAAAAAAGGACGCCGAAGCATCCTTTTTAATCCACTTTCAAAACCCTTAAGAGAATATCCCTTTAAGCATGAAGAAGAATATTATTGATAAGAATGCGCCGGCAGGTAGGGTGATCACCCAGCTCGATACAATGTTACCAAGTACGCGTAAGTTCAATGCAGAAATACCGCGTGCTAAACCTACACCTAGTACAGCACCTACAAGCGTGTGTGTTGTAGAAACAGGTAAGCCTGTACCAGAAGCGAGAACAACCGTTGTAGCGGCGGCTAGTTCAGCGGCAAAGCCACGGCTTGGGGTAAGTTCGGTGATCTTTTTACCGATAGTACCCATTACTTTATAACCATAGGTTGCTAAGCCAAATACAATACCTAAGGCGCCTAATAGCAGTATCCAGCTAGGTAGTGCGCTTTTTGCTAGAATTTCACCATTGTTTTGAATGATGCCAACAACTGCAGCTAGGGGTCCGATGGCATTTGCTACATCGTTAGAGCCGTGGGCAAACGCCATAGCGCAGGCCGTGAAAACCATAAGAATAGCGAAGACCTTTTCAACAGACGCAAAGCGAAAGTGTTTATCGGCTTCTTCATCAATCTTAACGCGAGAAAGTAATACGTAACCTAAGGCCATAACGGCAAAGCCTGCTAATGTAGCTAGGCCGGCTGATTGTAAAAAGGTGTAGTCTAGGCCAACGTGCTTTAAGCCCTTAACCATGGTCACCATTGCAATCATGAAGCCAACGAAGAACATGTAGAACGGTACATATTTTTTGGCATTTGCGAACGGGTCATCGGTGTTTAAGATGAGTTTAGATACACTTCTAAATATTAAAAAAGCCATCGTGCCGCTTAGTAAAGGTGAAACAACCCAACTCGCAACAATGGCCGAAACCTTACCCCAGTTTACGGTTTCAACGCCAATGCCTACGGCAGCAAAGCCCACAATCGCACCCACAATAGAGTGGGTAGTCGAAACAGGCCAGCCTTTAGAAGAGGCAATAGCAAGCCAAATACCCGCAGCAAGTAAGGCCGACATCATCCCGTACACCAGGAGTTCTGGGCTGTCCGCAAACTCACTTGGCGTGATAATGCCTTTTCGAATGGTGCTGGTTACTTCACCGCCGGCAAGGTATGCACCGGCAAATTCGAAAATCATCGCAATGATTATGGCTTGCTTTACAGTTAATGCTTTTGAGCCTACCGATGTACCCATGGCGTTCGCAACGTCGTTTGCACCAACGCCCCAGGCCATTAAAAAGCCAAAAAAGCAGGCTAATAGAATCAGTATCTGTCCATATTCACTAATGACAAACATAAAATATCCTCAATTAATCAGTACGTGCCGTCGCTAACGGGCGATTAAAATTTGTAGGCGAGATCCGACACGCTGAGCAACGTCCGCAAGATCACCAATTTGGTCAATGACGTTATAAAGGAACATCATCTCTAAAGGGGGGTATTTTGTTTCAATATCACGAAGGGAGCGGCGCATTTGAATTTCAAAAACGTCCGTTTTGTGTTCTTGGTCGTCAAGTTTGCTGAGTAAGGTTGCTACAAAGCTTACTTCTTTACTGCCAAAACCAGTTTCATAAAGTTCATCGAGTTCGGCAAGTGCATCTTTAGCGCGTCGGCTAGTTCCGATTGCCGCTAAAAGATATTCTTTCATTAAAGGCTGAACTTCATCGGGTATCATCATTTCACGGCCCAACATAATGCCAGAAATATCTTTAGCTTTATTGGCAATGCGGTCTTGCATGCTCAATAATTCTAATAAGTCAGAACGAGGCACAGGCATAAATAAGCTATTCGGTAAATGTGCGCGAATGTCTTTTTTGAGAGCATCGGCTTCACCTTCTAATTGGGTGATCGATGAGCGGTACTTCTCAGCTTCTTTATAGTCGCCTTTCATCGCGGCTTCAAAGAATGGAACAAGCTCTTCAGTACAAGCATGAGCTTTACTGATGTGCTCTTGCATGGGCTTTACGGGCGACCGTCCAAATAAAACGGACAGTGGGCTGGTATTGTTCATGTTGATTCCTCAATCAAACGGCACAAATGCGGGTCGCATTATAGAGCCTTTGTTTCGTAATAAAACTCTTCGGTGAATAAAAAACACCGTTAATTTCCTTTAATTTCGCAAAAAAACCAGCCAACTTACTAAATTGATCACTAAGAATACTGCTTTTGCACTTTTATGGTGCGTTTAGCGTTCGTTGCCTGCAAAAACCACAATAACACGGTCATTTTGTGTTGATCGACTAAATGCATAGGGCGATTCGCTGATCATATGATGTGCGCCCGTGCCGACTGCTGCGTGTTTTTTGCGGAACTGACCAATTAATTGCCAATGTTTAAGCAAGGTTTTATGTTCTTCAGACAGTTTAGACCAATTCATATCCGAGCGCGTACCTTGATGAAAATCATCGGCATAAGGACCAGCAGCTTCTAGAGCTTGCTGTATGTGTTGCTCAGTAATAAATTCAGATTGATCATGCCCACTGATAAAATCGGCCTCGGCAAACACTTTAAATAGTCGAACGATGCGAGCTGATATTCGCTGCTGATGTTCGGATTCTCGCAAACTGTATTCTATTAAGCGTTCTAATGCGTTGCGAGTCAGCGGCTTAAAGTTTTTTTCTTCGCCGTAATCTTTTATGCGTAAAATTAAGTTATCAACCGTGTTGCGAGTACGTGGTATAAAGCTGTCGAAATCTACCGGTACACGAAACAGCTCCATAAACTCTGGGTCCCACTCTTGCAATTGATAATAAATTTCGCGCGAGCCCAGTAAAATTACTTTAACGTCTAGATCGATCGATTGAGGGCTGAGCGTTATTGAATGCATGAGCGTTGCATCGGAAAAAGGCATTTCCATTTTTAGCTCTTTTGATTTCAATGCCAGTTTCAAGGCATCGTATGCAAAAGGCTCTTGCAATAATTTTTCGGCATCCAATATTAAATAGCCGCCATTGGCTTTTAATAAACTACCGGCACGAATCAGTTGAAAGTTTGTATTGGGAATTCCTTGCTGGGTTGTATATTCAATGCGGCCAAACAGGTTTTGATAGGTTGGCAGCATTTCATAGACAACCGGTGCGCCTTCGTTGGCTTCATGCTGCACCATCAAGTTGGGCTTTAACCATCGCTCTATTGTGGCACGACGCTCCTGATCAGAAGTTGCATCGGTAATAGATTCTTCAATAAACAAATCAACAATCAATTTCGGTAAATGATTTTTAATTTCGCGAATAAATCGAAGTACGCTTAACAGGCTTTTATTTTTTACTTCGAGTTCTTTCAACAAGGGTTTAATCGCTTGTTGAACCGTTGTAATGTTAAGCTGTCGGAAATCTTCTGAGCTTTTTCGCCGCCATGTGGGCAGTTCTAAAACTTGTTCATTTAAAAAGCCTTCGATCGCATTAATACGGTCTTGAAATGAGGTTCGTTGCTCTTCGGGCAGTTGTGCAAACTCTGTATCGTCGAGTGCTTTGCCATTCACTACGGGCAATAACATCACGGAGCCACCATCGGCGATAACGGCCACTTCTTTTTCATTGGCGAATCGCTCGACTACTTTCAAGGCGGCGTCGTAGCGTTTATTAAATTCTTTATCTATGCCGGTGCGCTTGCGTTGATAGGTTGGGTTTTCAAACGCGGCAGGAAAAGTATCCATCAAATCGCTTATGAATTGATCGATTGATTCTTTAAGTTTATTACCCTGACCCGCAGGCATTTCAAGGGCGTAGGGCTCTCGGGTTACTTCAAAGTTATTTATATAGGCCCATTCACTGGGTGCGGGTTGACTATCGGCCAGCTCTTTGACGTATTTAGAAACCAGTGAGTTTCGGCCGGTGCCGGAATCACCCATGACATAAAGGTTGTAGCCGCCTCCACGCATGGCGATGCCAAATTCTAGCGATTTTTTGGCTCTAGGTTGCCCCAAAAAACTGGATTCACCTTGAACATCGGCGGTGGTTTGAATATTTAAGTAGCTTAGATCTACACGGGCGCGCAACGCTTCTGGAGCGAGCGGAAGAACCTTTTCTGTCATGTCGTACTCTAGTCTGGTAACAATGACTTACAGTATGGCACAGGTGTGGTTTGAAGGCATAGCTTCTGGGGTGTATTGGTTGTTTGCTTTGGACTGGTTATGGTGGTTATCTTGGGCGGCTTAATTCTGTGGTTGAATTCGCCGAGAAGCGGTAACGGTCTAGCGGGACGCCGTGAATACATCCATGTAGGCTTGGAGACGGCATCCATGCCGTCTAACACCCGCTAGCCCGCTACCGCTTCGCGGCTTGGTTCATTTTAATATTTAGTATGTTAAATCTATTTCTTCTTCAGTACCGCCGTTTACGCTTACTAGGTAAATTAGGCCTTCATTGTCATACTTAATTGAAACTTCTACTTTCGAATTATTTTTACCATTTACAATCCAAGAACCAGCAAGCCCTGTTTTACTATAAGTATAGGGGCTGGTTGATCTTGTTGTGACTATTTTATTATCCCACGCTGGACTAGCCACAGCTAAAGCCCACTCCATTGAAAGGCCATTGTCATTAACGGTATATTCAACGGCGCCTTGAATCATGGTTGTTTCATTATCTATCGTAGAAGAGAAATCGTCGAAGGTTACGGTAATAACAACCGATTCAAACCCAAACGCATCATCTGACCCTTGCTCTTGTTCTGAAATTACACCGTCCCACTGTAGTTCAAACTCAAATGAGCCATTTAGGGTAAGCATCTCATTGTCTATAACTAAACTACAATTGGTGAAGCTTGCATCAACTGTCATCGAGCCAGTGTCACTGTATTCTCCAGATGTTGAAACATTTGGAGATTCAACCACAACAGTGGCTATACCATCGTTGCCTATACATTTTGGCGTATTTTTTCTGCTCTGAACAGCACTAGGTACTGGATCTTCCTCTTCATCTAAAGCAGCTGAAATACCTGCGTCTAAAGTACTCAAAGCGCTAGATTGTATGATAATCGCGGCAGTTTTGTCTTCTTCTAAAACTTCATAGGTTGGCGAGCTCAGCGCTATAGTTGCAAGCGTACTTGTACTTTGATTATCGTTTGAATCACTGTTTGCATCGCCTTCTACTTTGCAGCCCATCAATACTGCTGAGACAAAAGCCAAAGTCATTATACTTTTATTGATCTTTTTCATTGAAACATCCTTATTATTTTGAGTGAATGGTTAGTTTCGGCATAAATATGTATTAAAGGCTAACACCAAGTCAACTGCACTTTCGTAATAAGAATGATCACTTTTTATAACGCTATACCGAAAACGGGTAGGCAATGGCCTCATGGTGTTGATAGCCTTCTACGCTGAAATCATCCATGGTGACCCAGGTTTCTAAGTCTTTTAGCGATTTAATCTCTGGGTTTATGATCAGCTTGGGGGATGGGTAGGGCTTGCGTTTTAATTGCACTTCTCGCATGAGTTCCAACTGATCTTCGTATATGTGAGCGTTCACTATTTTGTGGTACGCCTTGCCGGGTTTGAGGCCGGTTATTTGCGCCATAATGGCTAAGAAGAAGAACACTTGTACTTGATTGAAGTTTAAGCCTAATGGCACATCGCATGAACGCTGGTAGCTGGTGAGCGAGAGCGTGTCGCCCAATAAGCTGAAAGTGTGGGTGTGCATGCAGGGGCGTAGGCAACCCATGTGGAATTCGCCTGGGTTATAGAAGCTGAGGATTTCACCGCGATCGTCGATACCGTTGCTGAGGTTGTCGACTATTTTTTTCAACTGATCGACAAAACCGCCGTCGGGTTTGGCCCATGCTCGGCCTTGCACGCCGTAAACTCGACCCATGTCGTCGGACCCTTTGCGGTGCTCATTGGCCAGCCAAGCGCTATTTTCGTTGGCGTTGGCGTCCCATGTTTTTGCACCCAGTTTGCGAAAGTCGGCAGCGTTGTCGTAGCCACGAATGTAACCTAAAAACTCAGCGATGGCGGCTTTATAAAAGCTTTTTCGAGTAGTAATGAGCGGAAATTCATTAGCGCCAACATCATATTCTAAATCGGCATTAATTACGGTTAAGCAACGTTTGCCGGTGCGTTTGTTTTCTACCCATTGGCCTTCATCTATGATGCGTTGGCATAAGGCTAAATACTGGTTCATTTTTTAGCGCCTTTTTTTGGTTGGCCAGACTTATTCTTTTTCTTACTTTTACCGCTTTCAGGCGCGGTTTCAAATACTGGGTTTCTATAGGCCAGAGTCATAAGTACACCACCGACTACAATCATCGGTATGCTGAGAAGCATGCCCTGTGTTAAATAGCCGCCTAACAAGTACCCTATGTGCTCATCGGGTTGCCTAAAGAATTCCGCTGCGGTTCTCAGCACGCCGTAGCCAATCATAAACATGGCCGATACGGCCATTCGTGGTTTAGGTTTGGCACTAAACCACCATAAGACGACGAACAATAAAAAGCCTTCGCCCATCATTTGATATATCTGTGAAGGATGTCGGGTTAGGCCATCGCCTATTTGCGGGAAGATCATGCCCCAAGCCACGTCGGTTTCTCGACCCCAAAGTTCACCGTTCCAAAAATTTCCGAATCGGCCAAAAAAGATGCCTGGCGGTACCAGTGGCGCGACAAAATCACCCACCGCAAACCAAGCTTTATTGGTGTGTTTTGCAAACAAAATAACCGCGACGGCGACGCCTAAAAAGCCTCCGTGAAAAGACATTCCGCCTTCCCACACTTTAAATAGATACAGCGGGTTCGCAAAGAATAAATCGATATGATAAAACAACACATAACCGACCCGACCACCGACAATAATGCCGACTACGATATAAAACAGCAGGTCTTTAACTTGATCGGGAGTAAACAACCGCCACGCATCTCTAGAGGCGCGCCAAATACCCAAATATTGGCCAGCCATAAAACCGGCTAAATACATCAGGCCATACCAATGCACAGACAGTGGGCCAATATCAAACCAAGGCAGAGACAACGGACCAATGCTAAGGGCAACGGGGTCAAATTGAGGGTGGATCATGGGGTGTCCTTAATTGAAAATCGCGCTCACTATACCAAAACCCGTGTGAGCTGCCACGCACTGCTTAGTCTGTCATGGGTAAAGTTGAAGGCTTCGGCGCTACTGGGTAAAAATGCGGCTCACATTGCTCAATATTGCTAAAGATTCGGGTATCTTTATAGGGCATTTTCATAAAACCACCAATGCCTAAGCCTTCAATATCGGATACGGCGATGAGTATTCTGTTTAAACACTCTTTAAATTCTTGTTCTTTGGCAGGGTCGAGCAAGCGATAATAATTGTGTATTTTTAGGTTTTTTTCCAGTACTTCAAAGATAATACAGCCAGTATGGTGAATGGTGTCGAGCAAACGAATGTTGTCCATTATAGATTCCGGCAACACTAAATGCTCATCGGGATCGCGACCATCTTCAAAGTAAGAATGCATTTTTTCATTAAGCCGACCTTCTGGCGCAGGCGTAATGGTGTACGGCAGTTTCATGTGATTTGGCACAATAAATGGCTGCTCTTCGCTTGAGCGATCTAAATGCAAGGTATCGCGTGCATCATACAATACGGCTTTAAAGGTGCCGTTGCGCGTCATGGCTCGGGCGAGTGTGACCATGTGGTTAAGCGATTGAACAAAAGATCGGC
>NZ_JAUFQI010000005.1:17500-52500 GCF_030409715.1 Reinekea marina
AAAAAAAAAAAAAAAAAAAAAAAAAAAAAAAAAAAAAAAAAAAAAAAAAAAAAAAAAAAAAAAAAAAAAAAAAAAAAAAAAAAAAAAAAAAAAAAAAAAAAAAAAAAAAAAAAAAAAAAAAAAAAAAAAAAAAAAAAAAAAAAAAAAAAAAAAAAAAAAAAAAAAAAAAAAAAAAAAAAAAAAAAAAAAAAAAAAAAAAAAAAAAAAAAAAAAAAAAAAAAAAAAAAAAAAAAAAAAAAAAAAAAAAAAAAAAAAAAAAAAAAAAAAAAAAAAAAAAAAAAAAAAAAAAAAAAAAAAAAAAAAAAAAAAAAAAAAAAAAAAAAAAAAAAAAAAAAAAAAAAAAAAAAAAAAAAAAAAAAAAAAAAAAAAAAAAAAAAAAAAAAAAAAAAAAAAAAAAAAAAAAAAAAAAAAAAAAAAAAAAAAAAAAAAAAAAAAAAAAAAAAAAAAAAAAAAAAAAAAAAAAAAAAAAAAAAAAAAAAAAAAAAAAAAAAAAAAAAAAAAAAAAAAAAAAAAAAAAAAAAAAAAAAAAAAAAAAAAAAAAAAAAAAAAAAAAAAAAAAAAAAAAAAAAAAAAAAAAAAAAAAAAAAAAAAAAAAAAAAAAAAAAAAAAAAAAAAAAAAAAAAAAAAAAAAAAAAAAAAAAAAAAAAAAAAAAAAAAAAAAAAAAAAAAAAAAAAAAAAAAAAAAAAAAAAAAAAAAAAAAAAAAAAAAAAAAAAAAAAAAAAAAAAAAAAAAAAAAAAAAAAAAAAAAAAAAAAAAAAAAAAAAAAAAAAAAAAAAAAAAAAAAAAAAAAAAAAAAAAAAAAAAAAAAAAAAAAAAAAAAAAAAAAAAAAAAAAAAAAAAAAAAAAAAAAAAAAAAAAAAAAAAAAAAAAAAAAAAAAAAAAAAAAAAAAAAAAAAAAAAAAAAAAAAAAAAAAAAAAAAAAAAAAAAAAAAAAAAAAAAAAAAAAAAAAAAAAAAAAAAAAAAAAAAAAAAAAAAAAAAAAAAAAAAAAAAAAAAAAAAAAAAAAAAAAAAAAAAAAAAAAAAAAAAAAAAAAAAAAAAAAAAAAAAAAAAAAAAAAAAAAAAAAAAAAAAAAAAAAAAAAAAAAAAAAAAAAAAAAAAAAAAAAAAAAAAAAAAAAAAAAAAAAAAAAAAAAAAAAAAAAAAAAAAAAAAAAAAAAAAAAAAAAAAAAAAAAAAAAAAAAAAAAAAAAAAAAAAAAAAAAAAAAAAAAAAAAAAAAAAAAAAAAAAAAAAAAAAAAAAAAAAAAAAAAAAAAAAAAAAAAAAAAAAAAAAAAAAAAAAAAAAAAAAAAAAAAAAAAAAAAAAAAAAAAAAAAAAAAAAAAAAAAAAAAAAAAAAAAAAAAAAAAAAAAAAAAAAAAAAAAAAAAAAAAAAAAAAAAAAAAAAAAAAAAAAAAAAAAAAAAAAAAAAAAAAAAAAAAAAAAAAAAAAAAAAAAAAAAAAAAAAAAAAAAAAAAAAAAAAAAAAAAAAAAAAAAAAAAAAAAAAAAAAAAAAAAAAAAAAAAAAAAAAAAAAAAAAAAAAAAAAAAAAAAAAAAAAAAAAAAAAAAAAAAAAAAAAAAAAAAAAAAAAAAAAAAAAAAAAAAAAAAAAAAAAAAAAAAAAAAAAAAAAAAAAAAAAAAAAAAAAAAAAAAAAAAAAAAAAAAAAAAAAAAAAAAAAAAAAAAAAAAAAAAAAAAAAAAAAAAAAAAAAAAAAAAAAAAAAAAAAAAAAAAAAAAAAAAAAAAAAAAAAAAAAAAAAAAAAAAAAAAAAAAAAAAAAAAAAAAAAAAAAAAAAAAAAAAAAAAAAAAAAAAAAAAAAAAAAAAAAAAAAAAAAAAAAAAAAAAAAAAAAAAAAAAAAAAAAAAAAAAAAAAAAAAAAAAAAAAAAAAAAAAAAAAAAAAAAAAAAAAAAAAAAAAAAAAAAAAAAAAAAAAAAAAAAAAAAAAAAAAAAAAAAAAAAAAAAAAAAAAAAAAAAAAAAAAAAAAAAAAAAAAAAAAAAAAAAAAAAAAAAAAAAAAAAAAAAAAAAAAAAAAAAAAAAAAAAAAAAAAAAAAAAAAAAAAAAAAAAAAAAAAAAAAAAAAAAAAAAAAAAAAAAAAAAAAAAAAAAAAAAAAAAAAAAAAAAAAAAAAAAAAAAAAAAAAAAAAAAAAAAAAAAAAAAAAAAAAAAAAAAAAAAAAAAAAAAAAAAAAAAAAAAAAAAAAAAAAAAAAAAAAAAAAAAAAAAAAAAAAAAAAAAAAAAAAAAAAAAAAAAAAAAAAAAAAAAAAAAAAAAAAAAAAAAAAAAAAAAAAAAAAAAAAAAAAAAAAAAAAAAAAAAAAAAAAAAAAAAAAAAAAAAAAAAAAAAAAAAAAAAAAAAAAAAAAAAAAAAAAAAAAAAAAAAAAAAAAAAAAAAAAAAAAAAAAAAAAAAAAAAAAAAAAAAAAAAAAAAAAAAAAAAAAAAAAAAAAAAAAAAAAAAAAAAAAAAAAAAAAAAAAAAAAAAAAAAAAAAAAAAAAAAAAAAAAAAAAAAAAAAAAAAAAAAAAAAAAAAAAAAAAAAAAAAAAAAAAAAAAAAAAAAAAAAAAAAAAAAAAAAAAAAAAAAAAAAAAAAAAAAAAAAAAAAAAAAAAAAAAAAAAAAAAAAAAAAAAAAAAAAAAAAAAAAAAAAAAAAAAAAAAAAAAAAAAAAAAAAAAAAAAAAAAAATAAAAAAAAAAAAAAAAAAAAAAAAAAAAAAAAAAAAAAAAAAAAAAAAAAAAAAAAAAAAAAAAAAAAAAAAAAAAAAAAAAAAAAAAAAAAAAAAAAAAAAAAAAAAAAAAAAAAAAAAAAAAAAAAAAAAAAAAAAAAAAAAAAAAAAAAAAAAAAAAAAAAAAAAAAAAAAAAAAAAAAAAAAAAAAAAAAAAAAAAAAAAAAAAAAAAAAAAAAAAAAAAAAAAAAAAAAAAAAAAAAAAAAAAAAAAAAAAAAAAAAAAAAAAAAAAAAAAAAAAAAAAAAAAAAAAAAAAAAAAAAAAAAAAAAAAAAAAAAAAAAAAAAAAAAAAAAAAAAAAAAAAAAAAAAAAAAAAAAAAAAAAAAAAAAAAAAAAAAAAAAAAAAAAAAAAAAAAAAAAAAAAAAAAAAAAAAAAAAAAAAAAAAAAAAAAAAAAAAAAAAAAAAAAAAAAAAAAAAAAAAAAAAAAAAAAAAAAAAAAAAAAAAAAAAAAAAAAAAAAAAAAAAAAAAAAAAAAAAAAAAAAAAAAAAAAAAAAAAAAAAAAAAAAAAAAAAAAAAAAAAAAAAAAAAAAAAAAAAAAAAAAAAAAAAAAAAAAAAAAAAAAAAAAAAAAAAAAAAAAAAAAAAAAAAAAAAAAAAAAAAAAAAAAAAAAAAAAAAAAAAAAAAAAAAAAAAAAAAAAAAAAAAAAAAAAAAAAAAAAAAAAAAAAAAAAAAAAAAAAAAAAAAAAAAAAAAAAAAAAAAAAAAAAAAAAAAAAAAAAAAAAAAAAAAAAAAAAAAAAAAAAAAAAAAAAAAAAAAAAAAAAAAAAAAAAAAAAAAAAAAAAAAAAAAAAAAAAAAAAAAAAAAAAAAAAAAAAAAAAAAAAAAAAAAAAAAAAAAAAAAAAAAAAAAAAAAAAAAAAAAAAAAAAAAAAAAAAAAAAAAAAAAAAAAAAAAAAAAAAAAAAAAAAAAAAAAAAAAAAAAAAAAAAAAAAAAAAAAAAAAAAAAAAAAAAAAAAAAAAAAAAAAAAAAAAAAAAAAAAAAAAAAAAAAAAAAAAAAAAAAAAAAAAAAAAAAAAAAAAAAAAAAAAAAAAAAAAAAAAAAAAAAAAAAAAAAAAAAAAAAAAAAAAAAAAAAAAAAAAAAAAAAAAAAAAAAAAAAAAAAAAAAAAAAAAAAAAAAAAAAAAAAAAAAAAAAAAAAAAAAAAAAAAAAAAAAAAAAAAAAAAAAAAAAAAAAAAAAAAAAAAAAAAAAAAAAAAAAAAAAAAAAAAAAAAAAAAAAAAAAAAAAAAAAAAAAAAAAAAAAAAAAAAAAAAAAAAAAAAAAAAAAAAAAAAAAAAAAAAAAAAAAAAAAAAAAAAAAAAAAAAAAAAAAAAAAAAAAAAAAAAAAAAAAAAAAAAAAAAAAAAAAAAAAAAAAAAAAAAAAAAAAAAAAAAAAAAAAAAAAAAAAAAAAAAAAAAAAAAAAAAAAAAAAAAAAAAAAAAAAAAAAAAAAAAAAAAAAAAAAAAAAAAAAAAAAAAAAAAAAAAAAAAAAAAAAAAAAAAAAAAAAAAAAAAAAATAAAAAAAAAAAAAAAAAAAAAAAAAAAAAAAAAAAAAAAAAAAAAAAAAAAAAAAAAAAAAAAAAAAAAAAAAAAAAAAAAAAAAAAAAAAAAAAAAAAAAAAAAAAAAAAAAAAAAAAAAAAATAAAAAAAAAAAAAAAAAAAAAAAAAAAAAAAAAAAAAAAAAAAAAAAAAAAAAAAAAAAAAAAAAAAAAAAAAAAAAAAAAAAAAAAAAAAAAAAAAAAAAAAAAAAAAAAAAAAAAAAAAAAAAAAAAAAAAAAAAAAAAAAAAAAAAAAAAAAAAAAAAAAAAAAAAAAAAAAAAAAAAAAAAAAAAAAAAAAAAAAAAAAAAAAAAAAAAAAAAAAAAAAAAAAAAAAAAAAAAAAAAAAAAAAAAAAAAAAAAAAAAAAAAAAAAAAAAAAAAAAAAAAAAAAAAAAAAAAAAAAAAAAAAAAAAAAAAAAAAAAAAAAAAAAAAAAAAAAAAAAAAAAAAAAAAAAAAAAAAAAAAAAAAAAAAAAAAAAAAAAAAAAAAAAAAAAAAAAAAAAAAAAAAAAAAAAATAAAAAAAAAAAAAAAAAAAAAAAAAAAAAAAAAAAAAAAAAAAAAAAAAAAAAAAAAAAAAAAAAAAAAAAAAAAAAAAAAAAAAAAAAAAAAAAAAAAAAAAAAAAAAAAAAAAAAAAAAAAAAAAAAAAAAAAAAAAAAAAAAAAAAAAAAAAAAAAAAAAAAAAAAAAAAAAAAAAAAAAAAAAAAAAAAAAAAAAAAAAAAAAAAAAAAAAAAAAAAAAAAAAAAAAAAAAAAAAAAAAAAAAAAAAAAAAAAAAAAAAAAAAAAAAAAAAAAAAAAAAAAAAAAAAAAAAAAAAAAAAAAAAAAAAAAAAAAAAAAAAAAAAAAAAAAAAAAAAAAAAAAAAAAAAAAAAAAAAAAAAAAAAAAAAAAAAAAAAAAAAAAAAAAAAAAAAAAAAAAAAAAAAAAAAAAAAAAAAAAAAAAAAAAAAAAAAAAAAAAAAAAAAAAAAAAAAAAAAAAAAAAAAAAAAAAAAAAAAAAAAAAAAAAAAAAAAAAAAAAAAAAAAAAAAAAAAAAAAAAAAAAAAAAAAAAAAAAAAAAAAAAAAAAAAAAAAAAAAAAAAAAAAAAAAAAAAAAAAAAAAAAAAAAAAAAAAAAAAAAAAAAAAAAAAAAAAAAAAAAAAAAAAAAAAAAAAAAAAAAAAAAAAAAAAAAAAAAAAAAAAAAAAAAAAAAAAAAAAAAAAAAAAAAAAAAAAAAAAAAAAAAAAAAAAAAAAAAAAAAAAAAAAAAAAAAAAAAAAAAAAAAAAAAAAAAAAAAAAAAAAAAAAAAAAAAAAAAAAAAAAAAAAAAAAAAAAAAAAAAAAAAAAAAAAAAAAAAAAAAAAAAAAAAAAAAAAAAAAAAAAAAAAAAAAAAAAAAAAAAAAAAAAAAAAAATAAAAAAAAAAAAAAAAAAAAAAAAAAAAAAAAAAAAAAAAAAAAAAAAAAAAAAAAAAAAAAAAAAAAAAAAAAAAAAAAAAAAAAAAAAAAAAAAAAAAAAAAAAAAAAAAAAAAAAAAAAAAAAAAAAAAAAAAAAAAAAAAAAAAAAAAAAAAAAAAAAAAAAAAAAAAAAAAAAAAAAAAAAAAAAAAAAAAAAAAAAAAAAAAAAAAAAAAAAAAAAAAAAAAAAAAAAAAAAAAAAAAAAAAAAAAAAAAAAAAAAAAAAAAAAAAAAAAAAAAAAAAAAAAAAAAAAAAAAAAAAAAAAAAAAAAAAAAAAAAAAAAAAAAAAAAAAAAAAAAAAAAAAAAAAAAAAAAAAAAAAAAAAAAAAAAAAAAAAAAAAAAAAAAAAAAAAAAAAAAAAAAAAAAAAAAAAAAAAAAAAAAAAAAAAAAAAAAAAAAAAAAAAAAAAAAAAAAAAAAAAAAAAAAAAAAAAAAAAAAAAAAAAAAAAAAAAAAAAAAAAAAAAAAAAAAAAAAAAAAAAAAAAAAAAAAAAAAAAAAAAAAAAAAAAAAAAAAAAAAAAAAAAAAAAAAAAAAAAAAAAAAAAAAAAAAAAAAAAAAAAAAAAAAAAAAAAAAAAAAAAAAAAAAAAAAAAAAAAAAAAAAAAAAAAAAAAAAAAAAAAAAAAAAAAAAAAAAAAAAAAAAAAAAAAAAAAAAAAAAAAAAAAAAAAAAAAAAAAAAAAAAAAAAAAAAAAAAAAAAAAAAAAAAAAAAAAAAAAAAAAAAAAAAAAAAAAAAAAAAAAAAAAAAAAAAAAAAAAAAAAAAAAAAAAAAAAAAAAAAAAAAAAAAAAAAAAAAAAAAAAAAAAAAAAAAAAAAAAAAAAAAAAAAAAAAAAAAAAAAAAAAAAAAAAAAAAAAAAAAAAAAAAAAAAAAAAAAAAAAAAAAAAAAAAAAAAAAAAAAAAAAAAAAAAAAAAAAAAAAAAAAAAAAAAAAAAAAAAAAAAAAAAAAAAAAAAAAAAAAAAAAAAAAAAAAAAAAAAAAAAAAAAAAAAAAAAAAAAAAAAAAAAAAAAAAAAAAAAAAAAAAAAAAAAAAAAAAAAAAAAAAAAAAAAAAAAAAAAAAAAAAAAAAAAAAAAAAAAAAAAAAAAAAAAAAAAAAAAAAAAAAAAAAAAAAAAAAAAAAAAAAAAAAAAAAAAAAAAAAAAAAAAAAAAAAAAAAAAAAAAAAAAAAAAAAAAAAAAAAAAAAAAAAAAAAAAAAAAAAAAAAAAAAAAAAAAAAAAAAAAAAAAAAAAAAAATAAAAAAAAAAAAAAAAAAAAAAAAAAAAAAAAAAAAAAAAAAAAAAAAAAAAAAAAAAAAAAAAAAAAAAAAAAAAAAAAAAAAAAAAAAAAAAAAAAAAAAAAAAAAAAAAAAAAAAAAAAAAAAAAAAAAAAAAAAAAAAAAAAAAAAAAAAAAAAAAAAAAAAAAAAAAAAAAAAAAAAAAAAAAAAAAAAAAAAAAAAAAAAAAAAAAAAAAAAAAAAAAAAAAAAAAAAAAAAAAAAAAAAAAAAAAAAAAAAAAAAAAAAAAAAAAAAAAAAAAAAAAAAAAAAAAAAAAAAAAAAAAAAAAAAAAAAAAAAAAAAAAAAAAAAAAAAAAAAAAAAAAAAAAAAAAAAAAAAAAAAAAAAAAAAAAAAAAAAAAAAAAAAAAAAAAAAAAAAAAAAAAAAAAAAAAAAAAAAAAAAAAAAAAAAAAAAAAAAAAAAAAAAAAAAAAAAAAAAAAAAAAAAAAAAAAAAAAAAAAAAAAAAAAAAAAAAAAAAAAAAAAAAAAAAAAAAAAAAAAAAAAAAAAAAAAAAAAAAAAAAAAAAAAAAAAAAAAAAAAAAAAAAAAAAAAAAAAAAAAAAAAAAAAAAAAAAAAAAAAAAAATAAAAAAAAAAAAAAAAAAAAAAAAAAAAAAAAAAAAAAAAAAAAAAAAAAAAAAAAAAAAAAAAAAAAAAAAAAAAAAAAAAAAAAAAAAAAAAAAAAAAAAAAAAAAAAAAAAAAAAAAAAAAAAAAAAAAAAAAAAAAAAAAAAAAAAAAAAAAAAAAAAAAAAAAAAAAAAAAAAAAAAAAAAAAAAAAAAAAAAAAAAAAAAAAAAAAAAAAAAAAAAAAAAAAAAAAAAAAAAAAAAAAAAAAAAAAAAAAAAAAAAAAAAAAAAAAAAAAAAAAAAAAAAAAAAAAAAAAAAAAAAAAAAAAAAAAAAAAAAAAAAAAAAAAAAAAAAAAAAAAAAAAAAAAAAAAAAAAAAAAAAAAAAAAAAAAAAAAAAAAAAAAAAAAAAAAAAAAAAAAAAAAAAAAAAAAAAAAAAAAAAAAAAAAAAAAAAAAAAAAAAAAAAAAAAAAAAAAAAAAAAAAAAAAAAAAAAAAAAAAAAAAAAAAAAAAAAAAAAAAAAAAAAAAAAAAAAAAAAAAAAAAAAAAAAAAAAAAAAAAAAAAAAAAAAAAAAAAAAAAAAAAAAAAAAAAAAAAAAAAAAAAAAAAAAAAAAAAAAAAAAAAAAAAAAAAAAAAAAAAAAAAAAAAAAAAAAAAAAAAAAAAAAAAAAAAAAAAAAAAAAAAAAAAAAAAAAAAAAAAAAAAAAAAAAAAAAAAAAAAAAAAAAAAAAAAAAAAAAAAAAAAAAAAAAAAAAAAAAAAAAAAAAAAAAAAAAAAAAAAAAAAAAAAAAAAAAAAAAAAAAAAAAAAAAAAAAAAAAAAAAAAAAAAAAAAAAAAAAAAAAAAAAAAAAAAAAAAAAAAAAAAAAAAAAAAAAAAAAAAAAAAAAAAAAAAAAAAAAAAAAAAAAAAAAAAAAAAAAAAAAAAAAAAAAAAAAAAAAAAAAAAAAAAAAAAAAAAAAAAAAAAAAAAAAAAAAAAAAAAAAAAAAAAAAAAAAAAAAAAAAAAAAAAAAAAAAAAAAAAAAAAAAAAAAAAAAAAAAAAAAAAAAAAAAAAAAAAAAAAAAAAAAAAAAAAAAAAAAAAAAAAAAAAAAAAAAAAAAAAAAAAAAAAAAAAAAAAAAAAAAAAAAAAAAAAAAAAAAAAAAAAAAAAAAAAAAAAAAAAAAAAAAAAAAAAAAAAAAAAAAAAAAAAAAAAAAAAAAAAAAAAAAAAAAAAAAAAAAAAAAAAAAAAAAAAAAAAAAAAAAAAAAAAAAAAAAAAAAAAAAAAAAAAAAAAAAAAAAAAAAAAAAAAAAAAAAAAAAAAAAAAAAAAAAAAAAAAAAAAAAAAAAAAAAAAAAAAAAAAAAAAAAAAAAAAAAAAAAAAAAAAAAAAAAAAAAAAAAAAAAAAAAAAAAAAAAAAAAAAAAAAAAAAAAAAAAAAAAAAAAAAAAAAAAAAAAAAAAAAAAAAAAAAAAAAAAAAAAAAAAAAAAAAAAAAAAAAAAAAAAAAAAAAAAAAAAAAAAAAAAAAAAAAAAAAAAAAAAAAAAAAAAAAAAAAAAAAAAAAAAAAAAAAAAAAAAAAAAAAAAAAAAAAAAAAAAAAAAAAAAAAAAAAAAAAAAAAAAAAAAAAAAAAAAAAAAAAAAAAAAAAAAAAAAAAAAAAAAAAAAAAAAAAAAAAAAAAAAAAAAAAAAAAAAAAAAAAAAAAAAAAAAAAAAAAAAAAAAAAAAAAAAAAAAAAAAAAAAAAAAAAAAAAAAAAAAAAAAAAAAAAAAAAAAAAAAAAAAAAAAAAAAAAAAAAAAAAAAAAAAAAAAAAAAAAAAAAAAAAAAAAAAAAAAAAAAAAAAAAAAAAAAAAAAAAAAAAAAAAAAAAAAAAAAAAAAAAAAAAAAAAAAAAAAAAAAAAAAAAAAAAAAAAAAAAAAAAAAAAAAAAAAAAAAAAAAAAAAAAAAAAAAAAAAAAAAAAAAAAAAAAAAAAAAAAAAAAAAAAAAAAAAAAAAAAAAAAAAAAAAAAAAAAAAAAAAAAAAAAAAAAAAAAAAAAAAAAAAAAAAAAAAAAAAAAAAAAAAAAAAAAAAAAAAAAAAAAAAAAAAAAAAAAAAAAAAAAAAAAAAAAAAAAAAAAAAAAAAAAAAAAAAAAAAAAAAAAAAAAAAAAAAAAAAAAAAAAAAAAAAAAAAAAAAAAAAAAAAAAAAAAAAAAAAAAAAAAAAAAAAAAAAAAAAAAAAAAAAAAAAAAAAAAAAAAAAAAAAAAAAAAAAAAAAAAAAAAAAAAAAAAAAAAAAAAAAAAAAAAAAAAAAAAAAAAAAAAAAAAAAAAAAAAAAAAAAAAAAAAAAAAAAAAAAAAAAAAAAAAAAAAAAAAAAAAAAAAAAAAAAAAAAAAAAAAAAAAAAAAAAAAAAAAAAAAAAAAAAAAAAAAAAAAAAAAAAAAAAAAAAAAAAAAAAAAAAAAAAAAAAAAAAAAAAAAAAAAAAAAAAAAAAAAAAAAAAAAAAAAAAAAAAAAAAAAAAAAAAAAAAAAAAAAAAAAAAAAAAAAAAAAAAAAAAAAAAAAAAAAAAAAAAAAAAAAAAAAAAAAAAAAAAAAAAAAAAAAAAAAAAAAAAAAAAAAAAAAAAAAAAAAAAAAAAAAAAAAAAAAAAAAAAAAAAAAAAAAAAAAAAAAAAAAAAAAAAAAAAAAAAAAAAAAAAAAAAAAAAAAAAAAAAAAAAAAAAAAAAAAAAAAAAAAAAAAAAAAAAAAAAAAAAAAAAAAAAAAAAAAAAAAAAAAAAAAAAAAAAAAAAAAAAAAAAAAAAAAAAAAAAAAAAAAAAAAAAAAAAAAAAAAAAAAAAAAAAAAAAAAAAAAAAAAAAAAAAAAAAAAAAAAAAAAAAAAAAAAAAAAAAAAAAAAAAAAAAAAAAAAAAAAAAAAAAAAAAAAAAAAAAAAAAAAAAAAAAAAAAAAAAAAAAAAAAAAAAAAAAAAAAAAAAAAAAAAAAAAAAAAAAAAAAAAAAAAAAAAAAAAAAAAAAAAAAAAAAAAAAAAAAAAAAAAAAAAAAAAAAAAAAAAAAAAAAAAAAAAAAAAAAAAAAAAAAAAAAAAAAAAAAAAAAAAAAAAAAAAAAAAAAAAAAAAAAAAAAAAAAAAAAAAAAAAAAAAAAAAAAAAAAAAAAAAAAAAAAAAAAAAAAAAAAAAAAAAAAAAAAAAAAAAAAAAAAAAAAAAAAAAAAAAAAAAAAAAAAAAAAAAAAAAAAAAAAAAAAAAAAAAAAAAAAAAAAAAAAAAAAAAAAAAAAAAAAAAAAAAAAAAAAAAAAAAAAAAATAAAAAAAAAAAAAAAAAAAAAAAAAAAAAAAAAAAAAAAAAAAAAAAAAAAAAAAAAAAAAAAAAAAAAAAAAAAAAAAAAAAAAAAAAAAAAAAAAAAAAAAAAAAAAAAAAAAAAAAAAAAAAAAAAAAAAAAAAAAAAAAAAAAAAAAAAAAAAAAAAAAAAAAAAAAAAAAAAAAAAAAAAAAAAAAAAAAAAAAAAAAAAAAAAAAAAAAAAAAAAAAAAAAAAAAAAAAAAAAAAAAAAAAAAAAAAAAAAAAAAAAAAAAAAAAAAAAAAAAAAAAAAAAAAAAAAAAAAAAAAAAAAAAAAAAAAAAAAAAAAAAAAAAAAAAAAAAAAAAAAAAAAAAAAAAAAAAAAAAAAAAAAAAAAAAAAAAAAAAAAAAAAAAAAAAAAAAAAAAAAAAAAAAAAAAAAAAAAAAAAAAAAAAAAAAAAAAAAAAAAAAAAAAAAAAAAAAAAAAAAAAAAAAAAAAAAAAAAAAAAAAAAAAAAAAAAAAAAAAAAAAAAAAAAAAAAAAAAAAAAAAAAAAAAAAAAAAAAAAAAAAAAAAAAAAAAAAAAAAAAAAAAAAAAAAAAAAAAAAAAAAAAAAAAAAAAAAAAAAAAAAAAAAAAAAAAAAAAAAAAAAAAAAAAAAAAAAAAAAAAAAAAAAAAAAAAAAAAAAAAAAAAAAAAAAAAAAAAAAAAAAAAAAAAAAAAAAAAAAAAAAAAAAAAAAAAAAAAAAAAAAAAAAAAAAAAAAAAAAAAAAAAAAAAAAAAAAAAAAAAAAAAAAAAAAAAAAAAAAAAAAAAAAAAAAAAAAAAAAAAAAAAAAAAAAAAAAAAAAAAAAAAAAAAAAAAAAAAAAAAAAAAAAAAAAAAAAAAAAAAAAAAAAAAAAAAAAAAAAAAAAAAAAAAAAAAAAAAAAAAAAAAAAAAAAAAAAAAAAAAAAAAAAAAAAAAAAAAAAAAAAAAAAAAAAAAAAAAAAAAAAAAAAAAAAAAAAAAAAAAAAAAAAAAAAAAAAAAAAAAAAAAAAAAAAAAAAAAAAAAAAAAAAAAAAAAAAAAAAAAAAAAAAAAAAAAAAAAAAAAAAAAAAAAAAAAAAAAAAAAAAAAAAAAAAAAAAAAAAAAAAAAAAAAAAAAAAAAAAAAAAAAAAAAAAAAAAAAAAAAAAAAAAAAAAAAAAAAAAAAAAAAAAAAAAAAAAAAAAAAAAAAAAAAAAAAAAAAAAAAAAAAAAAAAAAAAAAAAAAAAAAAAAAAAAAAAAAAAAAAAAAAAAAAAAAAAAAAAAAAAAAAAAAAAAAAAAAAAAAAAAAAAAAAAAAAAAAAAAAAAAAAAAAAAAAAAAAAAAAAAAAAAAAAAAAAAAAAAAAAAAAAAAAAAAAAAAAAAAAAAAAAAAAAAAAAAAAAAAAAAAAAAAAAAAAAAAAAAAAAAAAAAAAAAAAAAAAAAAAAAAAAAAAAAAAAAAAAAAAAAAAAAAAAAAAAAAAAAAAAAAAAAAAAAAAAAAAAAAAAAAAAAAAAAAAAAAAAAAAAAAAAAAAAAAAAAAAAAAAAAAAAAAAAAAAAAAAAAAAAAAAAAAAAAAAAAAAAAAAAAAAAAAAAAAAAAAAAAAAAAAAAAAAAAAAAAAAAAAAAAAAAAAAAAAAAAAAAAAAAAAAAAAAAAAAAAAAAAAAAAAAAAAAAAAAAAAAAAAAAAAAAAAAAAAAAAAAAAAAAAAAAAAAAAAAAAAAAAAAAAAAAAAAAAAAAAAAAAAAAAAAAAAAAAAAAAAAAAAAAAAAAAAAAAAAAAAAAAAAAAAAAAAAAAAAAAAAAAAAAAAAAAAAAAAAAAAAAAAAAAAAAAAAAAAAAAAAAAAAAAAAAAAAAAAAAAAAAAAAAAAAAAAAAAAAAAAAAAAAAAAAAAAAAAAAAAAAAAAAAAAAAAAAAAAAAAAAAAAAAAAAAAAAAAAAAAAAAAAAAAAAAAAAAAAAAAAAAAAAAAAAAAAAAAAAAAAAAAAAAAAAAAAAAAAAAAAAAAAAAAAAAAAAAAAAAAAAAAAAAAAAAAAAAAAAAAAAAAAAAAAAAAAAAAAAAAAAAAAAAAAAAAAAAAAAAAAAAAAAAAAAAAAAAAAAAAAAAAAAAAAAAAAAAAAAAAAAAAAAAAAAAAAAAAAAAAAAAAAAAAAAAAAAAAAAAAAAAAAAAAAAAAAAAAAAAAAAAAAAAAAAAAAAAAAAAAAAAAAAAAAAAAAAAAAAAAAAAAAAAAAAAAAAAAAAAAAAAAAAAAAAAAAAAAAAAAAAAAAAAAAAAAAAAAAAAAAAAAAAAAAAAAAAAAAAAAAAAAAAAAAAAAAAAAAAAAAAAAAAAAAAAAAAAAAAAAAAAAAAAAAAAAAAAAAAAAAAAAAAAAAAAAAAAAAAAAAAAAAAAAAAAAAAAAAAAAAAAAAAAAAAAAAAAAAAAAAAAAAAAAAAAAAAAAAAAAAAAAAAAAAAAAAAAAAAAAAAAAAAAAAAAAAAAAAAAAAAAAAAAAAAAAAAAAAAAAAAAAAAAAAAAAAAAAAAAAAAAAAAAAAAAAAAAAAAAAAAAAAAAAAAAAAAAAAAAAAAAAAAAAAAAAAAAAAAAAAAAAAAAAAAAAAAAAAAAAAAAAAAAAAAAAAAAAAAAAAAAAAAAAAAAAAAAAAAAAAAAAAAAAAAAAAAAAAAAAAAAAAAAAAAAAAAAAAAAAAAAAAAAAAAAAAAAAAAAAAAAAAAAAAAAAAAAAAAAAAAAAAAAAAAAAAAAAAAAAAAAAAAAAAAAAAAAAAAAAAAAAAAAAAAAAAAAAAAAAAATAAAAAAAAAAAAAAAAAAAAAAAAAAAAAAAAAAAAAAAAAAAAAAAAAAAAAAAAAAAAAAAAAAAAAAAAAAAAAAAAAAAAAAAAAAAAAAAAAAAAAAAAAAAAAAAAAAAAAAAAAAAAAAAAAAAAAAAAAAAAAAAAAAAAAAAAAAAAAAAAAAAAAAAAAAAAAAAAAAAAAAAAAAAAAAAAAAAAAAAAAAAAAAAAAAAAAAAAAAAAAAAAAAAAAAAAAAAAAAAAAAAAAAAAAAAAAAAAAAAAAAAAAAAAAAAAAAAAAAAAAAAAAAAAAAAAAAAAAAAAAAAAAAAAAAAAAAAAAAAAAAAAAAAAAAAAAAAAAAAAAAAAAAAAAAAAAAAAAAAAAAAAAAAAAAAAAAAAAAAAAAAAAAAAAAAAAAAAAAAAAAAAAAAAAAAAAAAAAAAAAAAAAAAAAAAAAAAAAAAAAAAAAAAAAAAAAAAAAAAAAAAAAAAAAAAAAAAAAAAAAAAAAAAAAAAAAAAAAAAAAAAAAAAAAAAAAAAAAAAAAAAAAAAAAAAAAAAAAAAAAAAAAAAAAAAAAAAAAAAAAAAAAAAAAAAAAAAAAAAAAAAAAAAAAAAAAAAAAAAAAAAAAAAAAAAAAAAAAAAAAAAAAAAAAAAAAAAAAAAAAAAAAAAAAAAAAAAAAAAAAAAAAAAAAAAAAAAAAAAAAAAAAAAAAAAAAAAAAAAAAAAAAAAAAAAAAAAAAAAAAAAAAAAAAAAAAAAAAAAAAAAAAAAAAAAAAAAAAAAAAAAAAAAAAAAAAAAAAAAAAAAAAAAAAAAAAAAAAAAAAAAAAAAAAAAAAAAAAAAAAAAAAAAAAAAAAAAAAAAAAAAAAAAAAAAAAAAAAAAAAAAAAAAAAAAAAAAAAAAAAAAAAAAAAAAAAAAAAAAAAAAAAAAAAAAAAAAAAAAAAAAAAAAAAAAAAAAAAAAAAAAAAAAAAAAAAAAAAAAAAAAAAAAAAAAAAAAAAAAAAAAAAAAAAAAAAAAAAAAAAAAAAAAAAAAAAAAAAAAAAAAAAAAAAAAAAAAAAAAAAAAAAAAAAAAAAAAAAAAAAAAAAAAAAAAAAAAAAAAAAAAAAAAAAAAAAAAAAAAAAAAAAAAAAAAAAAAAAAAAAAAAAAAAAAAAAAAAAAAAAAAAAAAAAAAAAAAAAAAAAAAAAAAAAAAAAAAAAAAAAAAAAAAAAAAAAAAAAAAAAAAAAAAAAAAAAAAAAAAAAAAAAAAAAAAAAAAAAAAAAAAAAAAAAAAAAAAAAAAAAAAAAAAAAAAAAAAAAAAAAAAAAAAAAAAAAAAAAAAAAAAAAAAAAAAAAAAAAAAAAAAAAAAAAAAAAAAAAAAAAAAAAAAAAAAAAAAAAAAAAAAAAAAAAAAAAAAAAAAAAAAAAAAAAAAAAAAAAAAAAAAAAAAAAAAAAAAAAAAAAAAAAAAAAAAAAAAAAAAAAAAAAAAAAAAAAAAAAAAAAAAAAAAAAAAAAAAAAAAAAAAAAAAAAAAAAAAAAAAAAAAAAAAAAAAAAAAAAAAAAAAAAAAAAAAAAAAAAAAAAAAAAAAAAAAAAAAAAAAAAAAAAAAAAAAAAAAAAAAAAAAAAAAAAAAAAAAAAAAAAAAAAAAAAAAAAAAAAAAAAAAAAAAAAAAAAAAAAAAAAAAAAAAAAAAAAAAAAAAAAAAAAAAAAAAAAAAAAAAAAAAAAAAAAAAAAAAAAAAAAAAAAAAAAAAAAAAAAAAAAAAAAAAAAAAAAAAAAAAAAAAAAAAAAAAAAAAAAAAAAAAAAAAAAAAAAAAAAAAAAAAAAAAAAAAAAAAAAAAAAAAAAAAAAAAAAAAAAAAAAAAAAAAAAAAAAAAAAAAAAAAAAAAAAAAAAAAAAAAAAAAAAAAAAAAAAAAAAAAAAAAAAAAAAAAAAAAAAAAAAAAAAAAAAAAAAAAAAAAAAAAAAAAAAAAAAAAAAAAAAAAAAAAAAAAAAAAAAAAAAAAAAAAAAAAAAAAAAAAAAAAAAAAAAAAAAAAAAAAAAAAAAAAAAAAAAAAAAAAAAAAAAAAAAAAAAAAAAAAAAAAAAAAAAAAAAAAAAAAAAAAAAAAAAAAAAAAAAAAAAAAAAAAAAAAAAAAAAAAAAAAAAAAAAAAAAAAAAAAAAAAAAAAAAAAAAAAAAAAAAAAAAAAAAAAAAAAAAAAAAAAAAAAAAAAAAAAAAAAAAAAAAAAAAAAAAAAAAAAAAAAAAAAAAAAAAAAAAAAAAAAAAAAAAAAAAAAAAAAAAAAAAAAAAAAAAAAAAAAAAAAAAAAAAAAAAAAAAAAAAAAAAAAAAAAAAAAAAAAAAAAAAAAAAAAAAAAAAAAAAAAAAAAAAAAAAAAAAAAAAAAAAAAAAAAAAAAAAAAAAAAAAAAAAAAAAAAAAAAAAAAAAAAAAAAAAAAAAAAAAAAAAAAAAAAAAAAAAAAAAAAAAAAAAAAAAAAAAAAAAAAAAAAAAAAAAAAAAAAAAAAAAAAAAAAAAAAAAAAAAAAAAAAAAAAAAAAAAAAAAAAAAAAAAAAAAAAAAAAAAAAAAAAAAAAAAAAAAAAAAAAAAAAAAAAAAAAAAAAAAAAAAAAAAAAAAAAAAAAAAAAAAAAAAAAAAAAAAAAAAAAAAAAAAAAAAAAAAAAAAAAAAAAAAAAAAAAAAAAAAAAAAAAAAAAAAAAAAAAAAAAAAAAAAAAAAAAAAAAAAAAAAAAAAAAAAAAAAAAAAAAAAAAAAAAAAAAAAAAAAAAAAAAAAAAAAAAAAAAAAAAAAAAAAAAAAAAAAAAAAAAAAAAAAAAAAAAAAAAAAAAAAAAAAAAAAAAAAAAAAAAAAAAAAAAAAAAAAAAAAAAAAAAAAAAAAAAAAAAAAAAAAAAAAAAAAAAAAAAAAAAAAAAAAAAAAAAAAAAAAAAAAAAAAAAAAAAAAAAAAAAAAAAAAAAAAAAAAAAAAAAAAAAAAAAAAAAAAAAAAAAAAAAAAAAAAAAAAAAAAAAAAAAAAAAAAAAAAAAAAAAAAAAAAAAAAAAAAAAAAAAAAAAAAAAAAAAAAAAAAAAAAAAAAAAAAAAAAAAAAAAAAAAAAAAAAAAAAAAAAAAAAAAAAAAAAAAAAAAAAAAAAAAAAAAAAAAAAAAAAAAAAAAAAAAAAAAAAAAAAAAAAAAAAAAAAAAAAAAAAAAAAAAAAAAAAAAAAAAAAAAAAAAAAAAAAAAAAAAAAAAAAAAAAAAAAAAAAAAAAAAAAAAAAAAAAAAAAAAAAAAAAAAAAAAAAAAAAAAAAAAAAAAAAAAAAAAAAAAAAAAAAAAAAAAAAAAAAAAAAAAAAAAAAAAAAAAAAAAAAAAAAAAAAAAAAAAAAAAAAAAAAAAAAAAAAAAAAAAAAAAAAAAAAAAAAAAAAAAAAAAAAAAAAAAAAAAAAAAAAAAAAAAAAAAAAAAAAAAAAAAAAAAAAAAAAAAAAAAAAAAAAAAAAAAAAAAAAAAAAAAAAAAAAAAAAAAAAAAAAAAAAAAAAAAAAAAAAAAAAAAAAAAAAAAAAAAAAAAAAAAAAAAAAAAAAAAAAAAAAAAAAAAAAAAAAAAAAAAAAAAAAAAAAAAAAAAAAAAAAAAAAAAAAAAAAAAAAAAAAAAAAAAAAAAAAAAAAAAAAAAAAAAAAAAAAAAAAAAAAAAAAAAAAAAAAAAAAAAAAAAAAAAAAAAAAAAAAAAAAAAAAAAAAAAAAAAAAAAAAAAAAAAAAAAAAAAAAAAAAAAAAAAAAAAAAAAAAAAAAAAAAAAAAAAAAAAAAAAAAAAAAAAAAAAAAAAAAAAAAAAAAAAAAAAAAAAAAAAAAAAAAAAAAAAAAAAAAAAAAAAAAAAAAAAAAAAAAAAAAAAAAAAAAAAAAAAAAAAAAAAAAAAAAAAAAAAAAAAAAAAAAAAAAAAAAAAAAAAAAAAAAAAAAAAAAAAAAAAAAAAAAAAAAAAAAAAAAAAAAAAAAAAAAAAAAAAAAAAAAAAAAAAAAAAAAAAAAAAAAAAAAAAAAAAAAAAAAAAAAAAAAAAAAAAAAAAAAAAAAAAAAAAAAAAAAAAAAAAAAAAAAAAAAAAAAAAAAAAAAAAAAAAAAAAAAAAAAAAAAAAAAAAAAAAAAAAAAAAAAAAAAAAAAAAAAAAAAAAAAAAAAAAAAAAAAAAAAAAAAAAAAAAAAAAAAAAAAAAAAAAAAAAAAAAAAAAAAAAAAAAAAAAAAAAAAAAAAAAAAAAAAAAAAAAAAAAAAAAAAAAAAAAAAAAAAAAAAAAAAAAAAAAAAAAAAAAAAAAAAAAAAAAAAAAAAAAAAAAAAAAAAAAAAAAAAAAAAAAAAAAAAAAAAAAAAAAAAAAAAAAAAAAAAAAAAAAAAAAAAAAAAAAAAAAAAAAAAAAAAAAAAAAAAAAAAAAAAAAAAAAAAAAAAAAAAAAAAAAAAAAAAAAAAAAAAAAAAAAAAAAAAAAAAAAAAAAAAAAAAAAAAAAAAAAAAAAAAAAAAAAAAAAAAAAAAAAAAAAAAAAAAAAAAAAAAAAAAAAAAAAAAAAAAAAAAAAAAAAAAAAAAAAAAAAAAAAAAAAAAAAAAAAAAAAAAAAAAAAAAAAAAAAAAAAAAAAAAAAAAAAAAAAAAAAAAAAAAAAAAAAAAAAAAAAAAAAAAAAAAAAAAAAAAAAAAAAAAAAAAAAAAAAAAAAAAAAAAAAAAAAAAAAAAAAAAAAAAAAAAAAAAAAAAAAAAAAAAAAAAAAAAAAAAAAAAAAAAAAAAAAAAAAAAAAAAAAAAAAAAAAAAAAAAAAAAAAAAAAAAAAAAAAAAAAAAAAAAAAAAAAAAAAAAAAAAAAAAAAAAAAAAAAAAAAAAAAAAAAAAAAAAAAAAAAAAAAAAAAAAAAAAAAAAAAAAAAAAAAAAAAAAAAAAAAAAAAAAAAAAAAAAAAAAAAAAAAAAAAAAAAAAAAAAAAAAAAAAAAAAAAAAAAAAAAAAAAAAAAAAAAAAAAAAAAAAAAAAAAAAAAAAAAAAAAAAAAAAAAAAAAAAAAAAAAAAAAAAAAAAAAAAAAAAAAAAAAAAAAAAAAAAAAAAAAAAAAAAAAAAAAAAAAAAAAAAAAAAAAAAAAAAAAAAAAAAAAAAAAAAAAAAAAAAAAAAAAAAAAAAAAAAAAAAAAAAAAAAAAAAAAAAAAAAAAAAAAAAAAAAAAAAAAAAAAAAAAAAAAAAAAAAAAAAAAAAAAAAAAAAAAAAAAAAAAAAAAAAAAAAAAAAAAAAAAAAAAAAAAAAAAAAAAAAAAAAAAAAAAAAAAAAAAAAAAAAAAAAAAAAAAAAAAAAAAAAAAAAAAAAAAAAAAAAAAAAAAAAAAAAAAAAAAAAAAAAAAAAAAAAAAAAAAAAAAAAAAAAAAAAAAAAAAAAAAAAAAAAAAAAAAAAAAAAAAAAAAAAAAAAAAAAAAAAAAAAAAAAAAAAAAAAAAAAAAAAAAAAAAAAAAAAAAAAAAAAAAAAAAAAAAAAAAAAAAAAAAAAAAAAAAAAAAAAAAAAAAAAAAAAAAAAAAAAAAAAAAAAAAAAAAAAAAAAAAAAAAAAAAAAAAAAAAAATAAAAAAAAAAAAAAAAAAAAAAAAAAAAAAAAAAAAAAAAAAAAAAAAAAAAAAAAAAAAAAAAAAAAAAAAAAAAAAAAAAAAAAAAAAAAAAAAAAAAAAAAAAAAAAAAAAAAAAAAAAAAAAAAAAAAAAAAAAAAAAAAAAAAAAAAAAAAAAAAAAAAAAAAAAAAAAAAAAAAAAAAAAAAAAAAAAAAAAAAAAAAAAAAAAAAAAAAAAAAAAAAAAAAAAAAAAAAAAAAAAAAAAAAAAAAAAAAAAAAAAAAAAAAAAAAAAAAAAAAAAAAAAAAAAAAAAAAAAAAAAAAAAAAAAAAAAAAAAAAAAAAAAAAAAAAAAAAAAAAAAAAAAAAAAAAAAAAAAAAAAAAAAAAAAAAAAAAAAAAAAAAAAAAAAAAAAAAAAAAAAAAAAAAAAAAAAAAAAAAAAAAAAAAAAAAAAAAAAAAAAAAAAAAAAAAAAAAAAAAAAAAAAAAAAAAAAAAAAAAAAAAAAAAAAAAAAAAAAAAAAAAAAAAAAAAAAAAAAAAAAAAAAAAAAAAAAAAAAAAAAAAAAAAAAAAAAAAAAAAAAAAAAAAAAAAAAAAAAAAAAAAAAAAAAAAAAAAAAAAAAAAAAAAAAAAAAAAAAAAAAAAAAAAAAAAAAAAAAAAAAAAAAAAAAAAAAAAAAAAAAAAAAAAAAAAAAAAAAAAAAAAAAAAAAAAAAAAAAAAAAAAAAAAAAAAAAAAAAAAAAAAAAAAAAAAAAAAAAAAAAAAAAAAAAAAAAAAAAAAAAAAAAAAAAAAAAAAAAAAAAAAAAAAAAAAAAAAAAAAAAAAAAAAAAAAAAAAAAAAAAAAAAAAAAAAAAAAAAAAAAAAAAAAAAAAAAAAAAAAAAAAAAAAAAAAAAAAAAAAAAAAAAAAAAAAAAAAAAAAAAAAAAAAAAAAAAAAAAAAAAAAAAAAAAAAAAAAAAAAAAAAAAAAAAAAAAAAAAAAAAAAAAAAAAAAAAAAAAAAAAAAAAAAAAAAAAAAAAAAAAAAAAAAAAAAAAAAAAAAAAAAAAAAAAAAAAAAAAAAAAAAAAAAAAAAAAAAAAAAAAAAAAAAAAAAAAAAAAAAAAAAAAAAAAAAAAAAAAAAAAAAAAAAAAAAAAAAAAAAAAAAAAAAAAAAAAAAAAAAAAAAAAAAAAAAAAAAAAAAAAAAAAAAAAAAAAAAAAAAAAAAAAAAAAAAAAAAAAAAAAAAAAAAAAAAAAAAAAAAAAAAAAAAAAAAAAAAAAAAAAAAAAAAAAAAAAAAAAAAAAAAAAAAAAAAAAAAAAAAAAAAAAAAAAAAAAAAAAAAAAAAAAAAAAAAAAAAAAAAAAAAAAAAAAAAAAAAAAAAAAAAAAAAAAAAAAAAAAAAAAAAAAAAAAAAAAAAAAAAAAAAAAAAAAAAAAAAAAAAAAAAAAAAAAAAAAAAAAAAAAAAAAAAAAAAAAAAAAAAAAAAAAAAAAAAAAAAAAAAAAAAAAAAAAAAAAAAAAAAAAAAAAAAAAAAAAAAAAAAAAAAAAAAAAAAAAAAAAAAAAAAAAAAAAAAAAAAAAAAAAAAAAAAAAAAAAAAAAAAAAAAAAAAAAAAAAAAAAAAAAAAAAAAAAAAAAAAAAAAAAAAAAAAAAAAAAAAAAAAAAAAAAAAAAAAAAAAAAAAAAAAAAAAAAAAAAAAAAAAAAAAAAAAAAAAAAAAAAAAAAAAAAAAAAAAAAAAAAAAAAAAAAAAAAAAAAAAAAAAAAAAAAAAAAAAAAAAAAAAAAAAAAAAAAAAAAAAAAAAAAAAAAAAAAAAAAAAAAAAAAAAAAAAAAAAAAAAAAAAAAAAAAAAAAAAAAAAAAAAAAAAAAAAAAAAAAAAAAAAAAAAAAAAAAAAAAAAAAAAAAAAAAAAAAAAAAAAAAAAAAAAAAAAAAAAAAAAAAAAAAAAAAAAAAAAAAAAAAAAAAAAAAAAAAAAAAAAAAAAAAAAAAAAAAAAAAAAAAAAAAAAAAAAAAAAAAAAAAAAAAAAAAAAAAAAAAAAAAAAAAAAAAAAAAAAAAAAAAAAAAAAAAAAAAAAAAAAAAAAAAAAAAAAAAAAAAAAAAAAAAAAAAAAAAAAAAAAAAAAAAAAAAAAAAAAAAAAAAAAAAAAAAAAAAAAAAAAAAAAAAAAAAAAAAAAAAAAAAAAAAAAAAAAAAAAAAAAAAAAAAAAAAAAAAAAAAAAAAAAAAAAAAAAAAAAAAAAAAAAAAAAAAAAAAAAAAAAAAAAAAAAAAAAAAAAAAAAAAAAAAAAAAAAAAAAAAAAAAAAAAAAAAAAAAAAAAAAAAAAAAAAAAAAAAAAAAAAAAAAAAAAAAAAAAAAAAAAAAAAAAAAAAAAAAAAAAAAAAAAAAAAAAAAAAAAAAAAAAAAAAAAAAAAAAAAAAAAAAAAAAAAAAAAAAAAAAAAAAAAAAAAAAAAAAAAAAAAAAAAAAAAAAAAAAAAAAAAAAAAAAAAAAAAAAAAAAAAAAAAAAAAAAAAAAAAAAAAAAAAAAAAAAAAAAAAAAAAAAAAAAAAAAAAAAAAAAAAAAAAAAAAAAAAAAAAAAAAAAAAAAAAAAAAAAAAAAAAAAAAAAAAAAAAAAAAAAAAAAAAAAAAAAAAAAAAAAAAAAAAAAAAAAAAAAAAAAAAAAAAAAAAAAAAAAAAAAAAAAAAAAAAAAAAAAAAAAAAAAAAAAAAAAAAAAAAAAAAAAAAAAAAAAAAAAAAAAAAAAAAAAAAAAAAAAAAAAAAAAAAAAAAAAAAAAAAAAAAAAAAAAAAAAAAAAAAAAAAAAAAAAAAAAAAAAAAAAAAAAAAAAAAAAAAAAAAAAAAAAAAAAAAAAAAAAAAAAAAAAAAAAAAAAAAAAAAAAAAAAAAAAAAAAAAAAAAAAAAAAAAAAAAAAAAAAAAAAAAAAAAAAAAAAAAAAAAAAAAAAAAAAAAAAAAAAAAAAAAAAAAAAAAAAAAAAAAAAAAAAAAAAAAAAAAAAAAAAAAAAAAAAAAAAAAAAAAAAAAAAAAAAAAAAAAAAAAAAAAAAAAAAAAAAAAAAAAAAAAAAAAAAAAAAAAAAAAAAAAAAAAAAAAAAAAAAAAAAAAAAAAAAAAAAAAAAAAAAAAAAAAAAAAAAAAAAAAAAAAAAAAAAAAAAAAAAAAAAAAAAAAAAAAAAAAAAAAAAAAAAAAAAAAAAAAAAAAAAAAAAAAAAAAAAAAAAAAAAAAAAAAAAAAAAAAAAAAAAAAAAAAAAAAAAAAAAAAAAAAAAAAAAAAAAAAAAAAAAAAAAAAAAAAAAAAAAAAAAAAAAAAAAAAAAAAAAAAAAAAAAAAAAAAAAAAAAAAAAAAAAAAAAAAAAAAAAAAAAAAAAAAAAAAAAAAAAAAAAAAAAAAAAAAAAAAAAAAAAAAAAAAAAAAAAAAAAAAAAAAAAAAAAAAAAAAAAAAAAAAAAAAAAAAAAAAAAAAAAAAAAAAAAAAAAAAAAAAAAAAAAAAAAAAAAAAAAAAAAAAAAAAAAAAAAAAAAAAAAAAAAAAAAAAAAAAAAAAAAAAAAAAAAAAAAAAAAAAAAAAAAAAAAAAAAAAAAAAAAAAAAAAAAAAAAAAAAAAAAAAAAAAAAAAAAAAAAAAAAAAAAAAAAAAAAAAAAAAAAAAAAAAAAAAAAAAAAAAAAAAAAAAAAAAAAAAAAAAAAAAAAAAAAAAAAAAAAAAAAAAAAAAAAAAAAAAAAAAAAAAAAAAAAAAAAAAAAAAAAAAAAAAAAAAAAAAAAAAAAAAAAAAAAAAAAAAAAAAAAAAAAAAAAAAAAAAAAAAAAAAAAAAAAAAAAAAAAAAAAAAAAAAAAAAAAAAAAAAAAAAAAAAAAAAAAAAAAAAAAAAAAAAAAAAAAAAAAAAAAAAAAAAAAAAAAAAAAAAAAAAAAAAAAAAAAAAAAAAAAAAAAAAAAAAAAAAAAAAAAAAAAAAAAAAAAAAAAAAAAAAAAAAAAAAAAAAAAAAAAAAAAAAAAAAAAAAAAAAAAAAAAAAAAAAAAAAAAAAAAAAAAAAAAAAAAAAAAAAAAAAAAAAAAAAAAAAAAAAAAAAAAAAAAAAAAAAAAAAAAAAAAAAAAAAAAAAAAAAAAAAAAAAAAAAAAAAAAAAAAAAAAAAAAAAAAAAAAAAAAAAAAAAAAAAAAAAAAAAAAAAAAAAAAAAAAAAAAAAAAAAAAAAAAAAAAAAAAAAAAAAAAAAAAAAAAAAAAAAAAAAAAAAAAAAAAAAAAAAAAAAAAAAAAAAAAAAAAAAAAAAAAAAAAAAAAAAAAAAAAAAAAAAAAAAAAAAAAAAAAAAAAAAAAAAAAAAAAAAAAAAAAAAAAAAAAAAAAAAAAAAAAAAAAAAAAAAAAAAAAAAAAAAAAAAAAAAAAAAAAAAAAAAAAAAAAAAAAAAAAAAAAAAAAAAAAAAAAAAAAAAAAAAAAAAAAAAAAAAAAAAAAAAAAAAAAAAAAAAAAAAAAAAAAAAAAAAAAAAAAAAAAAAAAAAAAAAAAAAAAAAAAAAAAAAAAAAAAAAAAAAAAAAAAAAAAAAAAAAAAAAAAAAAAAAAAAAAAAAAAAAAAAAAAAAAAAAAAAAAAAAAAAAAAAAAAAAAAAAAAAAAAAAAAAAAAAAAAAAAAAAAAAAAAAAAAAAAAAAAAAAAAAAAAAAAAAAAAAAAAAAAAAAAAAAAAAAAAAAAAAAAAAAAAAAAAAAAAAAAAAAAAAAAAAAAAAAAAAAAAAAAAAAAAAAAAAAAAAAAAAAAAAAAAAAAAAAAAAAAAAAAAAAAAAAAAAAAAAAAAAAAAAAAAAAAAAAAAAAAAAAAAAAAAAAAAAAAAAAAAAAAAAAAAAAAAAAAAAAAAAAAAAAAAAAAAAAAAAAAAAAAAAAAAAAAAAAAAAAAAAAAAAAAAAAAAAAAAAAAAAAAAAAAAAAAAAAAAAAAAAAAAAAAAAAAAAAAAAAAAAAAAAAAAAAAAAAAAAAAAAAAAAAAAAAAAAAAAAAAAAAAAAAAAAAAAAAAAAAAAAAAAAAAAAAAAAAAAAAAAAAAAAAAAAAAAAAAAAAAAAAAAAAAAAAAAAAAAAAAAAAAAAAAAAAAAAAAAAAAAAAAAAAAAAAAAAAAAAAAAAAAAAAAAAAAAAAAAAAAAAAAAAAAAAAAAAAAAAAAAAAAAAAAAAAAAAAAAAAAAAAAAAAAAAAAAAAAAAAAAAAAAAAAAAAAAAAAAAAAAAAAAAAAAAAAAAAAAAAAAAAAAAAAAAAAAAAAAAAAAAAAAAAAAAAAAAAAAAAAAAAAAAAAAAAAAAAAAAAAAAAAAAAAAAAAAAAAAAAAAAAAAAAAAAAAAAAAAAAAAAAAAAAAAAAAAAAAAAAAAAAAAAAAAAAAAAAAAAAAAAAAAAAAAAAAAAAAAAAAAAAAAAAAAAAAAAAAAAAAAAAAAAAAAAAAAAAAAAAAAAAAAAAAAAAAAAAAAAAAAAAAAAAAAAAAAAAAAAAAAAAAAAAAAAAAAAAAAAAAAAAAAAAAAAAAAAAAAAAAAAAAAAAAAAAAAAAAAAAAAAAAAAAAAAAAAAAAAAAAAAAAAAAAAAAAAAAAAAAAAAAAAAAAAAAAAAAAAAAAAAAAAAAAAAAAAAAAAAAAAAAAAAAAAAAAAAAAAAAAAAAAAAAAAAAAAAAAAAAAAAAAAAAAAAAAAAAAAAAAAAAAAAAAAAAAAAAAAAAAAAAAAAAAAAAAAAAAAAAAAAAAAAAAAAAAAAAAAAAAAAAAAAAAAAAAAAAAAAAAAAAAAAAAAAAAAAAAAAAAAAAAAAAAAAAAAAAAAAAAAAAAAAAAAAAAAAAAAAAAAAAAAAAAAAAAAAAAAAAAAAAAAAAAAAAAAAAAAAAAAAAAAAAAAAAAAAAAAAAAAAAAAAAAAAAAAAAAAAAAAAAAAAAAAAAAAAAAAAAAAAAAAAAAAAAAAAAAAAAAAAAAAAAAAAAAAAAAAAAAAAAAAAAAAAAAAAAAAAAAAAAAAAAAAAAAAAAAAAAAAAAAAAAAAAAAAAAAAAAAAAAAAAAAAAAAAAAAAAAAAAAAAAAAAAAAAAAAAAAAAAAAAAAAAAAAAAAAAAAAAAAAAAAAAAAAAAAAAAAAAAAAAAAAAAAAAAAAAAAAAAAAAAAAAAAAAAAAAAAAAAAAAAAAAAAAAAAAAAAAAAAAAAAAAAAAAAAAAAAAAAAAAAAAAAAAAAAAAAAAAAAAAAAAAAAAAAAAAAAAAAAAAAAAAAAAAAAAAAAAAAAAAAAAAAAAAAAAAAAAAAAAAAAAAAAAAAAAAAAAAAAAAAAAAAAAAAAAAAAAAAAAAAAAAAAAAAAAAAAAAAAAAAAAAAAAAAAAAAAAAAAAAAAAAAAAAAAAAAAAAAAAAAAAAAAAAAAAAAAAAAAAAAAAAAAAAAAAAAAAAAAAAAAAAAAAAAAAAAAAAAAAAAAAAAAAAAAAAAAAAAAAAAAAAAAAAAAAAAAAAAAAAAAAAAAAAAAAAAAAAAAAAAAAAAAAAAAAAAAAAAAAAAAAAAAAAAAAAAAAAAAAAAAAAAAAAAAAAAAAAAAAAAAAAAAAAAAAAAAAAAAAAAAAAAAAAAAAAAAAAAAAAAAAAAAAAAAAAAAAAAAAAAAAAAAAAAAAAAAAAAAAAAAAAAAAAAAAAAAAAAAAAAAAAAAAAAAAAAAAAAAAAAAAAAAAAAAAAAAAAAAAAAAAAAAAAAAAAAAAAAAAAAAAAAAAAAAAAAAAAAAAAAAAAAAAAAAAAAAAAAAAAAAAAAAAAAAAAAAAAAAAAAAAAAAAAAAAAAAAAAAAAAAAAAAAAAAAAAAAAAAAAAAAAAAAAAAAAAAAAAAAAAAAAAAAAAAAAAAAAAAAAAAAAAAAAAAAAAAAAAAAAAAAAAAAAAAAAAAAAAAAAAAAAAAAAAAAAAAAAAAAAAAAAAAAAAAAAAAAAAAAAAAAAAAAAAAAAAAAAAAAAAAAAAAAAAAAAAAAAAAAAAAAAAAAAAAAAAAAAAAAAAAAAAAAAAAAAAAAAAAAAAAAAAAAAAAAAAAAAAAAAAAAAAAAAAAAAAAAAAAAAAAAAAAAAAAAAAAAAAAAAAAAAAAAAAAAAAAAAAAAAAAAAAAAAAAAAAAAAAAAAAAAAAAAAAAAAAAAAAAAAAAAAAAAAAAAAAAAAAAAAAAAAAAAAAAAAAAAAAAAAAAAAAAAAAAAAAAAAAAAAAAAAAAAAAAAAAAAAAAAAAAAAAAAAAAAAAAAAAAAAAAAAAAAAAAAAAAAAAAAAAAAAAAAAAAAAAAAAAAAAAAAAAAAAAAAAAAAAAAAAAAAAAAAAAAAAAAAAAAAAAAAAAAAAAAAAAAAAAAAAAAAAAAAAAAAAAAAAAAAAAAAAAAAAAAAAAAAAAAAAAAAAAAAAAAAAAAAAAAAAAAAAAAAAAAAAAAAAAAAAAAAAAAAAAAAAAAAAAAAAAAAAAAAAAAAAAAAAAAAAAAAAAAAAAAAAAAAAAAAAAAAAAAAAAAAAAAAAAAAAAAAAAAAAAAAAAAAAAAAAAAAAAAAAAAAAAAAAAAAAAAAAAAAAAAAAAAAAAAAAAAAAAAAAAAAAAAAAAAAAAAAAAAAAAAAAAAAAAAAAAAAAAAAAAAAAAAAAAAAAAAAAAAAAAAAAAAAAAAAAAAAAAAAAAAAAAAAAAAAAAAAAAAAAAAAAAAAAAAAAAAAAAAAAAAAAAAAAAAAAAAAAAAAAAAAAAAAAAAAAAAAAAAAAAAAAAAAAAAAAAAAAAAAAAAAAAAAAAAAAAAAAAAAAAAAAAAAAAAAAAAAAAAAAAAAAAAAAAAAAAAAAAAAAAAAAAAAAAAAAAAAAAAAAAAAAAAAAAAAAAAAAAAAAAAAAAAAAAAAAAAAAAAAAAAAAAAAAAAAAAAAAAAAAAAAAAAAAAAAAAAAAAAAAAAAAAAAAAAAAAAAAAAAAAAAAAAAAAAAAAAAAAAAAAAAAAAAAAAAAAAAAAAAAAAAAAAAAAAAAAAAAAAAAAAAAAAAAAAAAAAAAAAAAAAAAAAAAAAAAAAAAAAAAAAAAAAAAAAAAAAAAAAAAAAAAAAAAAAAAAAAAAAAAAAAAAAAAAAAAAAAAAAAAAAAAAAAAAAAAAAAAAAAAAAAAAAAAAAAAAAAAAAAAAAAAAAAAAAAAAAAAAAAAAAAAAAAAAAAAAAAAAAAAAAAAAAAAAAAAAAAAAAAAAAAAAAAAAAAAAAAAAAAAAAAAAAAAAAAAAAAAAAAAAAAAAAAAAAAAAAAAAAAAAAAAAAAAAAAAAAAAAAAAAAAAAAAAAAAAAAAAAAAAAAAAAAAAAAAAAAAAAAAAAAAAAAAAAAAAAAAAAAAAAAAAAAAAAAAAAAAAAAAAAAAAAAAAAAAAAAAAAAAAAAAAAAAAAAAAAAAAAAAAAAAAAAAAAAAAAAAAAAAAAAAAAAAAAAAAAAAAAAAAAAAAAAAAAAAAAAAAAAAAAAAAAAAAAAAAAAAAAAAAAAAAAAAAAAAAAAAAAAAAAAAAAAAAAAAAAAAAAAAAAAAAAAAAAAAAAAAAAAAAAAAAAAAAAAAAAAAAAAAAAAAAAAAAAAAAAAAAAAAAAAAAAAAAAAAAAAAAAAAAAAAAAAAAAAAAAAAAAAAAAAAAAAAAAAAAAAAAAAAAAAAAAAAAAAAAAAAAAAAAAAAAAAAAAAAAAAAAAAAAAAAAAAAAAAAAAAAAAAAAAAAAAAAAAAAAAAAAAAAAAAAAAAAAAAAAAAAAAAAAAAAAAAAAAAAAAAAAAAAAAAAAAAAAAAAAAAAAAAAAAAAAAAAAAAAAAAAAAAAAAAAAAAAAAAAAAAAAAAAAAAAAAAAAAAAAAAAAAAAAAAAAAAAAAAAAAAAAAAAAAAAAAAAAAAAAAAAAAAAAAAAAAAAAAAAAAAAAAAAAAAAAAAAAAAAAAAAAAAAAAAAAAAAAAAAAAAAAAAAAAAAAAAAAAAAAAAAAAAAAAAAAAAAAAAAAAAAAAAAAAAAAAAAAAAAAAAAAAAAAAAAAAAAAAAAAAAAAAAAAAAAAAAAAAAAAAAAAAAAAAAAAAAAAAAAAAAAAAAAAAAAAAAAAAAAAAAAAAAAAAAAAAAAAAAAAAAAAAAAAAAAAAAAAAAAAAAAAAAAAAAAAAAAAAAAAAAAAAAAAAAAAAAAAAAAAAAAAAAAAAAAAAAAAAAAAAAAAAAAAAAAAAAAAAAAAAAAAAAAAAAAAAAAAAAAAAAAAAAAAAAAAAAAAAAAAAAAAAAAAAAAAAAAAAAAAAAAAAAAAAAAAAAAAAAAAAAAAAAAAAAAAAAAAAAAAAAAAAAAAAAAAAAAAAAAAAAAAAAAAAAAAAAAAAAAAAAAAAAAAAAAAAAAAAAAAAAAAAAAAAAAAAAAAAAAAAAAAAAAAAAAAAAAAAAAAAAAAAAAAAAAAAAAAAAAAAAAAAAAAAAAAAAAAAAAAAAAAAAAAAAAAAAAAAAAAAAAAAAAAAAAAAAAAAAAAAAAAAAAAAAAAAAAAAAAAAAAAAAAAAAAAAAAAAAAAAAAAAAAAAAAAAAAAAAAAAAAAAAAAAAAAAAAAAAAAAAAAAAAAAAAAAAAAAAAAAAAAAAAAAAAAAAAAAAAAAAAAAAAAAAAAAAAAAAAAAAAAAAAAAAAAAAAAAAAAAAAAAAAAAAAAAAAAAAAAAAAAAAAAAAAAAAAAAAAAAAAAAAAAAAAAAAAAAAAAAAAAAAAAAAAAAAAAAAAAAAAAAAAAAAAAAAAAAAAAAAAAAAAAAAAAAAAAAAAAAAAAAAAAAAAAAAAAAAAAAAAAAAAAAAAAAAAAAAAAAAAAAAAAAAAAAAAAAAAAAAAAAAAAAAAAAAAAAAAAAAAAAATAAAAAAAAAAAAAAAAAAAAAAAAAAAAAAAAAAAAAAAAAAAAAAAAAAAAAAAAAAAAAAAAAAAAAAAAAAAAAAAAAAAAAAAAAAAAAAAAAAAAAAAAAAAAAAAAAAAAAAAAAAAAAAAAAAAAAAAAAAAAAAAAAAAAAAAAAAAAAAAAAAAAAAAAAAAAAAAAAAAAAAAAAAAAAAAAAAAAAAAAAAAAAAAAAAAAAAAAAAAAAAAAAAAAAAAAAAAAAAAAAAAAAAAAAAAAAAAAAAAAAAAAAAAAAAAAAAAAAAAAAAAAAAAAAAAAAAAAAAAAAAAAAAAAAAAAAAAAAAAAAAAAAAAAAAAAAAAAAAAAAAAAAAAAAAAAAAAAAAAAAAAAAAAAAAAAAAAAAAAAAAAAAAAAAAAAAAAATAAAAAAAAAAAAAAAAAAAAAAAAAAAAAAAAAAAAAAAAAAAAAAAAAAAAAAAAAAAAAAAAAAAAAAAAAAAAAAAAAAAAAAAAAAAAAAAAAAAAAAAAAAAAAAAAAAAAAAAAAAAAAAAAAAAAAAAAAAAAAAAAAAAAAAAAAAAAAAAAAAAAAAAAAAAAAAAAAAAAAAAAAAAAAAAAAAAAAAAAAAAAAAAAAAAAAAAAAAAAAAAAAAAAAAAAAAAAAAAAAAAAAAAAAAAAAAAAAAAAAAAAAAAAAAAAAAAAAAAAAAAAAAAAAAAAAAAAAAAAAAAAAAAAAAAAAAAAAAAAAAAAAAAAAAAAAAAAAAAAAAAAAAAAAAAAAAAAAAAAAAAAAAAAAAAAAAAAAAAAAAAAAAAAAAAAAAAAAAAAAAAAAAAAAAAAAAAAAAAAAAAAAAAAAAAAAAAAAAAAAAAAAAAAAAAAAAAAAAAAAAAAAAAAAAAAAAAAAAAAAAAAAAAAAAAAAAAAAAAAAAAAAAAAAAAAAAAAAAAAAAAAAAAAAAAAAAAAAAAAAAAAAAAAAAAAAAAAAAAAAAAAAAAAAAAAAAAAAAAAAAAAAAAAAAAAAAAAAATAAAAAAAAAAAAAAAAAAAAAAAAAAAAAAAAAAAAAAAAAAAAAAAAAAAAAAAAAAAAAAAAAAAAAAAAAAAAAAAAAAAAAAAAAAAAAAAAAAAAAAAAAAAAAAAAAAAAAAAAAAAAAAAAAAAAAAAAAAAAAAAAAAAAAAAAAAAAAAAAAAAAAAAAAAAAAAAAAAAAAAAAAAAAAAAAAAAAAAAAAAAAAAAAAAAAAAAAAAAAAAAAAAAAAAAAAAAAAAAAAAAAAAAAAAAAAAAAAAAAAAAAAAAAAAAAAAAAAAAAAAAAAAAAAAAAAAAAAAAAAAAAAAAAAAAAAAAAAAAAAAAAAAAAAAAAAAAAAAAAAAAAAAAAAAAAAAAAAAAAAAAAAAAAAAAAAAAAAAAAAAAAAAAAAAAAAAAAAAAAAAAAAAAAAAAAAAAAAAAAAAAAAAAAAAAAAAAAAAAAAAAAAAAAAAAAAAAAAAAAAAAAAAAAAAAAAAAAAAAAAAAAAAAAAAAAAAAAAAAAAAAAAAAAAAAAAAAAAAAAAAAAAAAAAAAAAAAAAAATAAAAAAAAAAAAAAAAAAAAAAAAAAAAAAAAAAAAAAAAAAAAAAAAAAAAAAAAAAAAAAAAAAAAAAAAAAAAAAAAAAAAAAAAAAAAAAAAAAAAAAAAAAAAAAAAAAAAAAAAAAAAAAAAAAAAAAAAAAAAAAAAAAAAAAAAAAAAAAAAAAAAAAAAAAAAAAAAAAAAAAAAAAAAAAAAAAAAACAAAAAAAAAAAAAAAAAAAAAAAAAAAAAAAAAAAAAAAAAAAAAAAAAAAAAAAAAAAAAAAAAAAAAAAAAAAAAAAAAAAAAAAAAAAAAAAAAAAAAAAAAAAAAAAAAAAAAAAAAAAAAAAAAAAAAAAAAAAAAAAAAAAAAAAAAAAAAAAAAAAAAAAAACAAAAAAAAAAAAAAAAAAAAAAAAAAAAAAAAAAAAAAAAAAAAAAAAAAAAAAAAAAAAAAAAAAAAAAAAAAAAAAAAAAAAAAAAAAAAAAAAAAAAAAAAAAAAAAAAAAAAAAAAAAAAAAAAAAAAAAAAAAAAAAAAAAAAAAAAAAAAAAAAAAAAAAAAAAAAAAAAAAAAAAAAAAAAAAAAAAAAAAAAAAAAAAAAAAAAAAAAAAAAACAAAAAAAAAAAAAAAAAAAAAAAAAAAAAAAAAAAAAAAAAAAAAAAAAAAAAAAAAAAAAAAAAAAAAAAAAAAAAAAAAAAAAAAAAAAAAAAAAAAAAAAAAAAAAAAAAAAAAAAAAAAAAAAAAAAAAAAAAAAAAAAAAAAAAAACAAAAAAAAAAAAAAAAAAAAAAAAAAAAAAAAAAAAAAAAAAAAAAAAAAAAAAAAAAAAAAAAAAAAAAAAAAAAAAAAAAAAACAAAAAAAAAAAAAAAAAAAAAAAAAAAAAAAAAAAAAAAACAAAAAAAAAAAAAAAAAAAAAAAAAAAAAAAAAAAAAAAAAAAAAAAAAAAAAAAAAAAAAAAAAAAAAAAAAAAAAAAAAAAAAAAAAAAAAAAAAAAAAAAAAAAAAAAAAACAAAAAAAAAAAAAACAAAAAAAAAAAAAAAAAAAAAAAAAAAAAAAAAAAAAAAAAAAAAAAAAAAAAAAAAAAAAAAAAAAAAAATAAAAAAAAAAAAAAAAAAAAAAAAAAAAAAAAAAAAAAAAAAAAAAAAAAAAAAAAAAAAAAAAAAAAAAAAAAAAAAAAAAAAAAAAAAAAAAAAAAAAAAAAAAAAAAAAATAAAAAAAAAAAAAAAAAAAAAAAAAAAAAAAAAAAAAAAAAAAAAAAAAAAAAAAAAAAAAAAAAAAAAAAAAAAAAAAAAAAAAAAAAAAAAAAAAAAAAAAAAAAAAAAAAAAAAAAAAAAAAAAAAAAAAAAAAAAAAAAAAAAAAAAAAAAAAAAACAAAAAAAAAAAAAAAAAAAAAAAAAAAAAAAAAAAAAAAAAAAAAAAAAAAAAAAAAAAAAAAAAAAAAAAAAAAAAAAAAAAAAAAAAAAAAAAAAAAAAAAAAAAAAAAAAAAAAAAAAAAAAAAAAACAAAAAAAAAAAAAAAAAAAAAAAAAAAAAAAAAAAAAAAAAAAAAAAAAAAAAAAAAAAAAAAAAAAAAAAAAAAAAAAAAAAAAAAAAAAAAAAAAAAAAAAAAAAAAAAAAAAAAAAAAAAAAAAAAAAAAAAAAAAAAAAAAAAAAAAAAAAAAAAAAAAAAAAAAAAAAAAAAAAAAAAAAAAAAAAAAAAAAAAAAAAAAAAAAATAAAAAAAAAAAAAAAAAAAAAAAAAAAAAAAAAAAAAAACAAAAAAAAAAAAACAAAAAAAAAAAAAAAAAAAAAAAAAAAAAAAAAAAAAAAAAAAAAAAAAAAAAAAAAAAAAAAAAAAAAAAAAAAAAAAAAAAAAAAAAAAAAAAAAAAAAACAAAAAAAAAAAAAAAAAAAAAAAAAAAAAAAAAAAAAAAAAAAAAAAAAAAAAAAAAAAAAAAAAAAAAAAAAAAAAAAAAAAAAAAAAAAAAAAAAAAAAAAAAAAAAAAAAAAAAAAAAAAAAAAAAAAAAAAAAAAAAAAAAAAAAAAAAAAAAAAAAAAAAAAAAAATAAAAAAAAAAAAAAAAAAAAAAAAAAAAAAAAAAAAAAAAAAAAAAAAAAAAAAAAAAAAAAAAAAAAAAAAAAAAAAAAAAAAAAAAAAAAAAAAAAAAAAAAAAAAAAAAAAAAAAAAAAAAAAAAAAAAAAACAAAAAAAAAAAAAAAAAAAAAAAACAAAAAAAAAAAAAAAAAAAAAAAAAAAAAAAAAAAAAAAAAAAAAAAAAAAAAAAAAAAAAAAAAAAAAAAAAAAAAAAAAAAAAAAAAAAAAAAAAAAAAAAAAAAAAAAAAAAAAAAAAAAAAAAAAAAAAAAAAAAAAAAAAAAAAAAAAAAAAAAAAAAAAAAAAAAAAAAAAAAAAAAAAACAAAAAAAAAAAAAAAAAAAAAAAAAAAAAAAAAAAAAAAAAAAAAAAAAAAAAAAAAAAAAAAAAAAAAAAAAAACAAAAAAAAAAAAAAAAAAAAAAAAAAAAAAAAAAAAAAAAAAAAAAAAAAAAAAAAAAAAAAAAAAAAAAAAAAAAAAAAAAAAAAAAAAAAAAAAAAAAAAAAAAAAAAAAAAAAAAAAAAAAAAAAAAAAAAAAAAAAAAAAAAAAAAAAAAAAAAAAAAAAAAAAAAAAAAAAAAAAAAAAAAAAAAAAAAAAAAAAAAAAAAAAAAAAAAAAAAAAAAAAAAAAAAAAAAAAAAAAAAAAAAAAAAAAAAAAAAAAAAAAAAAAAAAAAAAAAAAAAAAAAAAAAAAAAAAAAAAAAAAAAAAAAAAAAAAAAAAAAAAAAAAAAAAAAAAAAAAAAAAAAAAAAAAAAAAAAAAAAAAAAAAAAAAAAAAAAAAAAAAAAAAAAAAAAAAAAAAAAAAAAAAAAAAAAAAAAAAAAAAAAAAAAAAAAAAAAAAAAAAAAAAAAAAAAAAAAAAAAAAAAAAAAAAAAAAAAAAAAAAAAAAATAAAAAAAAAAAAAAAAAAAAAAAAAAAAAAAAAAAAAAAAAAAAAAAAAAAAAAAAAAAAAAAAAAAAAAAAAAAAAAAAAAAAAAAAAAAAAAAAAAAAAAAAAAAAAAAAAAAAAAAAAAAAAAAAAAAAAAAAAAAAAAAAAAAAAAAAAAAAAAAAAAAAAAAAAAAAAAAAAAAAAAAAAAAAAAAAAAATAAAAAAAAAAAAAAAAAAAAAAAAAAAAAAAAAAAATAAAAAAAAAAAAAAAAAAAAAAAAAAAAAAAAAAAAAAAAAAAAAAAAAAAAAAAAAAAAAAAAAAAAAAAAAAAAAAAAAAAAAAAAAAAAAAAAAAAAAAAAAAAAAAAAAAAAAAAAAAAAAAAAAAAAAAAAAAAAAAAAAAAAAAAAAAAAAAAAAAAAAAAAAAAAAAAAAAAAAAAAAAAAAAAAAAAAAAAAAAAAAAAAAAAAAAAAAAAAAAAAAAAAAAAAAAAAAAAAAAAAAAAAAAAAAAAAAAAAAAAAAAAAAAAAAAAAAAAAAAAAAAAAAAAAAAAAAAAAAAAAAAAAAAAAAAAAAAAAAAAAAAAAAAAAAAAAAAAAAAAAAAAAAAAAAAAAAAAAAAAAAAAAAAAAAATAAAAAAAAAAAAAAAAAAAAAAAAAAAAAAAAAAAAAAAAAAAAAAAAAAAAAAAAAAAAAAAAAAAAAAAAAAAAAAAAAAAAAAAAAAAAAAAAAAAAAAAAAAAAAAAAAAAAAAAAAAAAAAAAAAAAAAAAAAAAAAAAAAAAAAAAAAAAAAAAAAAAAAAAAAAAAAAAAAAAAAAAAAAAAAAAAAAAAAAAAAAAAAAAAAAAAAAAAAAAAAAAAAAAAAAAAAAAAAAAAAAAAAAAAAAAAAAAAAAAAAAAAAAAAAAAAAAAAAAAAAAAAAAAAAAAAAAAAAAAAAAAAAAAAAAAAAAAAAAAAAAAAAAAAAAAAAAAAAAAAAAAAAAAAAAAAAAAAAAAAAAAAAAAAAAAAAAAAAAAAAAAAAAAAAAAAAAAAAAAAAAAAAAAAAAAAAAAAAAAAAAAAAAAAAAAAAAAAAAAAAAAAAAAAAAAAAAAAAAAAAAAAAAAAAAAAAAAAAAAAAAAAAAAAAAAAAAAAAAAAAAAAAAAAAAAAAAAAAAAAAAAAAAAAAAAAAAAAAAAAAAAAAAAAAAAAAAAAAAAAAAAAAAAAAAAAAAAAAAAAAAAAAAAAAACAAAAAAAAAAAAAAAAAAAAAAAAAAAAAAAAAAAAAAAAAAAAAAAAAAAAAAAAAAAAAAAAAAAAAAAAAAAAAAAAAAAAAAAAAAAAAAAAAAAAAAAAAAAAAAAAAAAAAAAAAAAAAAAAAAAAAAAAAAAAAAAAAAAAAAAAAAAAAAAAAAAAAAAAAAAAAAAAAAAAAAATAAAAAAAAAAAAAAAAAAAAAAAAAAAAAAAAAAAAAAAAAAAAAAAAAAAAAAAAAAAAAAAAAAAAAAAAAAAAAAAAAAAAAAAAAAAAAAAAAAAAAAAAAAAAAAAAAAAAAAAAAAAAAAAAAAAAAAAAAAAAAAAAAAACAAAAAAAAAAAAAAAAAAAAAAAAAAAAATAAAAAAAAAAAAAAAAAAAAAAAAAAAAAAAAAAAAAAAAAAAAAAAAAAAAAAAAAAAAAAAAAAAAAAAAAAAAAAAAAAAAAAAAAAAAAAAAAAAAAAAAAAAAAAAAAAAAAAAAAAAAAAAAAAAAAAAAAAAAACAAAAAAAAAAAAAAAAAAAAAAAAAAAAAAAAAAAAAAAAAAAAAAAAAAAAAAAAAAAAAAAAAAAAAAAAAAAAAAAAAAAAAAAAAAAAAAAAAA
>NZ_JAUFQI010000006.1:12500-35138 GCF_030409715.1 Reinekea marina
CCCCCCCCCCCCCCCCCCCCCCCCCCCCCCCCCCCCCCCCCCCCCCCCCCCCCCCCCCCCCCCCCCACCCCCCCCCCCCCCCCCCCCCCCCCCCCCCCCCCCCCCCCCCCCCCCCCCCCCCCCCCCCCCCCCCCCCCCCCCCCCCCCCCCCCCCCCCCCCCCCCCCCCCCCCCCCCCCCCCCCCCCCCCCAACCCCCCCCCCCCCCCCCCCCCCCCCCCCCCCCCCCCCCCCCCCCCCCCCCCCACCCCCCCCCCCCCCCCCCCCCCCCCCCCCCCCCCCCCCCCCCCCCCCCCCCCCCCCCCCCCCCCCCCCCCCCCCCCCCCCCCCCCCCCCCCCCCCCCCCCCCCCCCCCCCCCCCCCCCCCCCCCCCCCCCCCCCCCCCCCCCCCCCCCCCCCACCCCCCCCCCCCCCCCCCCCCCCCCCCCCCCCACCCCCCCCCCCCCCCCCCCCCCCCCCCCCCCCCCCCACCCCCCCCCCCCCCCCCCCCCCCCCCCCCCCCCCCCCCCCCCCCCCCCCCCCCCCCCCCCACCCCCCCCCCCCCCCCCCCCCCCCCCCCCCCCCCCCCCCCCCCCCCCCCCCCCCCCCCCCCCCCCCCCCCCCCCCCCCCCCCCCCCCCCCCCCCCCCCCCCCCCCCCCCCCCCCCCCCCCCCCCCCCCCCCCCCCCCCCCCCCCCCCCCCCCCCCCCCCCCCCCCCCCCCCCCCCCCCCCCCCCCCCCCCCCCCCCCCCCCCCCCCCCCCCCCCCCCCCCCCCCCCCCCCCCCCCCCCCCCCCCCCCCCCCCCCCCCCCCCCCCCCCCCCCCCCCCCCCCCCCCCCCCCCCCCCCCCCCCCCCCCCCCCCCCCCCCCCCCCCCCCCCCCCCCCCCCCCCCCCCCCCCCCCCCCCCCCCCCCCCCCCCCCCCCCCCCCCCCCCCCCCCCCCCCCCCCCCCCCCCCCCCCCCCCCCCCCCCCCCCCCCCCCCCCCCCCCCCCCCCCCCCCCCCCCCCCCCCCCCCCCCCCCCCCCCCCCCCCCCCCCCCCCCCCCCCCCCCCCCCCCCCCCCCCCCCCCCCCCCCCCCCCCCCCCCCCCCCCCCCCCCCCCCCCCCCACCCCCCCCCCCCCCCCCCCCCCCCCCCCCCCCCCCCCCCCCCCCCCCCCCCCCCCCCCCCCCCCCCCCCCCCCCCCCCCCCCCCCCCCCCCCCCCCCCCCCCCCCCCCCCCCCCCCCCCCCCCCCCCCCCCCCCCCCCCCCCCCCCCCCCCCCCCCCCCCCCCCCCCCCCCCCCCCCCCCCCCCCCCCCCCCCCCCCCCCCCCCCCCCCCCCCCCCCCCCCCCCCCCCACCCCCCCCCCCCCCCCCCCCCCCCCCCCCCCCCCCCCCCCCCCCCCCCCCCCCCCCCCCCCCCCCCCCCCCCCCCCCCCCCCCCCCCCCCCCCCCCCCCCCCCCCCCCCCCCCCCCCCCCCCCCCCCCCCCCCCCCCCCCACCCCCCCCCCCCCCCCCCCCCCCCCCCCCCCCCCCCCCCCCCCCCCCCCCCCCCCCCCCCCCCCACCCCCCCCCCCCCCCCCCCCCCCCCCCCCACCCCCCCCCCCCCCCCCCCCCCCCCCCCCCCCCACCCCCCCCCCCCCCCCCCCCCCCCCCCCCCCCCCCCCCCCCCCCCCCCCCCCCCCCCCCCCCCCCCCCACCCCCCCCCCCCCCCCCCCCCCCCCCCCCCCCCCCCCCCCCCCCCCCCCCCCCCCCCCCCCCCCCCCCCCCCCCCCCCCCCCCCCCCCCCCCCCCCCCCCCCCCCCCCCCCCCCCCCCCCCCCCCCCCCCCCCCCCCCCCCCCCCCCCCCCCCCCCCCCCCCCCCCCCCCCCCCCCCCCCCCCCCCCCCCCCCCCCCCCCCCCCCCCACCCCCCCCCCCCCACCCCCCCCCCCCCCCCCCCCCCCCCCCCCCCCCCCCCCCCCCCCCCCCCCCCCCCCCCCCCCCCCCCCCCCCCAACCCCCCCCCCCCCCCCCCCCCCCCCCCCCCCCCCCCCCCCCCCCCCCCCCCCCCCCCCCCCCCCCCCCCCCCCCCCCCCCCCCCCCCCCCCCCCCCCCCCCCCCCCCCCCCCCACCCCCCCCCCCCCCCCCCCCCCCCCCCCCCCCCCCCCCCCCCCCCCCCCCCCCCCCCCCCCCCCCCCCCCCCACCCCCCCCCCCCCCCCCCCCCCCCCCCCCCCCCCACCCCCCCCCCCCCCCCCCCCCCCCCCCCCCCCCCCCCCCCCCCCCCCCCCCCCACCCCCCCCCCCCCCCCCCCCCCCCCCCCCCCCCCCCCCCCCCCCCCCCCCCCCCCCCCCCCACCCCCCCCCCCCCCCCCCCCCCCCCCCCCCCCCCCCCCCCCCCCCCCCCCCCCCCCCCCCCCCCCCCCCCCCCCCCCCCCCCCCCCCCCCCCCCCCCCCCCCCCCCCCCCCCCCCCCCCCCCCCCCCCCCCCCCCCCCCCCCCCCCCCCCCCCCCCCCCCCCCCCCCCCCCCCCCCCCCCCCCCCCCCCCCCCCCCCCCCACCCCCCCCCCCCACCCCCCCCCCCCCCCCCCCCCCCCCCCCCCCCCCCCCCCCCCCCCCCCCCCCCCCCCCACCCCCCCCCCCCCCCCCCCCCCCCCCCCCCCCCCCCCCCCCCCCCCCCCCCCCCCCCCCCCCCCCCCCCCCCCCCCCCCCCCCCCCCACCCCCCCCCCCCCCCCCCCCCCCCCCCCCCCCCCCCCCCCCACCCCCCCCCCCCCCCCCCCCCCCCCCCCCCCCCCCCCCCCCCCCCCCCCCCCCCCCCCCCCCCCCCCCCCCCCCCCCCCCCCCCCCCCCCCCCCCCCCCCCCCCCCCCCCCCCCCCCCCCCCCCCCCCCCCCCCCCCCCCCCCCCCCCCCCCCCCCCCCCCCCCCCCCACCCCCCCCCCCCCCCCCCCCCCCCCCCCCCCCCCCCCCCCCCCCCCCCCCCCCCCCCCCCCCCCCCCCCCCCCCCCCCCCCCCCCCCCCCCCCACCCCCCCCCCCCCCCCCCCCCCCCCCCCCCCCCCCCCCCCCCCCCCCCCCCCCCCCCCCCCCCCCCCCCCCCCCCCCCCCCCCCCCCCCCCCCCCCCCCCCCCCCCCCCCCCCCCCCCCCCCCCCCCCCCCCCCACCCCCCCCCCCCCCCCCCCCCCCCCCCCCCCCCCCCCCCCCCCCCCCCCCCCCCCCCCCCCCCCCCCCCCCCCCCCCCCCCCCCCCCCCCCCCCCCCCCCCCCCCCCCCCCCCCCCCCCCCCCCCCCCCCCCCCCCCCCCCCCCCCCCCCCCCCCCCCCCCCCCCCCCCCCCCCCCCCCCCCCCCCCCCACCCCCCCCCCCCCCCCCCCCCCCCCCCCCCCCCCCCCCCCCCCCCCCCCCCCCCCCCCCCCCCCCCCCCCCCCCCCCCCCCCCCCCCCCCCCCCCCCCCCCCCCCCCCCCCCCCCCCCCCCCCCCCCCCCCCCCCCCCCCCCCCCCCCCCCCCCCCCCCCCCCCCCCCCCCCCCCCCCCCCCCCCCCCCCCCCCCCCCCCCCCCCCCCCCCCCCCCCCCCCCCCCCCCCCCCCCCCCCCCCCCCCCCCCCCCCCCCCCCCCCCCCCCCCACCCCCCCCCCCCCCCCCCCCCCCCCCCCCCCCCCCCCCCCCCCCCCCCCCCCCCCCCCCCCCCCCCCCCCCCCCCCCCCCCCCCCCCCCCCCCCCCCCCCCCCCCCCCCCCCCCCCCCCCCCCCCCCCCCCCCCCCCCCCCCCCCCCCCCCCCCCCCCCCCCCCCCCCCCCCCCCCCCCCCCCCCCCCCCCCCCCCCCCCCCCCCCCCCCCCCCCCCCCCCCCCCCCCCCCCCCCCCCCCCCCCCCCCCCCCCCCCCCCCCCCCCCCCCCCCCCCCCCCCCCCCCCCCCCCCCCCCCCCCCCCCCCCCCCCCCCCCCCCCCCCCCCCCCCCCCCCCCCCCCCCCCCCCCCCCCCCCCCCCCCCCCCCCCCCCCCCCCCCCCCCCCCCCCCCCCCCCCCCCCCCCCCCCCCCCCCCCCCCCCCCCCCCCCCCCCCCCCCCCCCCCCCCCCCCCCCCCCCCCCCCCCCCCCCCCCCCCCCCCCCCCCCCCCCCCCCCCCCCCCCCCCCCCCCCCCCCCCCCCCCCCCCCCCCCCCCCCCCCCCCCCCCCCCCCCCCCCCCCCCCCCCCCCCCCCCCCCCCCCCCCCCCCCCCCCCCCCCCCCCCCCCCCCCCCCCCCCCCCCCCCCCCCCCCCCCCCCCCCCCCCCCCCCCCCCCCCCCCCCCCCCCCCCCCCCCCCCCCCCCCCCCCCCCCCCCCCCCCCCCCCCCCCCCCCCCCCCCCCCCCCCCCCCCCCCCCCCCCCCCCCCCCCCCCCCCCCCCCCCCCCCCCCCCCCCCCCCCCCCCCCCCCCCCCCCCCCCCCCCCCCCCCCCCCCCCCCCCCCCCCCCCCCCCCCCCCCCCCCCCCCCCCCCCCCCCCCCCCCCCCCCCCCCCCCCCCCCCCCCCCCCCCCCCCCCCCCCCCCCCCCCCCCCCCCCCCCCCCCCCCCCCCCCCCCCCCCCCCCCCCCCCCCCCCCCCCCCCCCCCCCCCCCCCCCCCCCCCCCCCCCCCCCCCCCCCCCCCCCCCCCCCCCCCCCCCCCCCCCCCCCCCCCCCCCCCCCCCCCCCCCCCCCCCCCCCCCCCCCCCCCCCCCCCCCCCCCCCCCCCCCCCCCCCCCCCCCCCCCCCCCCCCCCCCCCCCCCCCCCCCCCCCCCCCCCCCCCCCCCCCCCCCCCCCCCCCCCCCCCCCCCCCCCCCCCCCCCCCCCCCCCCCCCCCCCCCCCCCCCCCCCCCCCCCCCCCCCCCCCCCCCCCCCCCCCCCCCCCCCCCCCCCCCCCCCCCCCCCCCCCCCCCCCCCCCCCCCCCCCCCCCCCCCCCCCCCCCCCCCCCCCCCCCCCCCCCCCCCCCCCCCCCCCCCCCCCCCCCCCCCCCCCCCCCCCCCCCCCCCCCCCCCCCCCCCCCCCCCCCCCCCCCCCCCCCCCCCCCCCCCCCCCCCCCCCCCCCCCCCCCCCCCCCCCCCCCCCCCCCCCCCCCCCCCCCCCCCCCCCCCCCCCCCCCCCCCCCCCCCCCCCCCCCCCCCCCCCCCCCCCCCCCCCCCCCCACCCCCCCCCCCCCCCCCCCCCCCCCCCCCCCCCCCCCCCCCCCCCCCCCCCCCCCCCCCCCCCCCCCCCCCCCCCCCCCCCCCCCCCCCCCCCCCCCCCCCCCCCCCCCCCCCCCCCCCCCCCCCCCCCCCCCCCCCCCCCCCCCCCCCCCCCCCCCCCCCCCCCCCCCCCCCCCCCCCCCCCCCCCCCCCCCCCCCCCCCCCCCCCCCCCCCCCCCCCCCCCCCCCCCCCCCCCCCCCCCCCCCCCCCCCCCCCCCCCCCCCCCCCCCCCCCCCCCCCCCCCCCCCCCCCCCCCCCCCCCCCCCCCCCCCCCCCCCCCCCCCCCCCCCCCCCCCCCCCCCCCCCCCCCCCCCCCCCCCCCCCCCCCCCCCCCCCCCCCCCCCCCCCCCCCCCCCCCCCCCCCCCCCCCACCCCCCCCCCCCCCCCCCCCCCCCCCCCCCCCCCCCCCCCCCCCCCCCCCCCCCCCCCCCCCCCCCCCCCCCCCCCCCCCCCCCCCCCCCCCCCCCCCCCCCCCCCCCCCCCCCCCCCCCCCCCCCCCCCCCCCCCCCCCCCCCCCCCCCCCCCCCCCCCCCCCCCCCCCCCCCCCCCCCCCCCCCCCCCCCCCCACCCCCCCCCCCCCCCCCCCCCCCCCCCCCCCCCCCCCCCCCCCCCCCCCCCCCCCCCCCCCCCCCCCCCCCCCCCCCCCCCCCCCCCCCCCCCCCCCCCCCCCCCCCCCCCCCCCCCCCCCCCCCCCCCCCCCCCCCCCCCCCCCCCCCCCCCCCCCCCCCCCCCCCCCCCCCCCCCCCCCCCCCCCCCCCCCCCCCCCCCCCCCCCCCCCCCCCCCCCCCCCCCCCCCCCCCCCCCCCCCCCCCCCCCCCCCCCCCCCCCCCCCCCCCCCCCCCCCCCCCCCCCCCCCCCCCCCCCCCCCCCCCCCCCCCCCCCCCCCCCCCCCCCCCCCCCCCCCCCCCCCCCCCCCCCCCCCCCCCCCCCCCCCCCCCCCCCCCCCCCCCCCCCCCCCCCCCCCCCCCCCCCCCCCCCCCCCCCCCCCCCCCCCCCCCCCCCCCCCCCCCCCCCCCCCCCCCCCCCCCCCCCCCCCCCCCCCCCCCCCCCCCCCCCCCCCCCCCCCCCCCCCCCCCCCCCCCCCCCCCCCCCCCCCCCCCCCCCCCCCCCCCCCCCCCCCCCCCCCCCCCCCCCCCCCCCCCCCCCCCCCCCCCCCCCCCCCCCCCCCCCCCCCCCCCCCCCCCCCCCCCCCCCCCCCCCCCCCCCCCCCCCCCCCCCCCCCCCCCCCCCCCCCCCCCCCCCCCCCCCCCCCCCCCCCCCCCCCCCCCCCCCCCCCCCCCCCCCCCCCCCCCCCCCCCCCCCCCCCCCCCCCCCCCCCCCCCCCCCCCCCCCCCCCCCCCCCCCCCCCCCCCCCCCCCCCCCCCCCCCCCCCCCCCCCCCCCCCCCCCCCCCCCCCCCCCCCCCCCCCCCCCCCCCCCCCCCCCCCCCCCCCCCCCCCCCCCCCCCCCCCCCCCCCCCCCCCCCCCCCCCCCCCCCCCCCCCCCCCCCCCCCCCCCCCCCCCCCCCCCCCCCCCCCCCCCCCCCCCCCCCCCCCCCCCCCCCCCCCCCCCCCCCCCCCCCCCCCCCCCCCCCCCCCCCCCCCCCCCCCCCCCCCCCCCCCCCCCCCCCCCCCCCCCCCCCCCCCCCCCCCCCCCCCCCCCCCCCCCCCCCCCCCCCCCCCCCCCCCCCCCCCCCCCCCCCCCCCCCCCCCCCCCCCCCCCCCCCCCCCCCCCCCCCCCCCCCCCCCCCCCCCCCCCCCCCCCCCCCCCCCCCCCCCCCCCCCCCCCCCCCCCCCCCCCCCCCCCCCCCCCCCCCCCCCCCCCCCCCCCCCCCCCCCCCCCCCCCCCCCCCCCCCCCCCCCCCCCCCCCCCCCCCCCCCCCCCCCCCCCCCCCCCCCCCCCCCCCCCCCCCCCCCCCCCCCCCCCCCCCCCCCCCCCCCCCCCCCCCCCCCCCCCCCCCCCCCCCCCCCCCCCCCCCCCCCCCCCCCCCCCCCCCCCCCCCCCCCCCCCCCCCCCCCCCCCCCCCCCCCCCCCCCCCCCCCCCCCCCCCCCCCCCCCCCCCCCCCCCCCCCCCCCCCCCCCCCCCCCCCCCCCCCCCCCCCCCCCCCCCCCCCCCCCCCCCCCCCCCCCCCCCCCCCCCCCCCCCCCCCCCCCCCCCCCCCCCCCCCCCCCCCCCCCCCCCCCCCCCCCCCCCCCCCCCCCCCCCCCCCCCCCCCCCCCCCCCCCCCCCCCCCCCCCCCCCCCCCCCCCCCCCCCCCCCCCCCCCCCCCCCCCCCCCCCCCCCCCCCCCCCCCCCCCCCCCCCCCCCCCCCCCCCCCCCCCCCCCCCCCCCCCCCCCCCCCCCCCCCCCCCCCCCCCCCCCCCCCCCCCCCCCCCCCCCCCCCCCCCCCCCCCCCCCCCCCCCCCCCCCCCCCCCCCCCCCCCCCCCCCCCCCCCCCCCCCCCCCCCCCCCCCCCCCCCCCCCCCCCCCCCCCCCCCCCCCCCCCCCCCCCCCCCCCCCCCCCCCCCCCCCCCCCCCCCCCCCCCCCCCCCCCCCCCCCCCCCCCCCCCCCCCCCCCCCCCCCCCCCCCCCCCCCCCCCCCCCCCCCCCCCCCCCCCCCCCCCCCCCCCCCCCCCCCCCCCCCCCCCCCCCCCCCCCCCCCCCCCCCCCCCCCCCCCCCCCCCCCCCCCCCCCCCCCCCCCCCCCCCCCCCCCCCCCCCCCCCCCCCCCCCCCCCCCCCCCCCCCCCCCCCCCCCCCCCCCCCCCCCCCCCCCCCCCCCCCCCCCCCCCCCCCCCCCCCCCCCCCCCCCCCCCCCCCCCCCCCCCCCCCCCCCCCCCCCCCCCCCCCCCCCCCCCCCCCCCCCCCCCCCCCCCCCCCCCCCCCCCCCCCCCCCCCCCCCCCCCCCCCCCCCCCCCCCCCCCCCCCCCCCCCCCCCCCCCCCCCCCCCCCCCCCCCCCCCCCCCCCCCCCCCCCCCCCCCCCCCCCCCCCCCCCCCCCCCCCCCCCCCCCCCCCCCCCCCCCCCCCCCCCCCCCCCCCCCCCCCCCCCCCCCCCCCCCCCCCCCCCCCCCCCCCCCCCCCCCCCCCCCCCCCCCCCCCCCCCCCCCCCCCCCCCCCCCCCCCCCCCCCCCCCCCCCCCCCCCCCCCCCCCCCCCCCCCCCCCCCCCCCCCCCCCCCCCCCCCCCCCCCCCCCCCCCCCCCCCCCCCCCCCCCCCCCCCCCCCCCCCCCCCCCCCCCCCCCCCCCCCCCCCCCCCCCCCCCCCCCCCCCCCCCCCCCCCCCCCCCCCCCCCCCCCCCCCCCCCCCCCCCCCCCCCCCCCCCCCCCCCCCCCCCCCCCCCCCCCCCCCCCCCCCCCCCCCCCCCCCCCCCCCCCCCCCCCCCCCCCCCCCCCCCCCCCCCCCCCCCCCCCCCCCCCCCCCCCCCCCCCCCCCCCCCCCCCCCCCCCCCCCCCCCCCCCCCCCCCCCCCCCCCCCCCCCCCCCCCCCCCCCCCCCCCCCCCCCCCCCCCCCCCCCCCCCCCCCCCCCCCCCCCCCCCCCCCCCCCCCCCCCCCCCCCCCCCCCCCCCCCCCCCCCCCCCCCCCCCCCCCCCCCCCCCCCCCCCCCCCCCCCCCCCCCCCCCCCCCCCCCCCCCCCCCCCCCCCCCCCCCCCCCCCCCCCCCCCCCCCCCCCCCCCCCCCCCCCCCCCCCCCCCCCCCCCCCCCCCCCCCCCCCCCCCCCCCCCCCCCCCCCCCCCCCCCCCCCCCCCCCCCCCCCCCCCCCCCCCCCCCCCCCCCCCCCCCCCCCCCCCCCCCCCCCCCCCCCCCCCCCCCCCCCCCCCCCCCCCCCCCCCCCCCCCCCCCCCCCCCCCCCCCCCCCCCCCCCCCCCCCCCCCCCCCCCCCCCCCCCCCCCCCCCCCCCCCCCCCCCCCCCCCCCCCCCCCCCCCCCCCCCCCCCCCCCCCCCCCCCCCCCCCCCCCCCCCCCCCCCCCCCCCCCCCCCCCCCCCCCCCCCCCCCCCCCCCCCCCCCCCCCCCCCCCCCCCCCCCCCCCCCCCCCCCCCCCCCCCCCCCCCCCCCCCCCCCCCCCCCCCCCCCCCCCCCCCCCCCCCCCCCCCCCCCCCCCCCCCCCCCCCCCCCCCCCCCCCCCCCCCCCCCCCCCCCCCCCCCCCCCCCCCCCCCCCCCCCCCCCCCCCCCCCCCCCCCCCCCCCCCCCCCCCCCCCCCCCCCCCCCCCCCCCCCCCCCCCCCCCCCCCCCCCCCCCCCCCCCCCCCCCCCCCCCCCCCCCCCCCCCCCCCCCCCCCCCCCCCCCCCCCCCCCCCCCCCCCCCCCCCCCCCCCCCCCCCCCCCCCCCCCCCCCCCCCCCCCCCCCCCCCCCCCCCCCCCCCCCCCCCCCCCCCCCCCCCCCCCCCCCCCCCCCCCCCCCCCCCCCCCCCCCCCCCCCCCCCCCCCCCCCCCCCCCCCCCCCCCCCCCCCCCCCCCCCCCCCCCCCCCCCCCCCCCCCCCCCCCCCCCCCCCCCCCCCCCCCCCCCCCCCCCCCCCCCCCCCCCCCCCCCCCCCCCCCCCCCCCCCCCCCCCCCCCCCCCCCCCCCCCCCCCCCCCCCCCCCCCCCCCCCCCCCCCCCCCCCCCCCCCCCCCCCCCCCCCCCCCCCCCCCCCCCCCCCCCCCCCCCCCCCCCCCCCCCCCCCCCCCCCCCCCCCCCCCCCCCCCCCCCCCCCCCCCCCCCCCCCCCCCCCCCCCCCCCCCCCCCCCCCCCCCCCCCCCCCCCCCCCCCCCCCCCCCCCCCCCCCCCCCCCCCCCCCCCCCCCCCCCCCCCCCCCCCCCCCCCCCCCCCCCCCCCCCCCCCCCCCCCCCCCCCCCCCCCCCCCCCCCCCCCCCCCCCCCCCCCCCCCCCCCCCCCCCCCCCCCCCCCCCCCCCCCCCCCCCCCCCCCCCCCCCCCCCCCCCCCCCCCCCCCCCCCCCCCCCCCCCCCCCCCCCCCCCCCCCCCCCCCCCCCCCCCCCCCCCCCCCCCCCCCCCCCCCCCCCCCCCCCCCCCCCCCCCCCCCCCCCCCCCCCCCCCCCCCCCCCCCCCCCCCCCCCCCCCCCCCCCCCCCCCCCCCCCCCCCCCCCCCCCCCCCCCCCCCCCCCCCCCCCCCCCCCCCCCCCCCCCCCCCCCCCCCCCCCCCCCCCCCCCCCCCCCCCCCCCCCCCCCCCCCCCCCCCCCCCCCCCCCCCCCCCCCCCCCCCCCCCCCCCCCCCCCCCCCCCCCCCCCCCCCCCCCCCCCCCCCCCCCCCCCCCCCCCCCCCCCCCCCCCCCCCCCCCCCCCCCCCCCCCCCCCCCCCCCCCCCCCCCCCCCCCCCCCCCCCCCCCCCCCCCCCCCCCCCCCCCCCCCCCCCCCCCCCCCCCCCCCCCCCCCCCCCCCCCCCCCCCCCCCCCCCCCCCCCCCCCCCCCCCCCCCCCCCCCCCCCCCCCCCCCCCCCCCCCCCCCCCCCCCCCCCCCCCCCCCCCCCCCCCCCCCCCCCCCCCCCCCCCCCCCCCCCCCCCCCCCCCCCCCCCCCCCCCCCCCCCCCCCCCCCCCCCCCCCCCCCCCCCCCCCCCCCCCCCCCCCCCCCCCCCCCCCCCCCCCCCCCCCCCCCCCCCCCCCCCCCCCCCCCCCCCCCCCCCCCCCCCCCCCCCCCCCCCCCCCCCCCCCCCCCCCCCCCCCCCCCCCCCCCCCCCCCCCCCCCCCCCCCCCCCCCCCCCCCCCCCCCCCCCCCCCCCCCCCCCCCCCCCCCCCCCCCCCCCCCCCCCCCCCCCCCCCCCCCCCCCCCCCCCCCCCCCCCCCCCCCCCCCCCCCCCCCCCCCCCCCCCCCCCCCCCCCCCCCCCCCCCCCCCCCCCCCCCCCCCCCCCCCCCCCCCCCCCCCCCCCCCCCCCCCCCCCCCCCCCCCCCCCCCCCCCCCCCCCCCCCCCCCCCCCCCCCCCCCCCCCCCCCCCCCCCCCCCCCCCCCCCCCCCCCCCCCCCCCCCCCCCCCCCCCCCCCCCCCCCCCCCCCCCCCCCCCCCCCCCCCCCCCCCCCCCCCCCCCCCCCCCCCCCCCCCCCCCCCCCCCCCCCCCCCCCCCCCCCCCCCCCCCCCCCCCCCCCCCCCCCCCCCCCCCCCCCCCCCCCCCCCCCCCCCCCCCCCCCCCCCCCCCCCCCCCCCCCCCCCCCCCCCCCCCCCCCCCCCCCCCCCCCCCCCCCCCCCCCCCCCCCCCCCCCCCCCCCCCCCCCCCCCCCCCCCCCCCCCCCCCCCCCCCCCCCCCCCCCCCCCCCCCCCCCCCCCCCCCCCCCCCCCCCCCCCCCCCCCCCCCCCCCCCCCCCCCCCCCCCCCCCCCCCCCCCCCCCCCCCCCCCCCCCCCCCCCCCCCCCCCCCCCCCCCCCCCCCCCCCCCCCCCCCCCCCCCCCCCCCCCCCCCCCCCCCCCCCCCCCCCCCCCCCCCCCCCCCCCCCCCCCCCCCCCCCCCCCCCCCCCCCCCCCCCCCCCCCCCCCCCCCCCCCCCCCCCCCCCCCCCCCCCCCCCCCCCCCCCCCCCCCCCCCCCCCCCCCCCCCCCCCCCCCCCCCCCCCCCCCCCCCCCCCCCCCCCCCCCCCCCCCCCCCCCCCCCCCCCCCCCCCCCCCCCCCCCCCCCCCCCCCCCCCCCCCCCCCCCCCCCCCCCCCCCCCCCCCCCCCCCCCCCCCCCCCCCCCCCCCCCCCCCCCCCCCCCCCCCCCCCCCCCCCCCCCCCCCCCCCCCCCCCCCCCCCCCCCCCCCCCCCCCCCCCCCCCCCCCCCCCCCCCCCCCCCCCCCCCCCCCCCCCCCCCCCCCCCCCCCCCCCCCCCCCCCCCCCCCCCCCCCCCCCCCCCCCCCACCCCCCCCCCCCCCCCCCCCCCCCCCCCCCCCCCCCCCCCCCCCCCCCCCCCCCCCCCCCCCCCCCCCCCCCCCCCCCCCCCCCCCCCCCCCCCCCCCCCCCCCCCCCCCCCCCCCCCCCCCCCCCCCCCCCCCCCCCCCCCCCCCCCCCCCCCCCCCCCCCCCCCCCCCCCCCCCCCCCCCCCCCCCCCCCCCCCCCCCCCCCCCCCCCCCCCCCCCCCCCCCCCCCCCCCCCCCCCCCCCCCCCCCCCCCCCCCCCCCCCCCCCCCCCCCCCCCCCCCCCCCCCCCCCCCCCCCCCCCCCCCCCCCCCCCCCCCCCCCCCCCCCCCCCCCCCCCCCCCCCCCCCCCCCCCCCCCCCCCCCCCCCCCCCCCCCCCCCCCCCCCCCCCCCCCCCCCCCCCCCCCCCCCCCCCCCCCCCCCCCCCCCCCCCCCCCCCCCCCCCCCCCCCCCCCCCCCCCCCCCCCCCCCCCCCCCCCCCCCCCCCCCCCCCCCCCCCCCCCCCCCCCCCCCCCCCCCCCCCCCCCCCCCCCCCCCCCCCCCCCCCCCCCCCCCCCCCCCCCCCCCCCCCCCCCCCCCCCCCCCCCCCCCCCCCCCCCCCCCCCCCCCCCCCCCCCCCCCCCCCCCCCCCCCCCCCCCCCCCCCCCCCCCCCCCCCCCCCCCCCCCCCCCCCCCCCCCCCCCCCCCCCCCCCCCCCCCCCCCCCCCCCCCCCCCCCCCCCCCCCCCCCCCCCCCCCCCCCCCCCCCCCCCCCCCCCCCCCCCCCCCCCCCCCCCCCCCCCCCCCCCCCCCCCCCCCCCCCCCCCCCCCCCCCCCCCCCCCCCCCCCCCCCCCCCCCCCCCCCCCCCCCCCCCCCCCCCCCCCCCCCCCCCCCCCCCCCCCCCCCCCCCCCCCCCCCCCCCCCCCCCCCCCCCCCCCCCCCCCCCCCCCCCCCCCCCCCCCCCCCCCCCCCCCCCCCCCCCCCCCCCCCCCCCCCCCCCCCCCCCCCCCCCCCCCCCCCCCCCCCCCCCCCCCCCCCCCCCCCCCCCCCCCCCCCCCCCCCCCCCCCCCCCCCCCCCCCCCCCCCCCCCCCCCCCCCCCCCCCCCCCCCCCCCCCCCCCCCCCCCCCCCCCCCCCCCCCCCCCCCCCCCCCCCCCCCCCCCCCCCCCCCCCCCCCCCCCCCCCCCCCCCCCCCCCCCCCCCCCCCCCCCCCCCCCCCCCCCCCCCCCCCCCCCCCCCCCCCCCCCCCCCCCCCCCCCCCCCCCCCCCCCCCCCCCCCCCCCCCCCCCCCCCCCCCCCCCCCCCCCCCCCCCCCCCCCCCCCCCCCCCCCCCCCCCCCCCCCCCCCCCCCCCCCCCCCCCACCCCCCCCCCCCCCCCCCCCCCCCCCCCCCCCCCCCCCCCCCCCCCCCCCCCCCCCCCCCCCCCCCCCCCCCCCCCCCCCCCCCCCCCCCCCCCCCCCCCCCCCCCCCCCCCCCCCCCCCCCCCCCCCCCCCCCCCCCCCCCCCCCCCCCCCCCCCCCCCCCCCCCCCCCCCCCCCCCCCCCCCCCCCCCCCCCCCCCCCCCCCCCCCCCCCCCCCCCCCCCCCCCCCCCCCCCCCCCCCCCCCCCCCCCCCCCCCCCCCCCCCCCCCCCCCCCCCCCCCCCCCCCCCCCCCCCCCCCCCCCCCCCCCCCCCCCCCCCCCCCCCCCCCCCCCCCCCCCCCCCCCCCCCCCCCCCCCCCCCCCCCCCCCCCCCCCCCCCCCCCCCCCCCCCCCCCCCCCCCCCCCCCCCCCCCCCCCCCCCCCCCCCCCCCCCCCCCCCCCCCCCCCCCCCCCCCCCCCCCCCCCCCCCCCCCCCCCCCCCCCCCCCCCCCCCCCCCCCCCCCCCCCCCCCCCCCCCCCCCCCCCCCCCCCCCCCCCCCCCCCCCCCCCCCCCCCCCCCCCCCCCCCCCCCCCCCCCCCCCCCCCCCCCCCCCCCCCCCCCCCCCCCCCCCCCCCCCCCCCCCCCCCCCCCCCCCCCCCCCCCCCCCCCCCCCCCCCCCCCCCCCCCCCCCCCCCCCCCCCCCCCCCCCCCCCCCCCCCCCCCCCCCCCCCCCCCCCCCCCCCCCCCCCCCCCCCCCCCCCCCCCCCCCCCCCCCCCCCCCCCCCCCCCCCCCCCCCCCCCCCCCCCCCCCCCCCCCCCCCCCCCCCCCCCCCCCCCCCCCCCCCCCCCCCCCCCCCCCCCCCCCCCCCCCCCCCCCCCCCCCCCCCCCCCCCCCCCCCCCCCCCCCCCCCCCCCCCCCCCCCCCCCCCCCCCCCCCCCCCCCCCCCCCCCCCCCCCCCCCCCCCCCCCCCCCCCCCCCCCCCCCCCCCCCCCCCCCCCCCCCCCCCCCCCCCCCCCCCCCCCCCCCCCCCCCCCCCCCCCCCCCCCCCCCCCCCCCCCCCCCCCCCCCCCCCCCCCCCCCCCCCCCCCCCCCCCCCCCCCCCCCCCCCCCCCCCCCCCCCCCCCCCCCCCCCCCCCCCCCCCCCCCCCCCCCCCCCCCCCCCCCCCCCCCCCCCCCCCCCCCCCCCCCCCCCCCCCCCCCCCCCCCCCCCCCCCCCCCCCCCCCCCCCCCCCCCCCCCCCCCCCCCCCCCCCCCCCCCCCCCCCCCCCCCCCCCCCCCCCCCCCCCCCCCCCCCCCCCCCCCCCCCCCCCCCCCCCCCCCCCCCCCCCCCCCCCCCCCCCCCCCCCCCCCCCCCCCCCCCCCCCCCCCCCCCCCCCCCCCCCCCCCCCCCCCCCCCCCCCCCCCCCCCCCCCCCCCCCCCCCCCCCCCCCCCCCCCCCCCCCCCCCCCCCCCCCCCCCCCCCCCCCCCCCCCCCCCCCCCCCCCCCCCCCCCCCCCCCCCCCCCCCCCCCCCCCCCCCCCCCCCCCCCCCCCCCCCCCCCCCCCCCCCCCCCCCCCCCCCCCCCCCCCCCCCCCCCCCCCCCACCCCCCCCCCCCCCCCCCCCCCCCCCCCCCCCCCCCCCCCCCCCCCCCCCCCCCCCCCCCCCCCCCCCCCCCCCCCCCCCCCCCCCCCCCCCCCCCCCCCCCCCCCCCCCCCCCCCCCCCCCCCCCCCCCCCCCCCCCCCCCCCCCCCCCCCCCCCCCCCCCCCCCCCCCCCCCCCCCCCCCCCCCCCCCCCCCCCCCCCCCCCCCCCCCCCCCCCCCCCCCCCCCCCCCCCCCCCCCCCCCCCCCCCCCCCCCCCCCCCCCCCCCCCCCCCCCCCCCCCCCCCCCCCCCCCCCCCCCCCCCCCCCCCCCCCCCCCCCCCCCCCCCCCCCCCCCCCCCCCCCCCCCCCCCCCCCCCCCCCCCCCCCCCCCCCCCCCCCCCCCCCCCCCCCCCCCCCCCCCCCCCCCCCCCCCCCCCCCCCACCCCCCCCCCCCCCCCCCCCCCCCCCCCCCCCCCCCCCCCCCCCCCCCCCCCCCCCCCCCCCCCCCCCCCCCCCCCCCCCCCCCCCCCCCCCCCCCCCCCCCCCCCCCCCCCCCCCCCCCCCCCCCCCCCCCCCCCCCCCCCCCCCCCCCCCCCCCCCCCCCCCCCCCCCCCCCCCCCCCCCCCCCCCACCCCCCCCCCCCCCCCCCCCCCCCCCCCCCCCCCCCCCCCCCCCCCCCCCCCCCCCCCCCCCCCCCCCCCCCCCCCCACCCCCCCCCCCCCCCCCCCCCCCCCCCCCCCCCCCCCCCCCCCCCCCCCCCCCCCCCCCCCCCCCCCCCCCCCCCCCCCCCCCCCCCCCCCCCCCCCCCCCCCCCCCCCCCCCCCCCCCCCCCCCCCCCCCCCCCCCCCCCCCCCCCCCCCCCCCCCCCCCCCCCCCCCCCCCCCCCCCCCCCCCCCCCCCCCCCCCCCCCCCCCCCACCCCCCCCCCCCCCCCCCCCCCCCCCCCCCCCCCCCCCCCCCCCCCCCCCCCCCCCCCCCCCCCCCCCCCCCCCCCCCCCCCCCCCCCCCCCCCCCCCCCCCCCCCCCCCCCCCCCCCCCCCCCCCCCCCCCCCCCCCCCCCCCCCCCCCCCCCCCCCCCCCCCCCCCCCCCCCCCCCCCCCCCCCCCCCCCCCCCCCCCCCCCCCCCCCCCCCCCCCCCCCCCCCCCCCCCCCCCCCCCCCCCCCCCCCCCCCCCCCCCCCCCCCCCCCCCCCCCCCCCCCCCCCCCCCCCCCCCCCCCCCCCCCCCCCCCCCCCCCCCCCCCCCCCCCCCCCCCCCCCCCCCCCCCCCCCCCCCCCCCCCCCCCCCCCCCCCCCCCCCCCCCCCCCCCCCCCCCCCCCCCCCCCCCCCCCCCCCCCCCCCCCCCCCCCCCCCCCCCCCCCCCCCCCCCCCCCCCCCCCCCCCCCCCCCCCCCCCCCCCCCCCCCCCCCCCCCCCCCCCCCCCCCCCCCCCCCCCCCCCCCCCCCCCCCCCCCCCCCCCCCCCCCCCCCCCCCCCCCCCCCCCCCCCCCCCCCCCCCCCCCCCCCCCCCCCCCACCCCCCCCCCCCCCCCCCCCCCCCCCCCCCCACCCCCCCCCCCCCCCCCCCCCCCCCCCCCCCCCCCCCCCCCCCCCCCCCCCCCCCCCCCCCCCCCCCCCCCCCCCCCCCCCCCCCCCCCCCCCCCCCCCCCCCCCCCCCCCCCCCCCCCCCCCCCCCCCCCCCCCCCCCCCCCCCCCCCCCCCCCCCCCCCCCCCCCCCCCCCCCCCCCCCCCCCCCCCCCCCCCCCCCCCCCCCCCCCCCCCCCCCCCCCCCCCCCCCCCCCCCCCCCCCCCCCCCCCCCCCCCCCCCCCCCCCCCCCCCCCCCCCCCCCCCCCCCCCCCCCCCCCCCCCCCCCCCCCCCCCCCCCCCCCCCCCCCCCCCCCCCCCCCCCCCCCCCCCCCCCCCCCCCCCCCCCCCCCCCCCCCCCCCCCCCCCCCCCCCCCCCCCCCCCCCCCCCCCCCCCCCCCCCCCCCCCCCCCCCCCCCCCCCCCCCCCCCCCCCCCCCCCCCCCCCCCCCCCCCCCCCCCCCCCCCCCCCCCCCCCCCCCCCCCCCCCCCCCCCCCCCCCCCCCCCCCCCCCCCCCCCCCCCCCCCCCCCCCCCCCCCCCCCCCCCCCCCCCCCCCCCCCCCCCCCCCCCCCCCCCCCCCCCCCCCCCCCCCCCCCCCCCCCCCCCCCCCCCCCCCCCCCCCCCCCCCCCCCCCCCCCCCCCCCCCCCCCCCCCCCCCCCCCCCCCCCCCCCCCCCCCCCCCCCCCCCCCCCCCCCCCCCCCCCCCCCCCCCCCCCCCCCCCCCCCCCCCCCCCCCCCCCCCCCCCCCCCCCCCCCCCCCCCCCCCCCCCCCCCCCCCCCCCCCCCCCCCCCCCCCCCCCCCCCCCCCCCCCCCCCCCCCCCCCCCCCCCCCCCCCCCCCCCCCCCCCCCCCCCCCCCCCCCCCCCCCCCCCCCCCCCCCCCCCCCCCCCCCCCCCCCCCCCCCCCCCCCCCCCCCCCCCCCCCCCCCCCCCCCCCCCCCCCCCCCCCCCCCCCCCCCCCCCCCCCCCCCCCCCCCCCCCCCCCCCCCCCCCCCCCCCCCCCCCCCCCCCCCCCCCCCCCCCCCCCCCCCCCCCCCCCCCCCCCCCCCCCCCCCCCCCCCCCCCCCCCCCCCCCCCCCCCCCCCCCCCCCCCCCCCCCCCCCCCCCCCCCCCCCCCCCCCCCCCCCCCCCCCCCCCCCCCCCCCCCCCCCCCCCCCCCCCCCCCCCCCCCCCCCCCCCCCCCCCCCCCCCCCCCCCCCCCCCCCCCCCCCCCCCCCCCCCCCCCCCCCCCCCCCCCCCCCCCCCCCCCCCCCCCCCCCCCCCCCCCCCCCCCCCCCCCCCCCCCCCCCCCCCCCCCCCCCCCCCCCCCCCCCCCCCCCCCCCCCCCCCCCCCCCCCCCCCCCCCCCCCCCCCCCCCCCCCCCCCCCCCCCCCCCCCCCCCCCCCCCCCCCCCCCCCCCCCCCCCCCCCCCCCCCCCCCCCCCCCCCCCCCCCCCCCCCCCCCCCCCCCCCCCCCCCCCCCCCCCCCCCCCCCCCCCCCCCCCCCCCCCCCCCCCCCCCCCCCCCCCCCCCCCCCCCCCCCCCCCCCCCCCCCCCCCCCCCCCCCCCCCCCCCCCCCCCCCCCCCCCCCCCCCCCCCCCCCCCCCCCCCCCCCCCCCCCCCCCCCCCCCCCCCCCCCCCCCCCCCCCCCCCCCCCCCCCCCCCCCCCCCCCCCCCCCCCCCCCCCCCCCCCCCCCCCCCCCCCCCCCCCCCCCCCCCCCCCCCCCCCCCCCCCCCCCCCCCCCCCCCCCCCCCCCCCCCCCCCCCCCCCCCCCCCCCCCCCCCCCCCCCCCCCCCCCCCCCCCCCCCCCCCCCCCCCCCCCCCCCCCCCCCCCCCCCCCCCCCCCCCCCCCCCCCCCCCCCCCCCCCCCCCCCCCCCCCCCCCCCCCCCCCCCCCCCCCCCCCCCCCCCCCCCCCCCCCCCCCCCCCCCCCCCCCCCCCCCCCCCCCCCCCCCCCCCCCCCCCCCCCCCCCCCCCCCCCCCCCCCCCCCCCCCCCCCCCCCCCCCCCCCCCCCCCCCCCCCCCCCCCCCCCCCCCCCCCCCCCCCCCCCCCCCCCCCCCCCCCCCCCCCCCCCCCCCCCCCCCCCCCCCCCCCCCCCCCCCCCCCCCCCCCCCCCCCCCCCCCCCCCCCCCCCCCCCCCCCCCCCCCCCCCCCCCCCCCCCCCCCCCCCCCCCCCCCCCCCCCCCCCCCCCCCCCCCCCCCCCCCCCCCCCCCCCCCCCCCCCCCCCCCCCCCCCCCCCCCCCCCCCCCCCCCCCCCCCCCCCCCCCCCCCCCCCCCCCCCCCCCCCCCCCCCCCCCCCCCCCCCCCCCCCCCCCCCCCCCCCCCCCCCCCCCCCCCCCCCCCCCCCCCCCCCCCCCCCCCCCCCCCCCCCCCCCCCCCCCCCCCCCCCCCCCCCCCCCCCCCCCCCCCCCCCCCCCCCCCCCCCCCCCCCCCCCCCCCCCCCCCCCCCCCCCCCCCCCCCCCCCCCCCCCCCCCCCCCCCCCCCCCCCCCCCCCCCCCCCCCCCCCCCCCCCCCCCCCCCCCCCCCCCCCCCCCCCCCCCCCCCCCCCCCCCCCCCCCCCCCCCCCCCCCCCCCCCCCCCCCCCCCCCCCCCCCCCCCCCCCCCCCCCCCCCCCCCCCCCCCCCCCCCCCCCCCCCCCCCCCCCCCCCCCCCCCCCCCCCCCCCCCCCCCCCCCCCCCCCCCCCCCCCCCCCCCCCCCCCCCCCCCCCCCCCCCCCCCCCCCCCCCCCCCCCCCCCCCCCCCCCCCCCCCCCCCCCCCCCCCCCCCCCCCCCCCCCCCCCCCCCCCCCCCCCCCCCCCCCCCCCCCCCCCCCCCCCCCCCCCCCCCCCCCCCCCCCCCCCCCCCCCCCCCCCCCCCCCCCCCCCCCCCCCCCCCCCCCCCCCCCCCCCCCCCCCCCCCCCCCCCCCCCCCCCCCCCCCCCCCCCCCCCCCCCCCCCCCCCCCCCCCCCCCCCCCCCCCCCCCCCCCCCCCCCCCCCCCCCCCCCCCCCCCCCCCCCCCCCCCCCCCCCCCCCCCCCCCCCCCCCCCCCCCCCCCCCCCCCCCCCCCCCCCCCCCCCCCCCCCCCCCCCCCCCCCCCCCCCCCCCCCCCCCCCCCCCCCCCCCCCCCCCCCCCCCCCCCCCCCCCCCCCCCCCCCCCCCCCCCCCCCCCCCCCCCCCCCCCCCCCCCCCCCCCCCCCCCCCCCCCCCCCCCCCCCCCCCCCCCCCCCCCCCCCCCCCCCCCCCCCCCCCCCCCCCCCCCCCCCCCCCCCCCCCCCCCCCCCCCCCCCCCCCCCCCCCCCCCCCCCCCCCCCCCCCCCCCCCCCCCCCCCCCCCCCCCCCCCCCCCCCCCCCCCCCCCCCCCCCCCCCCCCCCCCCCCCCCCCCCCCCCCCCCCCCCCCCCCCCCCCCCCCCCCCCCCCCCCCCCCCCCCCCCCCCCCCCCCCCCCCCCCCCCCCCCCCCCCCCCCCCCCCCCCCCCCCCCCCCCCCCCCCCCCCCCCCCCCCCCCCCCCCCCCCCCCCCCCCCCCCCCCCCCCCCCCCCCCCCCCCCCCCCCCCCCCCCCCCCCCCCCCCCCCCCCCCCCCCCCCCCCCCCCCCCCCCCCCCCCCCCCCCCCCCCCCCCCCCCCCCCCCCCCCCCCCCCCCCCCCCCCCCCCCCCCCCCCCCCCCCCCCCCCCCCCCCCCCCCCCCCCCCCCCCCCCCCCCCCCCCCCCCCCCCCCCCCCCCCCCCCCCCCCCCCCCCCCCCCCCCCCCCCCCCCCCCCCCCCCCCCCCCCCCCCCCCCCCCCCCCCCCCCCCCCCCCCCCCCCCCCCCCCCCCCCCCCCCCCCCCCCCCCCCCCCCCCCCCCCCCCCCCCCCCCCCCCCCCCCCCCCCCCCCCCCCCCCCCCCCCCCCCCCCCCCCCCCCCCCCCCCCCCCCCCCCCCCCCCCCCCCCCCCCCCCCCCCCCCCCCCCCCCCCCCCCCCCCCCCCCCCCCCCCCCCCCCCCCCCCCCCCCCCCCCCCCCCCCCCCCCCCCCCCCCCCCCCCCCCCCCCCCCCCCCCCCCCCCCCCCCCCCCCCCCCCCCCCCCCCCCCCCCCCCCCCCCCCCCCCCCCCCCCCCCCCCCCCCCCCCCCCCCCCCCCCCCCCCCCCCCCCCCCCCCCCCCCCCCCCCCCCCCCCCCCCCCCCCCCCCCCCCCCCCCCCCCCCCCCCCCCCCCCCCCCCCCCCCCCCCCCCCCCCCCCCCCCCCCCCCCCCCCCCCCCCCCCCCCCCCCCCCCCCCCCCCCCCCCCCCCCCCCCCCCCCCCCCCCCCCCCCCCCCCCCCCCCCCCCCCCCCCCCCCCCCCCCCCCCCCCCCCCCCCCCCCCCCCCCCCCCCCCCCCCCCCCCCCCCCCCCCCCCCCCCCCCCCCCCCCCCCCCCCCCCCCCCCCCCCCCCCCCCCCCCCCCCCCCCCCCCCCCCCCCCCCCCCCCCCCCCCCCCCCCCCCCCCCCCCCCCCCCCCCCCCCCCCCCCCCCCCCCCCCCCCCCCCCCCCCCCCCCCCCCCCCCCCCCCCCCCCCCCCCCCCCCCCCCCCCCCCCCCCCCCCCCCCCCCCCCCCCCCCCCCCCCCCCCCCCCCCCCCCCCCCCCCCCCCCCCCCCCCCCCCCCCCCCCCCCCCCCCCCCCCCCCCCCCCCCCCCCCCCCCCCCCCCCCCCCCCCCCCCCCCCCCCCCCCCCCCCCCCCCCCCCCCCCCCCCCCCCCCCCCCCCCCCCCCCCCCCCCCCCCCCCCCCCCCCCCCCCCCCCCCCCCCCCCCCCCCCCCCCCCCCCCCCCCCCCCCCCCCCCCCCCCCCCCCCCCCCCCCCCCCCCCCCCCCCCCCCCCCCCCCCCCCCCCCCCCCCCCCCCCCCCCCCCCCCCCCCCCCCCCCCCCCCCCCCCCCCCCCCCCCCCCCCCCCCCCCCCCCCCCCCCCCCCCCCCCCCCCCCCCCCCCCCCCCCCCCCCCCCCCCCCCCCCCCCCCCCCCCCCCCCCCCCCCCCCCCCCCCCCCCCCCCCCCCCCCCCCCCCCCCCCCCCCCCCCCCCCCCCCCCCCCCCCCCCCCCCCCCCCCCCCCCCCCCCCCCCCCCCCCCCCCCCCCCCCCCCCCCCCCCCCCCCCCCCCCCCCCCCCCCCCCCCCCCCCCCCCCCCCCCCCCCCCCCCCCCCCCCCCCCCCCCCCCCCCCCCCCCCCCCCCCCCCCCCCCCCCCCCCCCCCCCCCCCCCCCCCCCCCCCCCCCCCCCCCCCCCCCCCCCCCCCCCCCCCCCCCCCCCCCCCCCCCCCCCCCCCCCCCCCCCCCCCCCCCCCCCCCCCCCCCCCCCCCCCCCCCCCCCCCCCCCCCCCCCCCCCCCCCCCCCCCCCCCCCCCCCCCCCCCCCCCCCCCCCCCCCCCCCCCCCCCCCCCCCCCCCCCCCCCCCCCCCCCCCCCCCCCCCCCCCCCCCCCCCCCCCCCCCCCCCCCCCCCCCCCCCCCCCCCCCCCCCCCCCCCCCCCCCCCCCCCCCCCCCCCCCCCCCCCCCCCCCCCCCCCCCCCCCCCCCCCCCCCCCCCCCCCCCCCCCCCCCCCCCCCCCCCCCCCCCCCCCCCCCCCCCCCCCCCCCCCCCCCCCCCCCCCCCCCCCCCCCCCCCCCCCCCCCCCCCCCCCCCCCCCCCCCCCCCCCCCCCCCCCCCCCCCCCCCCCCCCCCCCCCCCCCCCCCCCCCCCCCCCCCCCCCCCCCCCCCCCCCCCCCCCCCCCCCCCCCCCCCCCCCCCCCCCCCCCCCCCCCCCCCCCCCCCCCCCCCCCCCCCCCCCCCCCCCCCCCCCCCCCCCCCCCCCCCCCCCCCCCCCCCCCCCCCCCCCCCCCCCCCCCCCCCCCCCCCCCCCCCCCCCCCCCCCCCCCCCCCCCCCCCCCCCCCCCCCCCCCCCCCCCCCCCCCCCCCCCCCCCCCCCCCCCCCCCCCCCCCCCCCCCCCCCCCCCCCCCCCCCCCCCCCCCCCCCCCCCCCCCCCCCCCCCCCCCCCCCCCCCCCCCCCCCCCCCCCCCCCCCCCCCCCCCCCCCCCCCCCCCCCCCCCCCCCCCCCCCCCCCCCCCCCCCCCCCCCCCCCCCCCCCCCCCCCCCCCCCCCCCCCCCCCCCCCCCCCCCCCCCCCCCCCCCCCCCCCCCCCCCCCCCCCCCCCCCCCCCCCCCCCCCCCCCCCCCCCCCCCCCCCCCCCCCCCCCCCCCCCCCCCCCCCCCCCCCCCCCCCCCCCCCCCCCCCCCCCCCCCCCCCCCCCCCCCCCCCCCCCCCCCCCCCCCCCCCCCCCCCCACCCCCCCCCCCCCCTCCCCCCCCCCCCCCTCTCCCCCCCCCACCCCCCCCCCCCCCCCCCCCCCCCCCCCCCCCCCCCCCCCCCCCCCCCCACCCCCCCCC
>NZ_JAUFQI010000007.1 GCF_030409715.1 Reinekea marina
ATTTTATGTAGACGCTTATAAAAACCTTCGTAATGGGTCAGCAAATATGGATGTTCTTGTCGCTTTAGGTACAAGCGCAGCCTTCTTTTATAGTATTTATGAATCGATTAAGTGGTTAATTAATACAAATTATGAGCCACACCTATATTTTGAAACAAGTGCTGTATTAATTACTTTAATTCTTTTCGGAAAGTATTTAGAAGCACGTGCTAAAACACAAACAACAAATGCGTTAAGTAAATTGTTGAATTTACAAGCTAAAGAAGCACGTATATTACGCAACGGTGAAGAGACTATGGTTCCTTTAAGTGAGGTAAAAGAAGGAGACTATTTAGTTATCAAACCAGGAGAAAAAATACCAGTAGATGGCAAAATAATTAAGGTATGACTTCAATTGACGAGTCAATGTTGACAGGTGAATCTATTCCTGTTGAAAAATGCAAAATGATAATGTTATAGGATCAACAATGAATAAAAATGGAGCAATTACTGTTGAAGCAACAAAAGTTGGTAAAGATACAGCTCTTGCCTCCATTGTTAAAGTTGTCGAAGAAGCGCAAGGTTCTAAAGCGCCAATACAAAGACTAGCAGATATTATTTCTGGATATTTTGTACTATCGTTGTAGGTATCGCGATTTTCACATTTATTATATGGATTTCATTAGTTCAGCGGGACAATTTGAACCAGCCTTAGTTGCTGCAATAGCAGTATTAGTTATCGCTTGTCCTTGTGCGTTAGGCTTAGCTACGCCTACTTCTATAATGGTGGGTACCGGAAAAGCTGCTGAAAATGGCATTCTATTTAAAGGTGGAGAACACATTGAAGGTACACACGCTATTAATACAGTTGTTTTAGATAAAACTGGCACTATAACAAATGGCACACCTGAAGTCACTGATTTTAGTGGAGATGATCAAACATTACAATTGTTAGCTAGTGCAGAAAAAGGTTCTGAACACCACTAGCTGAAGCTATCGTAAGTTATGCTAAAGAAAAATCATTAGAATTTTTAGAAGTAGACCATTTTGAAGCTATACCAGGCGCGGTATAATGCAACAATTGATGGTAAAGAACTTTTTGTCGGAAATCGAAAACTAATGAGTGAAAAAGGAATCCAAACTAATGAAGCTGAAACAAATCTCGCTCAATTTGAAAAAGAAGGAAAAACTGCAATGCTTATAAGCGTAGATAACGAATTGAGAGGGGTTGTCGCTGTAGCTGATACAGTTAAAGATACTGCCCAACAAGCTATTCAAAAACTTCATGAATTAGGTATTGAAGTTGCTATGTTAACTGGTGATAACAAACGTACCGCACAAGCAATAGCAAAACAAAGTTGGTATAGACACGATTATTGCAGAGGTTTTACCAGAAGAAAAAGCTTCTAAAGTAGCAGAAATTCAATCTGAAGGTAAAAAAGTAGCTATGGTTGGAGATGGTGTCAATGATGCTCCAGCACTAGTTAAAGCAGATATTGGTATTGCCATTGGTACAGGTACAGAAGTTGCAATCGAAGCTGCTGATATAACTATTTTAGGAGGAGACCTTTTATTAATTCAAAAGCAATAAAAGCAAGTAAATCTACAATTCGTAATATTCGCCAAATCTATTTTGGGCGTTTGGTTACAATGTTGCAGGTATCCTATAGCAGCAATTGGTCTGCTAGCACCTTGGGTTGCGGGAGCAGCAATGGCTTTAAGTTCTGTAAGTGTTGTCACAAACGCTTTACGTCTAAAACGTATGAAATTATAAGAATCTTATATTTCTTGAAAGGAGGTGACAACATTGACTAACGAAGTTATTAATGTAGAAGGTATGAGCTGTGACCATTGCAAGCATTC
>NZ_JAUFQI010000008.1:0-12500 GCF_030409715.1 Reinekea marina
GCTACGTACATTTTGATGACGATCGCAGTAAATTGGAAAATATGTTGTTTTAATAGATCCGTTAGATGGCTCTTCAAATATCGATGTGAATGTTTCGGTGGCACCATTTTCTCGGTTTACCGCCGTTTATCACCAATGGGTGAACCAGTGACCGAGGCTGACTTTCTGCAGCCTGGTGACCAGCAAGTGGCTGCGGGTTACGTGATTTATGGGTCTTCGACTATGTTGGTTTACAGTACGGGTAATGGCGTACATGGTTTCACATACGACCCAAGCTTAGGTATTTTTTGTTTATCACACGAGAATATGTGTTATCCAGAAAACGGTACCATTTATTCGGTGAACGAAGGCAACTACGTGCACTTTCATGATGGCGTTAAGCAATACATTAAATACTGCCAGATGGAAGATGCAAAAACGAATCGCCCATATACCAGCCGATACATTGGTTCATTGGTGTCGGATTTCCACAGGAATTTGATAAAAGGCGGAATATTTTTATACCCCGCTTCATCATTACACCCAACGGGCAAGTTGAGGTTGTTGTATGAGTGCAACCCGATGGCCTTTTTAGCTGAGCAAGCAGGTGGTGTGGCTATTAGTGGTGTAGAAAGCCGAACTCTAGAATTAGAGCCCAGTGAGTTGCACCAGCGAGTTCCGTTCTTTGTAGGCTCGAAAAACATGGTGAATAAACTGGAGCGATTCTTAAGAGAGTTCACCTAGCCTCACTTTATAAAATACGCCGTGCGTTAATAGTCACGGCGTACCCCTCTTTTTCCTTTATTATTTACTTTTCGTCATAGCTCAATTTTATTAGCGGCCTTGTTTGTCTTGAGCGGAATCTTTACCCTGTGTTTTATTACTCATATTATAGAAATTGTGCTTAATTCATCGTTGAATGTGGCCATAAAATACAGGAATTGTCATGAATCCCGATTATTTAGACTTTGAACAGCCCATTGCTGATCTGATATCCAAAATTGACGAACTACGTCTCGTTGGTAACCGGAATGATCTAAATATCTCTGGTGAGATTGAAAAATTAAACGCTCAGTCTATTAAATTAACTGAACAGATCTTTGGGAAATTGACTTCCTGGCAAGTATCTCAGGTGGCTCGCCACCCTAAGCGCCCTTATACATTAGATTATATTGAACGCGTATTTACCGATTTTGATGAGATGCACGGTGATCGCCACTACGCGGATGATGCGGCTATTGTAGGCGGTTTGGCTCGTTTAGATGGCCAGTCTGTCATGGTTATTGGTCACCAAAAGGGTCGTGAAGTAAAAGAAAAAGTGCTTCGAAACTTTGGTATGCCTAAACCGGAAGGTTATCGTAAAGCGTTGCGGTTAATGCAAACCGCCGAGCGATTCAATATCCCTGTACTGACACTAATCGATACTCCGGGAGCCTACCCAGGCATTGGTGCTGAAGAACGCGGTCAGTCTGAAGCAATTGCTTACAATCTATTAAAGATGTCTTCACTAAAAGTACCTGTAATTGCTACCGTAATTGGTGAAGGTGGTTCAGGCGGTGCTTTGGCACTCGGCGTGTGCGATCATTTGAATATGCTGCAATACAGTACATATTCGGTCATAACACCCGAAGGCTGTGCTTCTATTTTATGGAAAACCGCTGAGCGCGCCTCTGATGCAGCTGAAATGATGGGCATTACGGCCTCTCGCTTGTTTGAGCTTGGGTTGGTCGAAAAAGTACTCGAAGAACCATTAGGTGGTGCTCACCGTAATGTCGATGAAATGGCGAAGACGATTCAAACGGCATTAATTACCCAGTTGTCTGAGCTTAAAACTAAGCCAATAGAAAGCTTGTTGGAAGAGCGTTACGCTCGTTTGCAATCTTTCGGGTTCCAAGAATAAGTCTGTTCTTGCATTCTTCAATAAAGAATCTACATTAGCCATTAACGCTTTACTATTTTTGGCTGGCTAAATGGCTAATGTATCTCTACAAAACATACTCTATGACCAATCAAATATGATGACTCCCATCGTAGGTGATGAGATTGCTTTGGTGCTTAACCGTATATTGGGGGCACACGAAGGTCTCGATGGTGTGCCTGCGTATTTATTTGATATTGTGCTGCACGACGGTACCTCAATTGGCCAAATTGATATCCGCTTAAAAACGACGCCCAGCCTTGTAAAATTTGGCGGCCAAATTGGGTACGGAATTGATAAACCTTATCGTGGCCATGGGTTTGCCGCGCAGGCGTGCCAGCTCATCAAGCTCGTCGCGAAAGATCAGGGCTTTGATGAATTGTGGATTACATGCAACCCTGGAAACCATGCTTCCATTAAAACCATTGAAAAGCTCGGCGCAGTTTTTGTTGATCTGGTGGATATTCCGATTGGCAGCGAATTGTGGCATCGCGGCGATCGTGAGAAACTTCGGTACTTGTGGACATTGTAAGAGTACCTCGTGACAACTACCCCTTCTATTTATCAGAATTTAACCCAATCTCTGCGTGACCAATTAATTGGCCATGACATACGTCCGGTGTTTGTCGGTTTTAGTGGTGGTCTCGATTCCACGCTTTTGCTGAAATGTGCCTGCGATGTTGTTGGTGCATCAAATGTTGTGTCGATTCATGTTCATCACGGTTTGTCCGCCAACGCCGATCAATGGCAATCTTTTTGCGAGCAGCAAGTCGCAGAACTTGGGTGTAAATTGATTGTCGAAAAAGGGCAAGTGGAGTCGACGGGACAAGGAGTGGAAGCCGCCGCAAGAACGTACCGATATAGCGTGTTTTCACAGCATGTTACACCCAAACATTGGCTGCTGTTAGCGCACCACCTTGATGATCAGGTTGAAACCTTTTTCTTACGAATGATGCGTGGTACAGGCTTACATGGCTTAAAGTCGATGTCAGCAATACAGCCACGTGATCATTATCAGCTGTGCCGTCCGTGGTTAAAGTTCAGTCGCTTGCAGCTTGAACAAGCCGCTAATGCTTGTGGCTTACGATGGATAGAAGACGAATCTAATGTCGACAGTCAATACGATAGAAACTATCTACGTAATGAAGTGCTGCCCTTGTTTGAAAGCCGATGGCCAAGTTACCGTGAGCGAGTAAACGGTATTATTCAGCAAGTAGATTCAGAACTTCAATCTAATGCGCACCATGGCGATAATTTAGAAGCACGCTTGAGTCACGACGGTGGTTTGAAGTGGGTACAGTTAGACTCATGGTCAGAAGCCGACAAGCTTTCTCTGCTGCATCGCTGGTTAACCGAATTAGGCGTGCAGGTGCCGTCTAAAGTAAGGTTGCAGCATGTATTGAGTGATGTTGTAGAGGCAAAACCAGATGCAGACCCAAAGGTGCGTATGGGCAACGGCTATGTTCGCCGCCATGGTCCTGCATTGTATTGGGTGCCTGAGCAAAGCGCCATCGACGCTCCGCCACCCCTTCAAATAGGAAATAAATCCTACTGGCCTGGCGTTGGATATATCGAGGTTAAATATTCAGAAAAAGGGCAGGCAGGGTTAAAGGCAAACTTGCCGAACCTGCATTGGCGAACTCGGCAAGGTGGGGAGCAAATTAGGCCGTTGGGTCGCTCAAAACGCAGAGACCTGAAGCGCTTGCTGCAGGAGTACCGGGTTAAGCCTTGGCAACGTGATCGCTTGCCTTTGTTGTATAGCGGAGACACCTTAGTCGCAGTTGCTGATTTATTCATATCGGCAGACCATACGGCCGAAGAAGAAAATTTAGCATTAGAGGTCATTTGGCAGAATTCTTGATTGAGACAATCAAGATAATTTGCTATGCTGATCTCCCATCTTGTACAGCACAATCACCTTAATTTGTTACTCATTCCAAGCAACCAATGCTTTGGGAGAGTTTCGTATTTTTAAAAGATGGGATCCTCTATGACTCGTTATATCTTCGTCACCGGCGGCGTTGTTTCTTCACTCGGTAAAGGCATTGCTTCGGCATCTCTGGCTGCAATTTTAGAAGCGAGAGGTCTAAAGGTAACGCTGCTAAAGCTCGATCCCTACATCAATGTTGACCCTGGTACGATGAGCCCTTTCCAACATGGTGAGGTGTTTGTAACAGAAGACGGTGCTGAAACCGATCTCGATTTAGGGCACTACGAGCGTTTTGTTAATACCACCATGACCCATCGAAACAACTTCACCACGGGTCGAATTTATCAAGATGTTCTTAAAAAAGAGCGCCGTGGTGATTACTTGGGCGGCACTGTACAGGTTATTCCTCACATTACCGATGAAATTAAACGTCGAGTTATTGATGGTGCAGGCGATGCAGATGTTGCGCTGGTAGAGGTAGGTGGCACCGTGGGCGATATTGAATCATTGCCTTTCTTAGAAGCCATTCGTCAAATGAAAGTTGAATTAGGCAGCCGACGAGCGCTATCGGTTCACTTAACGTTAGTCCCTTATTTAAAAACGGCGGGTGAAGTAAAAACCAAGCCAACGCAGCACTCTGTTAAAGAACTTCGCACCATTGGTTTACAGCCAGACATTCTGCTTTGCCGGTCAGAAATGCCAATTGGCAAAAATGAACTTCGTAAAATCGCCTTGTTCACCAACGTTGAAGAGCGTGCCGTGATTCCACTAGAAGATGCCGATACCATTTATCGAATACCTGGCAAACTTTCACAAGCAGGCTTAGACGCTATTGTCGTTGAGCGGTTTGGCCTAGAATGTGATGAGGCGGACTTAACCGACTGGGATGATGTAACTGATCGTAAGCTAAACCCAGAAAAAGAAGTCACCATTGCCATGGTTGGCAAATACATGGAGCTTTTGGATGCTTATAAGTCTCTCATTGAAGCCATAGACCATGCCGGTATTCGTTCTCGTACTAAAGTGAAGATTCAATACATAGATTCAGAAGATATTGAGAAAAATGGTACAGATGTATTAAAAGGCGTGTCGGGTATTCTGGTTCCTGGTGGCTTTGGACACCGTGGTGTAGAAGGAAAAATATTAACCGCGCAATTCGCACGTGAAAACAAAGTACCGTATTTAGGTATTTGTTTAGGCATGCAGGTCGCTGTTATTGAGTATGCAAGAAATGTTTGTGGTTTAGACGGCGCACATTCAACAGAATTCGACCGTCAATCTCGACACCCAGTCATCGGTTTGATTACAGAATGGATTGAATCCGATGGCATGAAAGTTGAGCGTACAGAAAGTACCGATTTAGGTGGCACTATGCGATTAGGCGGGCAAGAATGCCAATTAGCCGAAGACTCACTTTCACTTGAGTGTTATGGCGAGTCTAAAATAGTAGAACGCCACCGACACCGTTATGAAGTAAACAATCACTATATTACTGACTTAGAAAAAGCCGGATTGCGTATTGCCGGTCGCTCAGTTGATGGTGCTTTAGTTGAAATCGTCGAAAATCCAGATCACCCATGGTTTGTTGCTTGTCAGTTCCACCCTGAATTTACGTCGACACCGCGTCGAGGTCATGGTCTATTTAGTGGTTTTATTTCAGCGGTGAATGATCACGCTAAAAAGTAATTAGAATGTATGTTTTGGGCTGTTTGGGTGTTCAGTCTACGCAGCCTGCGTATTTACTGGGGTTTCGGCTTACTTTAAGTGTCGTTTTTTACCTCATCAAATAGAACACTCGCATTTTAAAATCAGATGCATATAATGCATTTCGATAATTTTTGTAACAAAACTACATTTTAGTGGCTTTGAAGAATAATTACTTACCTCAAGCAGTGGCATTTAACGCACGTTGAGTCAAAACTCAGGAGAGTGACAGCATGGCAAAGATTGTAGACATTAAAGCACGCGAAATTATTGATAGTCGCGGTAACCCGACTGTTGAAGCAGACGTAACATTAGAAGGCGGAATCAAAGGCCGCGCTGCTGCGCCATCTGGTGCTTCTACTGGTTCACGTGAAGCATTAGAATTGCGTGATGGTGACAAAAGCCGCTTTCTTGGCAAAGGTGTTTTAAAAGCCGTTGCTGCTATTAGTGGTCCTATTCGCGATGCTTTAGTTGGTAAAGACGCTGTTCAACAAGCCGAAGTAGATCAGTTGATGATCGACTTAGACGGAACAGAGAATAAGTCTAACTTTGGTGCCAACGCTATCTTAGCCGTATCACTTGCAAACGCTAAAGCGGCTGCAATGTCTAAAGGTGTTGAGCTTTACGCACACATTGCCGATTTAAATGGCACTCCTGGTGTTTACTCTATGCCATTGCCGATGATGAACATCATCAACGGTGGTGAGCACGCAGACAACAATGTTGATATTCAAGAGTTTATGATTCAACCGATTGGCGCAAAAAGCTTAACTGAAGCGCTTCGTGTGGGTGCTGAAGTATTCCACAGCCTTGCCAAAGTATTAAAAGGCAAGGGTTTGAGCACCGCTGTTGGTGACGAAGGCGGTTTTGCACCCAACCTTGAAAGCAACGCGGCCGCGTTAGCCGCTATTAAAGAAGCTGTTGAATCGGCCGGTTACGAGCTAGGCAAAGACGTAACGTTAGCGATGGATTGCGCCGCTTCTGAGTTCTACGATAAAGAAGCTGGCAACTACAACATGAAGGGCGAAGGTAAAGTTTTCTCTTCAGAAGAGTTCAACTTTTATTTGCAAGATTTAGCCAACCAGTACCCAATTGTATCCATCGAAGACGGTCTAGATGAATCAGATTGGGATGGCTTTAAACACCAAACTGAACTTTTAGGCGATAAGCTTCAATTGGTAGGTGACGACCTTTTTGTAACTAACACCAAAATCCTGAAAAAAGGGATTGAGATGGGCGTTGCAAACTCAATTTTGATCAAATTTAACCAAATTGGATCACTTACTGAAACGCTAGCAGCGATTAAAATGGCCAAAGATGCAGGTTATACCGCTGTTATTTCTCACCGTTCTGGTGAAACAGAAGATGCCACCATTGCCGACTTGGCTGTGGGTACAGCGGCAGGCCAAATTAAAACAGGTTCGATGAGCCGTTCTGATCGTGTCGCTAAGTACAATCAATTGATTCGTATTGAAGAAGAGTTGGGTGATAAAGCGCCATACAATGGCTTAAAAGAAGTAAAGGGCCAAGCGTAAGGCAATAATTTAGCAATTATTGGCGTAGAATCGCTGAAAACATGAAAAGGGGGCTTGGCTCCCTTTTTTTTATGCGTAAGAATAGGCTGTCTAATTTTAAGAGCTGCCTATGCGCCTGATTCAAGTCGCCCTTTTTGTCTTACTCATTGTCTTGCAATACCGATTCTGGTTTGCTGAAAATGGGTACACCGATTTAAAACGTATCGAAAAAAGCATCGCGCAAGCCGAATTTGATCGCGCTGTTATCCAGAAAAAGAATGCCCATTTAGAAGCCAAAGTAGCCGACTTAAAAAGTGGTTCTGGTGCGATTGAGGAATTAGCTCGTCAAAATCTTGGACTTATTAAGCCAGGTGAAACTTTTATTATGATTAACGAGCCGAGAACCTTTAAATGACAGTTCATGTCGTCTTCCCTGCGGCCGGTGTAGGGTCTCGATTCGGTGCAGATATTCCGAAGCAATACGTCAGCATTGCAGGGAAAACCGTGATGGAGTGGACTCTTCTTGCTTGGCAGGATGCACCCGTTGATGGGTTAAAAATAGTCGTCAAAGCGAAAGAAGATGAAACCTGCACCCAAATATTAAGTAAATTCGACCATGCTTATCAAACCGTATTGGGCGGGCATGAACGCTTTCATTCAGTGATGAATGCTCTGATATATTTACGAAAGCACGGCAAAGCGGATGATTGGGTCATGGTACATGATATTGCTCGGCCGTGTGTGCGCCGCGATGATATTCAAAAGCTGCTACAAAGCTGCAAAACTGAAAACCAAGGCGGAGTATTAGCTAAACCAATAACCGACACGGTGAAGAGGTTACAACGCAGCATCGTCACAACAGAAGATAGAAGCCAATTGTGGGCCGCGTTGACGCCTCAATGCTTTCGTCTAGGCGAGCTTTCAAGTGCGCTAGAGCAGGCGATTGCGCAAAATGCGCACATTACCGATGAAGCCAGTGCCATAGAACTAGCGGAATTGCCGGTGCAATTAATTGAAGGTCACGGGGATAATATTAAATTGACCCGATCAGAAGATGCCGCCCTCGTGCAATTTTACCTTTCAAATCAAGAGCGAATTAAACATGTTTAAAATTGGTCATGGTTACGATGTCCACCGATTTGATGAACACTCCAATGCTGCACCTATTAAGCTGGGTGGCATAGACGTTCCTAGCGAAAAACAATTATTAGCACATTCCGACGGAGATGTGGTGTTGCATGCTTTGTGTGACGCCTTGTTAGGTGCTATTGCCGCCGGTGATATAGGTGAACACTTCCCAGACACCGATGCTCAGTATGCGGGTGCCGATTCACGTGTCTTATTAAGGCATGTCGTCGATTTGGTTCAAGAACAGGGCTATCGAGTGGGGAATGTAGACATAACAATAGCGGCCCAAGCGCCTCGCCTAAAAGATTACAAACAGGCAATGGCCAATACCATTGCGGCTGATTTGCGCGTTGAAGCCAGTTGCGTAAATGTCAAAGCAACTACGACTGAAAAGTTAGGCTTTGTTGGACGAAAAGAAGGCATCGCCGTGGATGCCGTGTGCTTACTTATGAAGGCTGAGCCATGAAATTTTCTTTAGATTGGCCACACGCCTATTCATTTGAACGCGTTAAAGGGGTATTAAAACAATACCCTGAAGACTTTAAAGTAATTGAAAAACTTCCTGAAAGCCCCAGTGGTGAAGGTGAGCACCTTTGGCTTACAATCGAAAAAACAAATCAAAACACCGCGTGGGTCGCCAAGCAAATTGCAAAGTGGGCGAATGTTCAACCCAGGCACGTTAGTTATGCTGGGTTAAAAGACCGTCAAGCCATTACTATTCAAACTTTTTCTGTTCACCTGCCTGGTTTGCAATCCCCAGATACCAGCCTGCTTGAAATAGATGGCGTCAAGATCATCAACGCCACGCGGCATAGTAAAAAGCTTCGTACAGGGCAACTTATTGGGAACAATTTCACCATAAGGGTTCGAAATGTTGAACAATCTAAGGACATTATCGAGAAAAACTGGTCTCAGGTTTGTGAGCATGGCATCCCTAACTATTTTGGTCCGCAACGATTTGGTCGGCAAGGTAGAAATGTAGAAGATGGTTCGCAATGGTTGCTCGGAGAAAAAAAGCTGCCTAAACATTTGCAATCTATTTGCTTGTCGGCCGTTCGCTCTTATTTATTTAATAACCTTTTGGCTCAGCGCATTGCCGAAGGGAGTTGGAGTACGCTTATTCCAGGTGACTTTGCGCAATTTAACGCAGGCAAGGCAGGCTTTTACTGTGAAATAATAGAACCTGCTGAAATAGAGCGCTGTAAAAACGGTGAGATTTCGCCCAGTGCTAGCTTGCCTGGTGAAAGCCGAGATGAATTTGCTGCTTTAGACGCACGAGAGCAGAATACACTTGAACCTTTTCAGGAGCTAACCACCGCGTTGATAAACAAACGGGTGGCACGGCACTTTCGAAAATTAAGAGTGTTCCCTGAGTCACCCGCCTTGCACTTTGAAAACGGCGATCCGGTTTTTTCTTTTTTCTTACCTGCAGGATGCTACGCAACTGCGGTAATGACTGAGCTATTTGATTGGCAGCTTGGTCTGTTGAGTTCGGATTGGAACGAGTGATGAAAGAGCAATTGAATGGCATAGGTATGACATCGGCGCGGACTAGAGCGCGGTTGATAGAACGGCTTTTTGAGCAGGGTATAAGAGACCCAAGAGTATTAGATTGCTTTAATAAAGTGCCTCGACACCTGTTTGTTGATGAGGCGTTAGGGCACAAAGCGTACGAAGACATATCTGTCCCTATTGGTTATGCACAAACCTTATCGCAACCTTACATTGTTGCCCGAATGACAGAATTAGTTTTACAAGCACCACATCATGAGACAGTTTTAGAAATTGGAACTGGTTCTGGTTTTCAAACCTGCGTGCTGGCCAATGTGGTGAGTGAGGTTTTCAGTGTTGAAAGAATTGAACCATTACAGCAAAAGGCTCGAGCTCGGATTAGAGCGTTAAAGCTTTACAATACACAATTAAAAATGGCCGATGGGTTCTTAGGTTGGCCTACCCAGGCTCCCTTCGATGTCATCATCGGAACAGCCGCACCCTCTGAGCCACCTAAAGAATTGGTTGATCAGCTCATACCTGATGGTGGCCGCCTCATTATGCCGATAGGCGAAGAGGAACAATACTTAACGGTTATCGATAAACACGGAGATGAACTTGATATTCAAAAAATTGAGCCGGTGGTATTTGTACCCATGTTGCAAGGAGTAAAAAGGGAGTCATGAAAAACATCATCAGTTGGGTGCTTAAAGGCGCAGCCATGGGCGTTGCGGACGGTGTACCTGGCGTATCGGGCGGTACCATTGCATTAATTACAGGGATATATGAACGGTTTATTGCAGCCATTGCGTCTTTTAAACCATCTCTATGGGCATTCATTAAACGAAAAGATTTTAAGGGTCTTTGGCAAGCCATCGATGGCACCTTCTTATTGTCTCTAGGCATAGGAATCTTGGTAAGCCTGTTTAGTACACTCTCGGCGATGCATTGGTTGTTAGAGCACTATGCGCCCGCGGTATGGGCATTTTTCATGGGTGTTATTGTGGTGTCTTTATGGTTTATGTGTTCCGGAAAACACTGGACCATTAGGGATGTCATCTTGCTGTTAATGGGTGCCGGTATTGCAGTGGGATTAATATTTGCAACGCCAGCGAGCCTTGAGCCAACGCCGTTGCTTTTGATGCTCGGAGGCGCTATTGCTATTTCAGCAATGGTGTTACCCGGTATTTCTGGATCGTTTATGTTGTTATTGCTTGGGTTGTATAGTGTGGTCGTAGATGCTGTGCACGATAAAGAGTTTAGTATCATTGCTTGGGTTGCTGTAGGTTGCTTGGTAGGAATTTTAAGCTTTGCGCAGCTACTGCAATGGTTGTTACGCCGCTGGCACGACTCTGTGATGAGCTTTATGTTGGGCTTTGTCGTGGGAGCACTAGTCAAAGTTTGGCCTTGGCAAATAGAAACCGAACGCCTTTGGTTGCTGCCGAGCCAGTTTACAGAGCAAACCACACAGCCGAGCTTTTTAATGCTATCTGTTATTACATTTGTTTTCGGAAGTGGATTAGTCTGGTTGTTGACAAAATGGTCAAAAAACTAACTCTTACTGCAGGTTTATGTAAAGAAAATAAAAATTTTGAATATTTATATTGATTTAATTAGATAGATTTGTCATTTGAAACCCTGTTTGAGATGCCCTTAGCTATAAGAAATTATGTTTAACGCTGTTCAGTCCGCAAAAAATGTGAGAACAGCGTCTCTATTTGAGGATAAAAAACCTGTGGTATTAGCGTCAAAAAAACTGCTTGTCGGTATTTTGGTTGTAATAATAGCCGGATGCGTCAACCATTCGCGGTTTACCTCAATAGATCATGATAAATCGGTATTGAGTGCCACCGGTGAGCCTGAAATTGAATCTACGGTATACAGTAATGCTAACCCTCAATTTTATTTGGTTAAGCCTGGAGATACCTTGTACTCTATAGCTTTTCGCTTTGGACTGGATTATAAAAAGCTCGCCAATGCCAATAATATTGATCGCAACTATGCCATTTATGAAGGGCAGGCGTTGGCATTAAAAGAAGCATCTGCACCACAAATCACCGCAAAGCCTGCGGCTAAACCGGTCACGAAGCCTGCCTCAAGTAGTCCCTCGAAGTCAGTTACAAAAGTTAACAGTAGTAGTGCCAAAATTACCAAAGCAGTCAATGAATTGGGCTCTGAATCACCAGGGCAATGGAAGTGGCCACATAATGGGAATATAGTGCGAACATATAAGTCTGGTTCGTCTACCCAGAAGGGCATTGATATCAGGGGCTCAATTGGCGATTCTATCACTGCAGCGGCGAGTGGAGTTGTCGTCTATGCAGGTAATGGGTTACCAGGCTATGGAAACTTGATTATTGTCGAACATTCTGGGTCTTTGTTAAGCGCTTACGCATTCGCTCAACAAATACTGGTAAAAGAAAGCGACAAAGTTTCTGTCGGGCAGCAAATTGCTAAGATGGGTAAGCAGGGAGACCAGCCCGGCTTGCACTTCGAGATAAGACGGAACGGGAAACCAGTTAATCCACAGTCTTTTTTGCCAAAGCGCTAAAGATTTTGGACAGCGTTCCGATATAGAAAGTATAAAGCACAGGTGCAACACTATGACAGAACTCAGGGAAGCCAATACTGCTATCGCAGAAGAACACATTAAGAGTTTCACTAACCTAATTAATGCTCCAGAAGAATCGGCTTACGCAGTCGAAGCTGAGCCATCCCAATTTGATGCCAATGAAGAAGATGGAGAGTTTCAAGACGCTCTCAATGCTAATGGCAACATGCAGCGCTCTCTGGATGCCACGCAGCTCTATTTAAACGAAATCGGCTTTTCGCCGTT
>NZ_JAUFQI010000009.1:27500-40000 GCF_030409715.1 Reinekea marina
CCCCCCCCCCCCCCCCCCCCCCCCCCCCCCCCCCCCCCCCCCCCCCCCCCCCCCCCCCCCCCCCCCCCCCCCCCCCCCCCCCCCCCCCCCCCCCCCCCCCCCCCCCCCCCCCCCCCCCCCCCCCCCCCCCCCCCCCCCCCCCCCCCCCCCCCCCCCCCCCCCCCCCCCCCCCCCCCCCCCCCCCCCCCCCCCCCCCCCCCCCCCCCCCCCCCCCCCCCCCCCCCCCCCCCCCCCCCCCCCCCCCCCCCCCCCCCCCCCCCCCCCCCCCCCCCCCCCCCCCCCCCCCCCCCCCCCCCCCCCCCCCCCCCCCCCCCCCCCCCCCCCCCCCCCCCCCCCCCCCCCCCCCCCCCCCCCCCCCCCCCCCCCCCCCCCCCCCCCCCCCCCCCCCCCCCCCCCCCCCCCCCCCCCCCCCCCCCCCCCCCCCCCCCCCCCCCCCCCCCCCCCCCCCCCCCCCCCCCCCCCCCCCCCCCCCCCCCCCCCCCCCCCCCCCCCCCCCCCCCCCCCCCCCCCCCCCCCCCCCCCCCCCCCCCCCCCCCCCCCCCCCCCCCCCCCCCCCCCCCCCCCCCCCCCCCCCCCCCCCCCCCCCCCCCCCCCCCCCCCCCCCCCCCCCCCCCCCCCCCCCCCCCCCCCCCCCCCCCCCCCCCCCCCCCCCCCCCCCCCCCCCCCCCCCCCCCCCCCCCCCCCCCCCCCCCCCCCCCCCCCCCCCCCCCCCCCCCCCCCCCCCCCCCCCCCCCCCCCCCCCCCCCCCCCCCCCCCCCCCCCCCCCCCCCCCCCCCCCCCCCCCCCCCCCCCCCCCCCCCCCCCCCCCCCCCCCCCCCCCCCCCCCCCCCCCCCCCCCCCCCCCCCCCCCCCCCCCCCCCCCCCCCCCCCCCCCCCCCCCCCCCCCCCCCCCCCCCCCCCCCCCAACCCCCCCCCCCCCCCCCCACCCCCCCCCCCCCCCCCCCCCCCCCCCCCCCCCCCCCCCCCCCCCCCCCCCCCCCCCCCCCCCCCCCCCCCCCCCCCCCCCCCCCCCCCCCACCCCCCCCCCCCCCCCCCCCCCCCCCCCCCCCCCCCCCCCCCCCCCCCCCCCCCCCCCCCCCCCCCCCCCCCCCCCCCCCCCCCCCCCCCCCCCCCCCCCCCCCCCCCCCCCCCCCCCCCCCCCCCCCCCCCCCCCCCCCCCCCCCCCCCCCCCCCCCCCCCCCCCCCCCCCCCCCCCCCCCCCCCCCCCCCCCCCCCCCCCCCCCCCCCCCCCCCCCCCCCCCCCCCCCCCCCCCCCCCCCCCCCCCCCCCCCCCCCCCCCCCCCCCCCCCCCCCCCCCCCCCCCCCCCCCCCCCCCCCCCCCCCCCCCCCCCCCCCCCCCCCCCCCCCCCCCCCCCCCCCCCCCCCCCCCCCCCCCCCCCCCCCCCCCCCCCCCCCCCCCCCCCCCCCCCCCCCCCCCCCCCCCCCCCCCCCCCCCCCCCCCCCCCCCCCCCCCCCCCCCCCCCCCCCCCCCCCCCCCCCCCCCCCCCCCCCCCCCCCCCCCCCCCCCCCCCCCCCCCCCCCCCCCCCCCCCCCCCCCCCCCCCCCCCCCCCCCCCCCCCCCCCCCCCCCCCCCCCCCCCCCCCCCCCCCCCCCCCCCCCCCCCCCCCCCCCCCCCCCCCCCCCCCCCCCCCCCCCCCCCCCCCCCCCCCCCCCCCCCCCCCCCCCCCCCCCCCCCCCCCCCCCCCCCCCCCCCCCCCCCCCCCCCCCCCCCCCCCCCCCCCCCCCCCCCCCCCCCCCCCCCCCCCCCCCCCCCCCCCCCCCCCCCCCCCCCCCCCCCCCCCCCCCCCCCCCCCCCCCCCCCCCCCCCCCCCCCCCCCCCCCCCCCCCCCCCCCCCCCCCCCCCCCCCCCCCCCCCCCCCCCCCCCCCCCCCCCCCCCCCCCCCCCCCCCCCCCCCCCCCCCCCCCCCCCCCCCCCCCCCCCCCCCCCCCCCCCCCCCCCCCCCCCCCCCCCCCCCCCCCCCCCCCCCCCCCCCCCCCCCCCCCCCCCCCCCCCCCCCCCCCCCCCCCCCCCCCCCCCCCCCCCCCCCCCCCCCCCCCCCCCCCCCCCCCCCCCCCCCCCCCCCCCCCCCCCCCCCCCCCCCCCCCCCCCCCCCCCCCCCCCCCCCCCCCCCCCCCCCCCCCCCCCCCCCCCCCCCCCCCCCCCCCCCCCCCCCCCCCCCCCCCCCCCCCCCCCCCCCCCCCCCCCCCCCCCCCCCCCCCCCCCCCCCCCCCCCCCCCCCCCCCCCCCCCCCCCCCCCCCCCCCCCCCCCCCCCCCCCCCCCCCCCCCCCCCCCCCCCCCCCCCCCCCCCCCCCCCCCCCCCCCCCCCCCCCCCCCCCCCCCCCCCCCCCCCCCCCCCCCCCCCCCCCCCCCCCCCCCCCCCCCCCCCCCCCCCCCCCCCCCCCCCCCCCCCCCCCCCCCCCCCCCCCCCCCCCCCCCCCCCCCCCCCCCCCCCCCCCCCCCCCCCCCCCCCCCCCCCCCCCCCCCCCCCCCCCCCCCCCCCCCCCCCCCCCCCCCCCCCCCCCCCCCCCCCCCCCCCCCCCCCCCCCCCCCCCCCCCCCCCCCCCCCCCCCCCCCCCCCCCCCCCCCCCCCCCCCCCCCCCCCCCCCCCCCCCCCCCCCCCCCCCCCCCCCCCCCCCCCCCCCCCCCCCCCCCCCCCCCCCCCCCCCCCCCCCCCCCCCCCCCCCCCCCCCCCCCCCCCCCCCCCCCCCCCCCCCCCCCCCCCCCCCCCCCCCCCCCCCCCCCCCCCCCCCCCCCCCCCCCCCCCCCCCCCCCCCCCCCCCCCCCCCCCCCCCCCCCCCCCCCCCCCCCCCCCCCCCCCCCCCCCCCCCCCCCCCCCCCCCCCCCCCCCCCCCCCCCCCCCCCCCCCCCCCCCCCCCCCCCCCCCCCCCCCACACCCCCCCCCCCCCCCCCCCCCCCCCCCCCCCCCCCCCCCCCCCCCCCCCCCCCCCCCCCCCCCCCCCCCCCCCCCCCCCCCCCCCCCCCCCCCCCCCCCCCCCCCCCCCCCCCCCCCCCCCCCCCCCCCCCCCCCCCCCCCCCCCCCCCCCCCCCCCCCCCCCCCCCCCCCCCCCCCCCCCCCCCCCCCCCCCCCCCCCCCCCCCCCCCCCCCCCCCCCCCCCCCCCCCCCCCCCCCCCCCCCCCCCCCCCCCCCCCCCCCCCCCCCCCCCCCCCCCCCCCCCCCCCCCCCCCCCCCCCCCCCCCCCCCCCCCCCCCCCCCCCCCCCCCCCCCCCCCCCCCCCCCCCCCCCCCCCCCCCCCCCCCCCCCCCCCCCCCCCCCCCCCCCCCCCCCCCCCCCCCCCCCCCCCCCCCCCCCCCCCCCCCCCCCCCCCCCCCCCCCCCCCCCCCCCCCCCCCCCCCCCCCCCCCCCCCCCCCCCCCCCCCCCCCCCCCCCCCCCCCCCCCCCCCCCCCCCCCCCCCCCCCCCCCCCCCCCCCCCCCCCCCCCCCCCCCCCCCCCCCCCCCCCCCCCCCCCCCCCCCCCCCCCCCCCCCCCCCCCCCCCCCCCCCCCCCCCCCCCCCCCCCCCCCCCCCCCCCCCCCCCCCCCCCCCCCCCCCCCCCCCCCCCCCCCCCCCCCCCCCCCCCCCCCCCCCCCCCCCCCCCCCCCCCCCCCCCCCCCCCCCCCCCCCCCCCCCCCCCCCCCCCCCCCCCCCCCCCCCCCCCCCCCCCCCCCCCCCCCCCCCCCCCCCCCCCCCCCCCCCCCCCCCCCCCCCCCCCCCCCCCCCCCCCCCCCCCCCCCCCCCCCCCCCCCCCCCCCCCCCCCCCCCCCCCCCCCCCCCCCCCCCCCCCCCCCCCCCCCCCCCCCCCCCCCCCCCCCCCCCCCCCCCCCCCCCCCCCCCCCCCCCCCCCCCCCCCCCCCCCCCCCCCCCCCCCCCCCCCCCCCCCCCCCCCCCCCCCCCCCCCCCCCCCCCCCCCCCCCCCCCCCCCCCCCCCCCCCCCCCCCCCCCCCCCCCCCCCCCCCCCCCCCCCCCCCCCCCCCCCCCCCCCCCCCCCCCCCCCCCCCCCCCCCCCCCCCCCCCCCCCCCCCCCCCCCCCCCCCCCCCCCCCCCCCCCCCCCCCCCCCCCCCCCCCCCCCCCCCCCCCCCCCCCCCCCCCCCCCCCCCCCCCCCCCCCCCCCCCCCCCCCCCCCCCCCCCCCCCCCCCCCCCCCCCCCCCCCCCCCCCCCCCCCCCCCCCCCCCCCCCCCCCCCCCCCCCCCCCCCCCCCCCCCCCCCCCCCCCCCCCCCCCCCCCCCCCCCCCCCCCCCCCCCCCCCCCCCCCCCCCCCCCCCCCCCCCCCCCCCCCCCCCCCCCCCCCCCCCCCCCCCCCCCCCCCCCCCCCCCCCCCCCCCCCCCCCCCCCCCCCCCCCCCCCCCCCCCCCCCCCCCCCCCCCCCCCCCCCCCCCCCCCCCCCCCCCCCCCCCCCCCCCCCCCCCCCCCCCCCCCCCCCCCCCCCCCCCCCCCCCCCCCCCCCCCCCCCCCCCCCCCCCCCCCCCCCCCCCCCCCCCCCCCCCCCCCCCCCCCCCCCCCCCCCCCCCCCCCCCCCCCCCCCCCCCCCCCCCCCCCCCCCCCCCCCCCCCCCCCCCCCCCCCCCCCCCCCCCCCCCCCCCCCCCCCCCCCCCCCCCCCCCCCCCCCCCCCCCCCCCCCCCCCCCCCCCCCCCCCCCCCCCCCCCCCCCCCCCCCCCCCCCCCCCCCCCCCCCCCCCCCCCCCCCCCCCCCCCCCCCCCCCCCCCCCCCCCCCCCCCCCCCCCCCCCCCCCCCCCCCCCCCCCCCCCCCCCCCCCCCCCCCCCCCCCCCCCCCCCCCCCCCCCCCCCCCCCCCCCCCCCCCCCCCCCCCCCCCCCCCCCCCCCCCCCCCCCCCCCCCCCCCCCCCCCCCCCCCCCCCCCCCCCCCCCCCCCCCCCCCCCCCCCCCCCCCCCCCCCCCCCCCCCCCCCCCCCCCCCCCCCCCCCCCCCCCCCCCCCCCCCCCCCCCCCCCCCCCCCCCCCCCCCCCCCCCCCCCCCCCCCCCCCCCCCCCCCCCCCCCCCCCCCCCCCCCCCCCCCCCCCCCCCCCCCCCCCCCCCCCCCCCCCCCCCCCCCCCCCCCCCCCCCCCCCCCCCCCCCCCCCCCCCCCCCCCCCCCCCCCCCCCCCCCCCCCCCCCCCCCCCCCCCCCCCCCCCCCCCCCCCCCCCCCCCCCCCCCCCCCCCCCCCCCCCCCCCCCCCCCCCCCCCCCCCCCCCCCCCCCCCCCCCCCCCCCCCCCCCCCCCCCCCCCCCCCCCCCCCCCCCCCCCCCCCCCCCCCCCCCCCCCCCCCCCCCCCCCCCCCCCCCCCCCCCCCCCCCCCCCCCCCCCCCCCCCCCCCCCCCCCCCCCCCCCCCCCCCCCCCCCCCCCCCCCCCCCCCCCCCCCCCCCCCCCCCCCCCCCCCCCCCCCCCCCCCCCCCCCCCCCCCCCCCCCCCCCCCCCCCCCCCCCCCCCCCCCCCCCCCCCCCCCCCCCCCCCCCCCCCCCCCCCCCCCCCCCCCCCCCCCCCCCCCCCCCCCCCCCCCCCCCCCCCCCCCCCCCCCCCCCCCCCCCCCCCCCCCCCCCCCCCCCCCCCCCCCCCCCCCCCCCCCCCCCCCCCCCCCCCCCCCCCCCCCCCCCCCCCCCCCCCCCCCCCCCCCCCCCCCCCCCCCCCCCCCCCCCCCCCCCCCCCCCCCCCCCCCCCCCCCCCCCCCCCCCCCCCCCCCCCCCCCCCCCCCCCCCCCCCCCCCCCCCCCCCCCCCCCCCCCCCCCCCCCCCCCCCCCCCCCCCCCCCCCCCCCCCCCCCCCCCCCCCCCCCCCCCCCCCCCCCCCCCCCCCCCCCCCCCCCCCCCCCCCCCCCCCCCCCCCCCCCCCCCCCCCCCCCCCCCCCCCCCCCCCCCCCCCCCCCCCCCCCCCCCCCCCCCCCCCCCCCCCCCCCCCCCCCCCCCCCCCCCCCCCCCCCCCCCCCCCCCCCCCCCCCCCCCCCCCCCCCCCCCCCCCCCCCCCCCCCCCCCCCCCCCCCCCCCCCCCCCCCCCCCCCCCCCCCCCCCCCCCCCCCCCCCCCCCCCCCCCCCCCCCCCCCCCCCCCCCCCCCCCCCCCCCCCCCCCCCCCCCCCCCCCCCCCCCCCCCCCCCCCCCCCCCCCCCCCCCCCCCCCCCCCCCCCCCCCCCCCCCCCCCCCCCCCCCCCCCCCCCCCCCCCCCCCCCCCCCCCCCCCCCCCCCCCCCCCCCCCCCCCCCCCCCCCCCCCCCCCCCCCCCCCCCCCCCCCCCCCCCCCCCCCCCCCCCCCCCCCCCCCCCCCCCCCCCCCCCCCCCCCCCCCCCCCCCCCCCCCCCCCCCCCCCCCCCCCCCCCCCCCCCCCCCCCCCCCCCCCCCCCCCCCCCCCCCCCCCCCCCCCCCCCCCCCCCCCCCCCCCCCCCCCCCCCCCCCCCCCCCCCCCCCCCCCCCCCCCCCCCCCCCCCCCCCCCCCCCCCCCCCCCCCCCCCCCCCCCCCCCCCCCCCCCCCCCCCCCCCCCCCCCCCCCCCCCCCCCCCCCCCCCCCCCCCCCCCCCCCCCCCCCCCCCCCCCCCCCCCCCCCCCCCCCCCCCCCCCCCCCCCCCCCCCCCCCCCCCCCCCCCCCCCCCCCCCCCCCCCCCCCCCCCCCCCCCCCCCCCCCCCCCCCCCCCCCCCCCCCCCCCCCCCCCCCCCCCCCCCCCCCCCCCCCCCCCCCCCCCCCCCCCCCCCCCCCCCCCCCCCCCCCCCCCCCCCCCCCCCCCCCCCCCCCCCCCCCCCCCCCCCTCCCCCCCCCCCCCCCCCCCCCCCCCCCCCCCCCCCCCCCCCCCCCCCCCCCCCCCCCCCCCCCCCCCCCCCCCCCCCCCCCCCCCCCCCCCCCCCCCCCCCCCCCCCCCCCCCCCCCCCCCCCCCCCCCCCCCCCCCCCCCCCCCCCCCCCCCCCCCCCCCCCCCCCCCCCCCCCCCCCCCCCCCCCCCCCCCCCCCCCCCCCCCCCCCCCCCCCCCCCCCCCCCCCCCCCCCCCCCCCCCCCCCCCCCCCCCCCCCCCCCCCCCCCCCCCCCCCCCCCCCCCCCCCCCCCCCCCCCCCCCCCCCCCCCCCCCCCCCCCCCCCCCCCCCCCCCCCCCCCCCCCCCCCCCCCCCCCCCCCCCCCCCCCCCCCCCCCCCCCCCCCCCCCCCCCCCCCCCCCCCCCCCCCCCCCCCCCCCCCCCCCCCCCCCCCCCCCCCCCCCCCCCCCCCCCCCCCCCCCCCCCCCCCCCCCCCCCCCCCCCCCCCCCCCCCCCCCCCCCCCCCCCCCCCCCCCCCCCCCCCCCCCCCCCCCCCCCCCCCCCCCCCCCCCCCCCCCCCCCCCCCCCCCCCCCCCCCCCCCCCCCCCCCCCCCCCCCCCCCCCCCCCCCCCCCCCCCCCCCCCCCCCCCCCCCCCCCCCCCCCCCCCCCCCCCCCCCCCCCCCCCCCCCCCCCCCCCCCCCCCCCCCCCCCCCCCCCCCCCCCCCCCCCCCCCCCCCCCCCCCCCCCCCCCCCCCCCCCCCCCCCCCCCCCCCCCCCCCCCCCCCCCCCCCCCCCCCCCCCCCCCCCCCCCCCCCCCCCCCCCCCCCCCCCCCCCCCCCCCCCCCCCCCCCCCCCCCCCCCCCCCCCCCCCCCCCCCCCCCCCCCCCCCCCCCCCCCCCCCCCCCCCCCCCCCCCCCCCCCCCCCCCCCCCCCCCCCCCCCCCCCCCCCCCCCCCCCCCCCCCCCCCCCCCCCCCCCCCCCCCCCCCCCCCCCCCCCCCCCCCCCCCCCCCCCCCCCCCCCCCCCCCCCCCCCACCCCCAAAACAACACCCCCCCCCCCCCCCCCCCCCCCCCCCCCCCCCCCCCCCCCCCCCCCCCCCCCCCCCCCCCCCCCCCCCCCCCCCCCCCCCCCCCCCCCCCCCCCCCCCCCCCCCCCCCCCCCCCCCCCCCCCCCCCCCCCCCCCCCCCCCCCCCCCCCCCCCCCCCCCCCCCCCCCCCCCCCCCCCCCCCCCCCCCCCCCCCCCCCCCCCCCCCCCCCCCCCCCCCCCCCCCCCCCCCCCCCCCCCCCCCCCCCCCCCCCCCCCCCCCCCCCCCCCCCCCCCCCCCCCCCCCCCCCCCCCCCCCCCCCCCCCCCCCCCCCCCCCCCCCCCCCCCCCCCCACCCCCCCCCACCCCCCCCCCCCCCCCCCCCCCCCCCCCCCCCCCCCCCCCCCCCCCCCCCCCCCCCCCCCCCCCCCCCCCCCCCCCCCCCCCCCCCCCCCCCCCCCCCCCCCCCCCCCCCCCCCCCCCCCCCCCCCCCCCCCCCCCCCCCCCCCCCCCCCCCCCCCCCCCCCCCCCCCCCCCCCCCCCCCCCCCCCCCCCCCCCCCCCCCCCCCCCCCCCCCCCCCCCCCCCCCCCCCCCCCCCCCCCCCCACCCCCCCCCCCCCCCCCCCCCCCCCCCCCCCCCCCCCCCCCCCCCCCCCCCCCCCCCCCCCCCCCCCCCCCCCCCCCCCCCCCCCCCCCCCCCCCCCCCCCCCCCCCCCCCCCCCCCCCCCCCCCCCCCCCCCCCCCCCCCCCCCCCCCCCCCCCCCCCCCCCCCCCCCCCCCCCCCCCCCCCCCCCCCCCCCCCCCCCCCCCCCCCCCCCCCCCCCCCCCCCCCCCCCCCCCCCCCCCCCCCCCCCCCCCCCCCCCCCCCCCCCCCCCCCCCCCCCCCCCCCCCCCCCCCCCCCCCCCCCCCCCCCCCCCCCCCCCCCCCCCCCCCCCCCCCCCCCCCCCCCCTCCCCCCCCCCCCCCCCCCCCCCCCCCCCCCCCCCCCCCCCCCCCCCCCCCCCCCCCCCCCCCCCCCCCCCCCCCCCCCCCCCCCCCCCCCCCCCCCCCCCCCCCCCCCCCCCCCCCCCCCCCCCCCCCCCCCCCCCCCCCCCCCCCCCCCCCCCCCCCCCCCCCCCCCCCCCCCCCCCCCCCCCCCCCCCCCCCCCCCCCCCCCCCCCCCCCCCCCCCCCCCCCCCCCCCCCCCCCCCCCCCCCCCCCCCCCCCCCCCCCCCCCCCCCCCCCCCCCCCCCCCCCCCCCCCCCCCCCCCCCCCCCCCCCCCCCCCCCCCCCCCCCCCCCCCCCCCCCCCCCCCCCCCCCCCCCCCCCCCCCCCCCCCCCCCCCCCCCCCCCCCCCCCCCCCCCCCCCCCCCCCCCCCCCCCCCCCCCCCCCCCCCCCCCCCCCCCCCCCCCCCCCCCCCCCCCCCCCCCCCCCCCCCCCCCCCCCCCCCCCCCCCACCCCCCCCCCCCCCCCCCCCCCCCCCCCCCCCCCCCCCCCCCCCCCCCCCCCCCCCCCCCCCCCCCCCCCCCCCCCCCCCCCCCCCCCCCCCCCCCCCCCCCCCCCCCCCCCCCCCCCCCCCCCCCCCCCCCCCCCCCCCCCCCCCCCCCCCCCCCCCCCCCCCCCCCCCCCCCCCCCCCCCCCCCCCCCCCCCCCCCCCCCCCCCCCCCCCCCCCCCCCCCCCCCCCCCCCCCCCCCCCCCCCCCCCCCCCCCCCCCCCCCCCCCCCCCCCCCCCCCCCCCCCCCCCCCCCCCCCCCCCCCCCCCCCCCCCCCCCCCCCCCCCCCCCCCCCCCCCCCCCCCCCCCCCCCCCCCCCCCCCCCCCCCCCCCCCCCCCCCCCCCCCCCCCCCCCCCCCCCCCCCCCCCCCCCCCCCCCCCCCCCCCCCCCCCCCCCCCCCCCCCCCCCCCCCCCCCCCCCCCCCCCCCCCCCCCCCCCCCCCCCCCCCCCCCCCCCCCCCCCCCCCCCCCCCCCCCCCCCCCCCCCCCCCCCCCCCCCCCCCCCCCCCCCCCCCCCCCCCCCCCCCCCCCCCCCCCCCCCCCCCCCACCCCCCCCCCCCCCCCCCCCCCCCCCCCCCCCCCCCCCCCCCCCCCCCCCCCCCCCCCCCCCCCCCCCCCCCCCCCCCCCCCCCCCCCCCCCCCCCCCCCCCCCCCCCCCCCCCCCCCCCCCCCCCCCCCCCCCCCCCCCCCCCCCCCCCCCCCCCCCCCCCCCCCCCCCCCCCCCCCCCCCCCCCCCCCCCCCCCCCCCCCCCCCCCCCCCCCCCCCCCCCCCCCCCCCCCCCCCCCCCCCCCCCCCCCCCCCCCCCCCCCCCCCCCCCCCCCCCCCCCCCCCCCCCCCCCCCCCCCCCCCCCCCCCCCCCCCCCCCCCCCCCCCCCCCCCCCCCCCCCCCCCCCCCCCCCCCCCCCCCCCCCCCCCCCCCCCCCCCCCCCCCCCCCCCCCCCCCCCCCCCCCCCCCCCCCCCCCCCCCCCCCCCCCCCCCCCCCCCCCCCCCCCCCCCCCCCCCCCCCCCCCCCCCCCCCCCCCCCCCCCCCCCCCCCCCCCCCCCCCCCCCCCCCCCCCCCCCCCCCCCCCCCCCCCCCCCCCCCCCCCCCCCCCCCCCCCCCCCCCCCCCCCCCCCCCCCCCCCCCCCCCCCCCCCCCCCCCCCCCCCCCCCCCCCCCCCCCCCCCCCCCCCCCCCCCCCCCCCCCCCCCCCCCCCCCCCCCCCCCCCCCCCCCCCCCCCCCCCCCCCCCCCCCCCCCCCCCCCCCCCCCCCCCCCCCCCCCCCCCCCCCCCCCCCCTCCCCCCCCCCCCCCCCCCCCCCCCCCCCCCCCCCCCCCCCCCCCCCCCCCCCCCCCCCCCCCCCCCCCCCCCCCCCCCCCCCCCCCCCCCCCCCCCCCCCCCCCCCCCCCCCCCCCCCCCCCCCCCCCCCCCCCCCCCCCCCCCCCCCCCCCCCCCCCCCCCCCCCCCCCCCCCCCCCCCCCCCCCCCCCCCCCCCCCCCCCCCCCCCCCCCCCCCCCCCCCCCCCCCCCCCCCCCCCCCCCCCCCCCCCCCCCCCCCCCCCCCCCCCCCTCCCCCCCCCCCCCCCCCCCCCCCCCCCCCCCCCCCCCCCCCCCCCCCCCCCCCCCCCCCCCCCCCCCCCCCCCCCCCCCCCCCCCCCCCCCCCCCCCCCCCCCCCCCCCCCCCCCCCCCCCCCCCCCCCCCCCCCCCCCCCCCCCCCCCCCCCCCCCCCCCCCCCCCCCCCCCCCCCCCCCCCCCCCCCCCCCCCCCCCCCCCCCCCCCCCCCCCCCCCCCCCCCCCCCCCCCCCCCCCCCCCCCCCCCCCCCCCCCCCCCCCCCCCCCCCCCCCCCCCCCCCCCCCCCCCCCCCCCCCCCCCCCCCCCCCCCCCCCCCCCCCCCCCCCCCCCCCCCCCCCCCCCCCCCCCCCCCCCCCCCCCCCCCCCCCCCCCCCCCCCCCCCCCCCCCCCCCCCCCCCCCCCCCCCCCCCCCCCCCCCCCCCCCCCCCCCCCCCCCCCCCCCCCCCCCCCCCCCCCCCCCCCCCCCCCCCCCCCCCCCCCCCCCCCCCCCCCCCCCCCCCCCCCCCCCCCCCCCCCCCCCCCCCCCCCCCCCCCCCCCCCCCCCCCCCCCCCCCCCCCCCCCCCCCCCCCCCCCCCCCCCCCCCCCCCCCCCCCCCCCCCCCCCCCCCCCCCCCCCCCCCCCCCCCCCCCCCCCCCCCCCCCCCCCCCCCCCCCCCCCCCCCCCCCCCCCCCCCCCCCCCCCCCCCCCCCCCCCCCCCCCCCCCCCCCCCCCCCCCCCCCCCCCCCCCCCCCCCCCCCCCCCCCCCCCCCCCCCCCCCCCCCCCCCCCCCCCCCCCCCCCCCCCCCCCCCCCCCCCCCCCCCCCCCCCCCCCCCCCCCCCCCCCCCCCCCCCCCCCCCCCCCCCCCCCCCCCCCCCCCCCCCCCCCCCCCCCCCCCCCCCCCCCCCCCCCCCCCCCCCCCCCCCCCCCCCCCCCCCCCCCCCCCCCCCCCCCCCCCCCCCCCCCCCCCCCCCCCCCCCCCCCCCCCCCCCCCCCCCCCCCCCCCCCCCCCCCCCCCCCCCCCCCCCCCCCCCCCCCCCCCCCCCCCCCCCCCCCCCCCCCCCCCCCCCCCCCCCCCCCCCCCCCCCCCCCCCCCCCCCCCCCCCCCCCCCCCCCCCCCCCCCCCCCCCCCCCCCCCCCCCCCCCCCCCCCCCCCCCCCCCCCCCCCCCCCCCCCCCCCCCCCCCCCCCCCCCCCCCCCCCCCCCCCCCCCCCCCCCCCCCCCCCCCCCCCCCCCCCCCCCCCCCCCCCCCCCCCCCCCCCCCCCCCCCCCCCCCCCCCCCCCCCCCCCCCCCCCCCCCCCCCCCCCCCCCCCCCCCCCCCCCCCCCCCCCCCCCCCCCCCCCCCCCCCCCCCCCCCCCCCCCCCCCCCCCCCCCCCCCCCCCCCCCCCCCCCCCCCCCCCCCCCCCCCCCCCCCCCCCCCCCCCCCCCCCCCCCCCCCCCCCCCCCCCCCCCCCCCCCCCCCCCCCCCCCCCCCCCCCCCCCCCCCCCCCCCCCCCCCCCCCCCCCCCCCCCCCCCCCCCCCCCCCCCCCCCCCCCCCCCCCCACCCCCCCCCCCCCCCCCCCCCCCCCCCCCCCCCCCCCCCCCCCCCCCCCCCCCCCCCCCACCCCCCCCCCCCCCCCCCCCCCCCCCCCCCCCCCCCCCCCCCCCCCCCCCCCCCCCCCCCCCCCCCCCCCCCCCCCCCCCCCCCCCCCCCCCCCCCCCCCCCCCCCCCCCCCCCCCCCCCCCCCCCCCCCCCCCCCCCCCCCCCCCCCCCCCCCCCCCCCCCCCCCCCCCCCCCCCCC